>CANNAV010000255.1 GCA_947502585.1 uncultured Pseudovibrio sp.
AAAATGTCAGCTTAAGCGCACGTACCGGTCAGTTTACTATCCAAACAGGAGCACAGCTGTATGCCTCCGGGGACATGGACCTTGTTGCAGCACAAGCTCTTGAAATTGCAGACAGCACGGAGCTCTCCAGTGCCAAATCCATCACTCTTGAAGGAGCGAGCCTGACAACATCTGGTCTGATGGAGACCAATGATACGATCTCAATTACAGCCCGCGAGGGCGGGTTGACGAACTCTGGCACTTTGGAAGCCAACCTGGCTGGAGAAGCAGGGCGCTCGGCTGCATATGGACTAAAACTTTCCCTCAAGGGTGATCTGGTCAATACAGGCACGCTTTATAGCGGAAGCTCTGTCTTTGCTGAATTTGGCAGTTACTCAGGAGCCGGTTCTCTCAAGAGCATCACAGACATGGAGATTGACGCTGCTGGCGCTGTGACCATTGGTGCAGGCGGGGAAGTCATCGCCAAAGGCAGCCTTGATCTGGATAGTTCCTCGCTGAACGTGGCTGGCTTGCTGGAAAGCAGTCAGGACATGACCCTTCAAGGAGGTGTCCTGGCGATCAGTGACAACGCACGTGTGTTATCTGACGGTGATTTTACCGGAACCTTCTCTTCGGTTGATAATGCGGGGGTTTTGGCATCGCTCTCTGATCTCACCTTAGCCACAACGGGGAATGTCACCCTTCAGAACGGTAGTTATTTACAGACGTTGGGCACAGGCACACTATCGGTTGGCAAGGACCTTTCCATAGGGAAACAGGTGGCCGGGCGCATTGCAACGCTTTATGGGGCTGGTGCGCTGAGCATCGCGGCTGATGGCACCGTTCACTTGAGCGATGCGACCGCCTCAATCGCCACCCCGGATACATTGGTCCTGAAAGCCGGAGGGCTTGATAATGACGGCCAGATCCTGAGCAATGGTGATCTGGACCTGACATTGACAAAAGCAGGCACGTCCAGCCTTGGCACCAGCGGGAAAATTGCCAGTAACTATGGCAAACTTACACTGCGCGGCCTGAGTGCTGGTACTCATCTGGAAAATGCTGGCCAGATTTATGGAGAGCAAGATCTTGACCTGCAACTTCGTGGCAAGCTGAATAACTCAGGCATCACGTCTCTTGTTCGCTCTGATGCCAACTTAAACATTATAGCCGGCGAAATCGCAAACACTGGTGTGCTGCAGGCTCAAAATGAATTGAGCGTTGAGGCTAAAACCGGTGCCTTCACTCAGGCCAGCTCTGGCCAGATGGTCAGCTTTGCCAGCTTTGTTGACATTGACAGCACTGGGCGGGTCCAGCTGGGCGGTATCACCCAGGCAGCTACTTACCTCGCACTTGATGCAGGAGAGGATCTTATCCTCTCAGGCAGCGTGGTCACTCAAAGCGGCGATGCGGTCATCAACGCATCTGGAAATCTGAAACAGAGTGCGGGCAGCGTTGTTTCTGTATCTGACCTTCTGGACACGAGTGCTGCCAGCATTGAAACAAATGGGACCCTAAGCGGGGATACCACTGCACTTGAAAGCCTGAGCGGCGATCTGACCATTGGTTCTGCAGGCATCATTCAGTCAAAGCAAGGGGATTTGACCCTGACCTCTGCAGGTGACGTTGATCATCAAGGGATCATGATCTCCCTTGGCACGCTCACCCTTGATGCTGCTGGCAGCTTTACTCAGCATGGAGATCGAGCTCAGACAAAAGCGCAAAAAACACTTGGTATCAGCGCTAATAATGTGTCTTTGGGCGGAGAGCTTAAGGGTCTGCAGGGCATGGCAATAACAGCCCGTGGTGGGGATCTGAACCTTGTAGCCGATGCTGATTTAAAGTCAGGGCGTGATTTACGCCTTTCTGCTGCCCAGGATCTGACAGTTGCAGGGGCCCTTTTCTCCGAAGGGAAAATGCTGCTTGAAGCAGGTCAAAAGCTTGAGGTTAAAACAGCAGGGACAATCACGTCTCTGGCAACGCTGGAACTGGGCGGAGACAGTCTTTCAAATGCGGGCGCTTTGGAAGCCAATGGTACGATCACGCTGACAACTCGTGCTGGCGCTCTTACGAACTCTGGTCATGTGAAAGCAAAACTGGCTGGAGAAGACAGCCGTACAGGTGAGTATGGGCTCAAACTCGCGCTTCAGGGCGATCTGATCAATACGGGAAGCCTTTATAGTGGCAGTTCCCTCCTTGCAGAATTTGATGATTATTCGGGAGCCGGTTCTCTTATCAGCATAGCTGATATGAGCCTTGATGCTGATGGCGCAGTGGCGATTGCAACCGGTGGGCAGGTTCTTTCTCAAGGACGTCTGGACCTGTCCGCAGATCTGCTGAGCGTGTCTGGTTCGCTGGAGAGCGCAAAAGACATGGTGCTTGAGGGCGAGGTTCTGACCATAAGCGCAGGCGCCAAGATTGCCTCAGACCAACTTCTCTCCGCAACCCTTACCAAGGACGTGAGTGTTAAAAGCGCAGCAGAACTTTACGCAGATACGCTTACGCTTAATGCCAGATCCATCTCCAATGCGGGCAGAATCAGTGCTGGCAGCGCCTTAAACCTTAACGCAAGCAACACACTTACCAATGGGCCGACAGCACAGATCTTGTCCAATGGCACGGTAAACCTTCAAGCCAAAACTCTTAACAATGACGGCACAATCAATTCTTCAAGCAGCACAACTGTCACACTCAGGAACACCGCTGATGCGTCACTGACCAACACTGCTTTTGCGCGATTGGAAAGCCTGGGCGAACTTACAATTTCTGGCCGATCCGTTGTTAACAAAGGCCTCTTCTCTGGAGGGACCGGATTTACCTTTACGACGAACGGTGATGTCACCATTGAAGAAAATGCTGTTTGGCAAAGCAGGTCAGGCACACTCTCCCTTAATGCCGACAATATTCACAATGAAGGGGCTCTGGTCAGTGGTCAGGATTTAGAGCTGCACAGCACCACGCTCGACAATGACGGTGGGCTCATTCTTGCCAGGAGAAACCTGACCATTGAAGGCCAGAGTGTCGGCACACGCAGCACGCAGCTTCTCAACCACAATGGTGGAGGAATTGAGTCTCTTGAGGGTGACATAACCTTGCGCACCGAAGACCTGCAAAACCTCACGCAAGTTGAGACTGGCTTCGAAGTTATCGAATACGCCAATAACTACGTAATAAATAAGGCCCCCCCCTCTTGGCTTAAGCCCGCAGATTACGATGATAACGTATATGTAAATGAGGGGTATATCTCCGGTTCCAATATGGATGACATCTGGCATAACACCACCGGATATATCTTCCTGCCTGATATTGTCATGATAGAGCAGATTCTGGCAGACAAAGGCGCTACTCCAGACGAGTGGAACCCTGAATGGTGGAAAGAATATGCTCCAACCAGCCTGAGCACTTTCGATCCTCATAAAGGCCATCTGAAGCGCTGGAATATTCTTTCGCCCGATGAAGAGCACGAAGTCCCCGCCGGAGGAAAGGGACTTGTTATCATTGAGCAAGATTACATAAAAAGTCGTGAGCCAACCGCGCGGATAGCTGCCAATAATGGCAATATTATCATCGATGCGGGCGACATCCTCAATGCGCAAAGTGAGATTACTGCTGCAGGCAATCTGAGTATTGACGGTGATAACCTCACCAACACCGGCGTGGAGTTGACGCGCAAGTACTGGGTGACGCTAAATTACAATTCCAGACGCTCGCATCGTGGTTTCGGCTGGCTTGGGTATTTAGGTAAACCAGGTGAGAGCAATAAGGCTACGCCCAAAGTAATTTCAAATGACATTGTTGCCGCCGCTCCTGGCATTATCCATGCAGGTGGTACGCTGAGCGGCAATCTTTCCGGCACGCTGACCAATGCGACTATAGACGAGCCTGATCCCTCAAAGTAAGCGTCCCATCTAGGGATTTATGTGCTATAATAGGGAAACACGATTCTCTTGAGCAGGTCAGTTACAATGAAA
>CANNAV010000256.1 GCA_947502585.1 uncultured Pseudovibrio sp.
AGGTACAGGACAATCGGAATGCAGCTATTTCATTCCTGAAAAACGAAAACAGCCCGCACTTTCATTGAATCACCCTGCCTTCCTGATACCTTCTTTGCGTGTCGGGGTTGCTGAGCTCGTAATGGGTCACCAGTCCTTTTTTGGTGGAAACCTTCCCTTCAGCCAGCATGGCCATGTTCAGCCTCTGACAATTGGTGTGATAAAGCTCAACAGATCCTATATCCGTCTTTTGAAGACAGGCACTATGAAAGATATGAGCGGCGCTATCACCTGCATAATTGAGGCTGCCGGACCCGTCCATCTGGATGCATCAAATGTTTTTTCAATTGTATCTTCTGAAATACCAATGAATTCGCCATAGCCAACCACTTACGCACGCTCGCTCTCTCTCTTCTTTGAAGAGTTGTACAAAGAGTCTCCTGAAAGCTGCGAAGGCCTTATAATTTAGCTGGCCTTTTCGCGTCATACTGTCCATTTAGGCGGAACTTATCAAGATACGTCGGCAAAATTGATTCCATGGAATGCGGTTCAATGCCGAGTCCCTCGAAGGTTCGCTTTTCCGACTGAGCTTCTTTGCTCACAACGTTATCGCTCTTCAGCAAATTTACCTGATCAACAGTCAACATTGGCTTTGGTAACAACTGCATGAATTTTGCCTGAATATGAGCGAACAGGAATGGCATAGTTAACAGCTTACGTTTGCGGTGGATCACCTGAAGCATCAGTTGCAAACACTCTTTGAAGGTTGCAATCTGCGGCCCGCCTAATTCATAAATCTTGCCAGCTTCAGCTTTGTTTTCAATGGCATTCGCAATGGCAAGCGCTACATCACCAACGTAAACAGGCTGGAATTTGGTGTACCCCCCACCAATCAGAGGTAAAACCGGGAAGAGCTGCGCCATTTTTCCGAAGCGGTTGAAGAAGTCATCTTCTGGACCAAAAACGATTGAAGGACGAAAGATGACTGCACCTGGCACTGCCTCCAGAACGGCTTTTTCCCCGGCAGCTTTTGTTTTTGCATAAACAGCCGGACTGTTTTCGTCTGCGCCAATGGCAGAAACGTGCATCAGGTTATTAATGCCCTGCTCTTTACAGACCTTCGCCACTGTTGCCGGACCTTTAGCCTGAACACTGTCAAACTTCTGAGCGCCACTTTCATAGAGAATTCCCACAAGGTTGATGACCGCGCAAGCACCTTCGACAGCGCGCTCGACAGATTTTTTGTTACACACGCTCGCGGCAACAGGCATGATCTGCCCTACAGTTCCCAGCGGCTGCAGATGCTCTGCAAGTTCAGGATGACGAACAGCTGCGCGGACGCTGTATCCGCGCTCTGCTAAGATACTGATAACGTGTCGACCAATAAATCCTGACCCGCCAAAAACGGTAATGAGTTTCCCGTTAAGCGCTTGCGCCATTTTCATCCACCTTTGCCAAAACTTTGCAGGTCCGCGTATTAATGCGCATAACCCTCAAAAAAGCTATAATTGATGGGATGTTAATACGCTCATGGATTTGGGATGTGAAGGCACTCTGTGGAGAAATTGAAACTCTTTGCAAATGTACGATTGACAATCTCAGCCCAGATCACTAGAACCCTGCTTCACAGAGCGACGCTGCTAGGCAGCAACCCTCTGAAAGAAAAAGATGATATGCCCAGATGGCGGAATTGGTAGACGCGCTAGCTTCAGGTGCTAGTGCCCGCGAGGGCGTGGAGGTTCGAGTCCTCTTCTGGGCACCATCTTGCATTGATTTTTCTAAATTATTCAATATTATCATAGACTTGCCTCTCCTTCATGGTACACAATTTGGTACATAAATGGGGTTTGTCTTGAAGTATTTACAGCGCTCGGGAAAACTGGAAACACGGTTTATAAACCTTAGGCGCGACCCTAAGAATCTCTCTTCAGTACTCAATAAACTCGAATTTAAAATTCCTCTCGGCTTCTCTGAAGCGGACGCAATCAAACGGTATCCAGGCATTCATGAGAGCGTTGAGGAGATTATCAGAACCAACGGTGCGAGCCTTAAAGATGCAACTCTGGGAACCTTTCCAGACCGTTTGACACCCACTGAGGAAGCCAAAGCGCTCTTAAACCGCCTTAGTGAGCTGGGTGTTGACCCTGAAATGCCAATTGATGAGGATGCGGTTGACCCTCGTGATATCATCACAGAGCACCTGTTGGCTGCCTCTGCCAAGGCGCAGGGCATGAGACGGGCAGAACTTGATGAGGTTGGAAATCCTGTGAGCGTTGACAAGAAGACCACGAAGCTCATTCAGGCGATGTATGGCGGCATAGAGGAACCTGAGGCCACCCTCACGGACGCTGTAAGGCTCTACACGAGGGAACAGGTTACAGGGGATGAGTTTGACCAGAAGAAAGCCAAACAGCGTATAGAGAACATTGTAAAGCGCATTGAAGGTATTGTGGGTCAGCAGGATATCCCCCTCTCAGACTTCAGCAGAGACCATGCCAGAGGATACCGCGACGAACGCTTAAAGACTGTCTCGGTAGCTACGGTAAAGCGGGAATTCAACACCATTGTCGCAATCATTAATCACGCCCTGACGGAGTATGATCTTCAACTCCCAAATCCCTTTGCCAGTATGAAGTACCCTAAGAGGGTCACAGCAAAGGTATCTCAGGAGGAAAAGGGCAAGCCATTCCCTGATGATATCCTTCAGGCTGTTACTGACAGGGTTGTCACCAGGTCCAGACGTGATGTAAGTCTGATCTGGCAATTGCTGGCTGGGACTGGCTGTCGATTGAATGAGATTGCAGGGCTCAGAGTTGAAGAGGTCATTATAGAGCATGACTACCCTCACCTCATCATTCAGGAGAACCGCCTTAGAAGGATCAAGAACATCTCTTCAAAGATTGACAGGTAAAAACCCTGAAGATCGCTCAGAAGGCCCTTAGAATGGCTTCCAGACACTCCTCAGAGTGCCCCAATAATGACTACCTGTTTCCTAAGTATGTAGGTAAGACAGGCTCTAACAGTATCTCACAAATCCTGATGAAGCACGTCAGGGCCATCACTGTCCAGCAACACCGCTCGTGAAAGTTCGCGACATTGAAGGTGGGAATTTGGGAGTAGTTGAAGTCGGGCGTAGCCCGGCTGAGACCACTCCCAAATTCTCGCGCGGATTTTATCCGTGCGACCGGTGATGACAAATGGTCAGGTTATCCGAACTCTAACGCTTAAAAGAGGTTCGGATGCCTGGCAGTTTTATCACTGACCGACAGCACGAGGATTACATGAAATTTCGTAGTCACCACCAACAAAGTATCGCCGCTGCCAAAGCCGGATTTAGCCCGGGTACCGGGTCTCGCATTGATCTGGACCCTCGCCCACCGCGCAGAAGAAACGCGAAGGCGGTTACAGTGGAGGTAAACCTGACCCCTTGGCGGGTCTATGGGAGGAGGAGATTGTTCCGCTTTTAGACGCGGCACCAAAGCTCCGTCCTATAACGGTACTGGAAGAGATGCAGCGCCGTCAACCCGATCAGGATATGACCTCGGCGCGTCGCACGCTTGAGCGGCGCATACGGGCCTGGCGCTGAACATGGCCCAGAGCGAGAGGTTATCTTCCGTCAGGCACATCCTTCCGGCCAACAAGGGATGTCAGATTTCTTTGACGCAAACGGCCCTAGGGTCACTATCGCGGGGGTGCCTCTTTTACACCGGATTTACCACTTCACGCTGGTTTGTTCCGGCTGGGAACATGCCGGCGTGGTGCCTGGCGGCGAAAGTTTTACTGCGCTGGCCTGCGGATTACAGAACGCACCAGGGCTGTTGGGTGGTGCACCGCGTGAGCACCGTTCGGACAGTCTGTCGGCTGCTTTTGCAAATCTGATTGTGTCCCTATAGTGCTGTAAATTATCTGATTTAGAAATTGAGATAGCCATAGTGGGATTTCTCTTTAGGTTTG
>CANNAV010000257.1 GCA_947502585.1 uncultured Pseudovibrio sp.
GACAGGGCCTTTTTCGCCCACAGGGTGGGTCAGTTTTGGATGCAAAAGGTGGGTCAATTTTCAATGCTGATTGACATCTACGGGTCTTACGGCCTGCTGAGTGGCTTTTCAGCTCCTTCTTGAGGGGCATACTGTCTTCTTTGGGTGCCCAACTTATTTCCACTGATACGGCCTTACGGCCTATCCTGTTTTGTTTAGCTGTGAGCGTGAAGCGGGAGAGTTGATTTATTTCGGCTATGGCTGGGGTAAGCGCCCTCTGAGTAAAGTTTGAGAAACGGGATAGCGTATCGCCAGAAACACCCAGAACCGAGCGTAACTCTGGAATAGTGAATTTCTTGCTGGTGACATGGGTCAGTGGTGTCAGACTGGCGATGTGCTGGAAGAGCAGGACCGAATACCGACTCTTGAGGTGGAACATAGTTTGGCGGTCCAATATGGCCCAATGATCAGACTCCCCGGCCATAAGCTTAAACATGCGACCGAAGTACCATGAGATCAGTGTATCTCCCGTATCTTCATGCAGATATTCAACCGTAGCGTGATCTAGGAACCCACCAACGGACCACCGTTTCTTTTCTGGTTCATCGTAAACCAAGAGGGCGCAATTCAGCTCCTCGAACAGCGGTTGGAGACTTTCCTTGGTGTGGTTGTTCATGCCTTCAATGCGTTTGAGATCTGCCAATCTCATATCATGGCGAACATCTTCGGCCATCCTACCACCAGCAGAGGCAATCATCAGATGAAAGAGTTTGAGCGCCTGTAGGCTTGGAGCGTTCTTGATGTGAAGCCCGCGAGCATACTCAGCAGGCAGCACAGTTTTTGTTTTGTCGTGGTCTCGGTCTGACGCGACCTTCATAGTTTTTCCCATGGCAACAATCTAAGGCAACACAAAGAAGCAAGTCAATGAGCAAGTTAGTCTAGATTTGTTGCCGTCCGGTCTAGATTTGTTGCCGATAGAGCTGTAAGCCATTGATTTTAAACGAAACGCTCTCCCTGAACTTATAGAACTATTAGAACAAAAAGGGAGCTGCGCTTTTTTGGCTGTATTTTTGATTGATTTGAAGAGGTCAAAGGGAGGATTGAGTACATTAGCGAGCTGTAAACGCTGCAAGGGAGGTGTCTGTTACCGCCCAAGGAGATTGTGATTTAGAGCTAATTGTTTTATGCCAATCCCCTTTTGAGGGGGCACACAGCATACCATGCAACTATTTATATTTATCGGTTACGTAGTGGTCGGTTTCTACCAGCTCTTTGCAATCATGGACGGCATTGACTACGCTTGGGGAATAGAAGGCTTCCTTGGGTTTCTCATTGCTGCTTTTACGACTTACATTCCCCTCCTTGGTTCAGGGCTTGGGGTCTATGGTGCCGTGCATGTGTGGGACTGGAATATCTGGCAGGCCGGCTTACTGTTCTTCTGGTTTGTCCCTGTTTGGCTGTTGATGCTGGCTATTGGCATAGTGTTATCATCAGATTGAAAAGTCAGGTAGCCCAGAATAGTTTCAACTGATAAAAAATCACCAGTCAGTTGACACAGGCAGGGCTTTGACTCAGACTCTCAGTTAGCCAGTGAACTCATAGAGGCATCCAGTGCGGATAGTTCATTGGTTAGCACATCAAACAGAGGTGTGCGGGGATTAGGAAACCCTTCCAAGATTAGGCGTACCACCACGCCACGACTCTCATTTGTGAGCGTGGTTTTCTATGGCTGGACGAACGGGACCACCTTGTGTGGGCCGTATGCCTAATCGCGGTATTTCCTAATCTCGTTCGTTCAGCCACCAGAAGTAATCTATAAGTAACCTCTGGGGCTGTTATAAACAGAACTGGGAGATTGGTTATTATGACTGCAACAGTCTGGTGGTATTCCCTCAAGTTGCCATTCAAGTATGGTGATATCTTCATTGAACTGAGAAGATTGAACCAAGGATATGAGCTGGTGAAGACGGATAATGATAGAACCTTGTACTTCTGGAGTTTCTGGGTTTCCTTTAGCGAACACCAAAAAGGCACTCCAAGACTTCAAATACCTGCAAAATAACGCAGCTCACCAGAGACATGCTAAGAGTCGCTGAGAGGTGGACAGGGGCCATCTATGGGCTTTGGATGGTTTTGAAAGGCTTCTCAGCAGGTCTCTCAGAGCCGTCTGGAAGGTGCCTAATTACCCCGCACCTTAGGATGAATAACTCATAATAATCAGATACTTGGCAGGATTTTCATCCAGTCGTGACAAGCCTTTGCAAAGGTAATTAGATATGCTTAAACCGACAGAACTTACCAACGAAGAATATATCCTCGCTTCCCGCAACACACCATTCGAGGGCATCCGTTTCCAACTTGAATGTTTGAGAACCAGACTCGAAGAGGCAGCGTTCAATAATGCTGAGAGGATGCAGGAGGAGCGGGACAGTGATATCAAAGATAGCTTGCGCTATGGCTTAGAGCGTCTGGACGAAAAGATTGGCCTAATCAAGTCAATCGAGGTCACGTTCGATAGCGCTGAAGCAGCAGCCGCAAGCATCATCCGGGAGCATCTGGGAACGGAGAGTGAAGACCTGCCTGAGTTTGGTGAGGACATCATGCTACAGATCAGCGATACACGGGAGCAGATGAAAACCGCTGAATACAGACTGGCAGAGCGTGGCTATCTCAAAGCCAAAGCTGAATTGGAGCAGGCCGAAGAGCGAATGGAATATGCGAAGGTTGGGCCAGCCTTTCCAGCGGATGACGATGATTTTTAAGGGATAATAAGATTGTGGGCGGTGGCTGTGAGAAGTGCCGCCCTCAGTTAGTCAGACCTCAAAATGATTTTGCTACAGTTTTGTGAGAGGTCAAATTAGATATACAGCAGCGCCAGAAACCCCCATGCCCCGGCCAACCTTCTCATCCTAGGACGATTGACCTCCCGCCCCTACCCATGAGTTAGTCGTCACCTCCCGCCGATCAGGTCCCAGAGATAGGCCCAAGTCTGGATCATTCTAAACTATAGACATCTGGGTAGACCCTACAGTCCACTTGGCAGGGCAGGCAGGAATGGCAGAAAAGCTATGGACATTAGGGATGAATATAGGGAAATGTCCACTATGGTCACTTGACTCTAATCATTAATGTCCATATTCAGTTGGCATCTCAACAACACAGAAGATGGGGACGACATGACAGTATGGGGCTACGCGAGGGTCAGCACGAAAGACCAGGACCTATCCATCCAGATTGATGAACTGACCAAAGCAGGCTGTCAGAACATCAGATCAGAGAAGATCACCGGAACGAGCTTGGATGAACGGCAGGAGCTTAAAACCCTGCTGGAATTCATGAACACAGGGGACACACTGGTCATTACACGGTTCGACCGTCTCGCCAGATCACTCAAAGACCTGCTGAAAATCACCACACAGCTCAAAGAGATGGCCGTAGAGCTGAAGGTATTGAACCAGTCATTCGATATCACCACCAATGAAGGCAAACTATTCATGTCCATGCTGGGGGCATTTGCTGAGTTTGAAACAAACATCAGGAGAGAGCGACAGCTAGAGGGAGTGGCGAAAGCCAAGGCAGATGGCAAATACAAAGGCACTAAGCCCAGACATGATCGGGATTGGATATTGAGGTTGAAAGATGAAGGGCTCAGCCACAGTGCCATTGCCAAGAGGGTGGGTTGTGCCCCGAAGACAGTGCAGAGGGCCGTCAATGAAAAGCTCTCTAGCGGCTCTCAGGAGGGTGCTGGGGGGTAGTGTAATCTGACGTCTGGAAAATTGTGTGAGGCTTGTGCGCAGAGGCGTTTTACTGGGAGCATGCTCCCAGTAAAACGCGGCACCATCGTGCTATCCCATGAAGTTGGAAACTACTC
>CANNAV010000258.1 GCA_947502585.1 uncultured Pseudovibrio sp.
TTGGGTGTGAAACTCACTCTCACAATCATAGTATATCTTTATGCCGTCGGGCGGGGCATCCAATCCATCAACGCCCGGAAAACCTCCCTCGTTTCCAAAACTTAGGCGCGTCTCATTTTTGTGAGCGCACCTTTTTTGTTGGGGTGAGCGACTTTTCCCCGGTTTGTTCTAAGAGTGACGTGTTGTTAATGTCATTCAGAACAAAATGTGAACAATCGCAGAAACAGGGTGGCCAAATCATCTGGGACTCTTTATGACATATTGTCAATAAATGACACAGAGGTATTGAGCATGAACGCGCATTCCCGCACCGAATTTGGAGAGTTGATGGACCGCGCCGGCCTGGGCATCGAGGAAGCTGCCAGTTTCCTGGGGATCAGCGACAGGACAGTGCGGCGGCACGTCAAAGGTGAGGGCAAGCGTATCGACTCCCTGAAGCTGGAAAAGCTGCGCGAGATTGCAAATTCCCGTTGTACAAAGGGCCGTGCCACAGGATTCCGGTTCATTGACCTCTTTGCTGGTGTGGGTGGAATCCGGATTCCGTTTGAGGAGATCGGCGGCCGATGCGTCTTTACCGCCGAGTGGGACCGCTTCAGCCGGGAAACCTACAAGGCGAATTTTCCGGAGCCGGCTGACAGCGATCATGTCTTCGCGGAAGATGTGCGCCCGTGGGCAAATGATCCAGCAAAAATTCCAGCACATGATGTGTTGCTGGCGGGTTTCCCTTGTCAGCCGTTCTCTATTGCCGGTGTGAGCAAAAAGAACGCACTTGGCCGTCCGCATGGTTTTCTCTGCGATACCCAAGGGACACTGTTCTACGATCTGGCCAAGATCATTGACCATCACCGTCCGCCCGCGTTCCTGCTGGAAAATGTGAAGAACCTTGAGCGTCATGACGGCGGCAAGACCTTTGCTACGATCATGCATGTTCTGGAGGATGAGCTGGGCTACAAGGTCTCCTATCGTGTTATCAGCTCGACTCCCTGGGTGCCGCAGAAGCGTGAGCGCATCTTCATTGTTGGTTTCAAAGATCACAGCATCGAGTTTGATTTTGGCCAGCTCGCCATCCCCGAGGGCGGCGGCCCTTCCCTCGGGACGATCCTCGATAAGAAAGTCGATCCGAAATACACCCTGACAGAAAATATGTGGACCTATCTTCAGGGGTACAAGGAAAAGCACCGCAGCGCCGGGAACGGTTTCGGGTTTTCCCTGTTCGGGCCAAATGACGTGGCCCGCACCCTGTCAGCTCGGTACTACAAGGATGGTTCGGAAATCCTGATCGCTCAGAATGGCAACCGCCCGCGCAGGCTGACACCACGCGAATGCGCCCGGCTGATGGGCTTCGAGAAACCCGGAAAGACGGATTGGAAAATACCCGTTTCTGACACTCAGGCCTATCGCCAGATGGGCAATGCGGTAGTTGTGCCGGTGGTGAAGTCCGTTGCGCAGCTCATGCAGCCGCGTATTGAGGACGCCATGGTGCTGGATGGGCGTGAAGTTTCCGAGGTCATGCAGGCACAGCTCCCCTTGGCAGAACCGGGGGTCTATGCCGCAAGTGAAATGCCTGCCGAACATCTTGAAATGCTGGAGGCGGCGCGCGCCGGAGCGTAATGCCCGCAGATATTGTCTCGCCTGCTACACGAAGCCGGATGATGTCCGGCATCCGTGGCAAGGACACGAAACCCGAGCTGGCGATCCGTTCGGGGCTGCACCGGGCCGGTTTCCGGTTTCGGCTACATCGGAAAGACCTGCCCGGCCGTCCCGATCTGGTCTTTCCCCGACATGATGCGGTTCTCTTCGTTCACGGCTGTTTCTGGCATGGGCATGACTGCCATCTGTTCCGCTGGCCCAAAAGCCGGGAAGATTTCTGGCGTGAAAAGATCGGCAAGAACATTGCCCGCGACCAGGAACAGTATCAGGCGCTTTTGGATTCAGGCTGGCGTGTCGGGACGATCTGGGAATGCGCGTTGAAAGGAAAGTCCCGACTACCCTTCGACGAGGTTGTCGATCAATGCGTTATATGGTTGAAATCGGGTATAAAAACATATGAGTTGAGCGGTCATGAAGCGCGGCCAGTTATCTGATTATTTTGAAGGCGTCGGGGTCAAGCGATTGTCAGCTGTCGATGCAGAGCCGAAATCGTCCAATCAGCACGAAGTCGGTACGACCGTGAAGATGCGACAAGACTTCCTTGGGGAGACCCACAAGCAGAAATTCCCGGCAATCTACATCTGGCTTGGCGGCGACCAGGAAGGGTTCACTGAAGAGAGCTGGGCCACGCACTACGACGCACGATTGGATATTCCCGACAGAACTGAATGGCGGCTCTATTACCCTTCAAACCCTGTGACAGAGGCCATGAAGGCCGGAGACACTCTGTTTCTTGCCAAGGATCAAGGCGGCGTTCTGTGGTTCATCGTGGCCCCGGAAGGATCAACCAGCGAGCAGCAGCTTTTCTGGTTGTTCGGTCTGCGCCCCGAAGGTAAATCCTTTGTTTCCCGCGAGTTCTCCGACGAAGAGCCGGAACTGGATTTTGCTGCGCGTTTCATTCTGGACGAGCTGGGAATTGAGTTCGAGGAACCGGAAGCTGACAAGCTGGACAGCATCATCGAGAAATTCGGCACCACCTTTCCCAAAACAGCCGAGTTTTCCGATCTGGCGCGCCTCACCCTGCCCGAGGTTCGCGCGGAAGACGATCCTGACGCAGCACTGATTGCGTGGCTCGATCACGAAGAAGCATTGTTCCGCAGGCTGGAGCGCAAAGTTGTATCGTCACGGATCGAGGCCGGATTCGTAAATGACGAAGGAACGGATGTTGACGGATTCATCAGCTTTTCCCTGAGTGTTCAGAACCGTCGTAAATCACGGATGGGCCATTCTTTGGAGAACCATCTGGCGGCTGTCCTCATGGCGCATGACATCCGGCATGTGCGCGGCGCTGTGACAGAACATAATCACAAGCCGGATTTCCTGTTCCCGGACCTTGCCACCTATCAGGCGGCCCCTGCGCAGGGCGATGCGCATCTGACGATGCTGGGAGCCAAATCCACATGCAAGGACCGCTGGCGTCAGGTTCTGGCAGAAGCAGAGAAAATCAGCCGCAGACATCTTCTGACGCTGGAGCCGGGGATTACCGAACCGCAGACCAATCAGATGGAGGCTTCAAGTCTTCAGCTCGTCGTGCCCCGCGCCGTCCACAGCAGTTATACGGCAGCACAGCAGAGCTGGCTTTGGTCTGTGGCGGATTTCATTGGTGAGGTACGTGCCAAGCAGGCTTAGACCCAACTGGCCGAAGCTGATGGAGTGGATGTTCCCTCTACCGGGCATCATCCACTTTCTAACGAAGCGCTGGAAATCTACAGTGCCCCATGGACCGGGCCGATTGGTCAGCCAGCATTCTACCGCCAGATTGCACAGATGAATCAGAAATATACGGACGAAGTTCAGAGCCTGTACGGTCGCATGGATTGTCCGGTTACAGTGCTTTTGGGGGAATGCGATGAGTGTATTCCTTACGATAAGGGCCAACAACTGGCCGAATTGATCTCGACCAATGGATGTATTCCGGTTCCCGATGCCGGTCATCTGGTTCAGGAAGATCACACGGAAGCGATTGTTTCGGCTGTTCTGAAGCAAATCCCTCCTCGCTGAGAACGCCTCAAGCCATCGCGATTAACTCAACCTCGATCAACCAACGCGGATCAAGGGTCTGCACGATGACTGCTGTTGTAGATACGCGCCTGTTCCCAAGAGCAGCTAGGGTCAAGTCCCAGGTCTGCTGTAAATTCGGATTTCAGGTTTGGCGGGTTGATCAGATCTGGATGATGTTTTTGTC
>CANNAV010000259.1 GCA_947502585.1 uncultured Pseudovibrio sp.
ACAGTGGTTTTGTGGAAGGGCTCAACAACAAGATCAAGGTCCTCAAACGCAGATGCTATGGCCTCTTCAACACCAGGGCCATCTTCCAACGGATGTTCCTGGACTTACAAGGCTACGAAAAATTCGCTTGAGTACCATTCCTACAGAATGAAAGGAGAGCCACTATTTTACCGATACCTATAATATCAATGTAAAATAGATATATGTAATAATTCTTACATAGTGGTGAAAAGAACAAAACCCCGGAACGCGAGGAACGTTTCGGGGTATTTTGCTTTTGTAAGCTATCCAAACTAGCCTATTTTACCGAGCAGGTTGTTCATAGAAGACTTTGCATCACCATAGTACATGCGGGAGTTTCCTTTGTAGAACAGTGGGTTTTCGATGCCGGAGTAACCAGTACCCTGACCACGTTTGGAGATGAACACGTGCTTGGCTTTCCATACTTCCAGAACTGGCATCCCAGCGATTGGTGAGTTTGGATCTTCCTGAGCTGCCGGGTTCACAATGTCGTTCGCACCAATGATGATGACGACGTCTGTATGGGGAAAGTCGTTGTTGATCTCATCCATTTCCAGCACGATATCGTAGGGCACCTTCGCTTCAGCAAGCAACACGTTCATATGACCTGGCAGACGGCCTGCAACCGGGTGGATTGCGAATCGGACGTTTTTACCTTTGGCGCGCAGACGCTTAGTCAGTTCAGAAACAGACTGTTGAGCCTGAGCAACGGCCATACCGTATCCCGGTACAATCACGACGCTATCTGCATCGTTGAGTGTTTCAGCAACGAAGTCCGTATCGGTTGCAACCATCTCACCTTCGATCTTTTGGGCCGGACCAGTTGTAGTGCCAAAGCCGCCAAGAATAACGGAGACAAAATGACGATTCATCGCCTTACACATGATGTAAGAAAGGATTGCACCTGATGAACCAACCAGAGCACCTGTTACGATCAGCAGGTCGTTGCCAAGCAAGAAGCCCGTCGCGGCTGCAGCCCAACCGGAGTAGGAGTTCAGCATGGAGACAACTACTGGCATGTCCGCGCCGCCGATGGCCATAACCATATGCCAGCCGATAAAGAAGGCGATCAGGGTCATCAGGTAGAGCGTCCAGGAACCTGCGTGGTTCATATACATGAACATCAGGATCACTGCGAAAACGAGCAGACATGTGTTCAGGGCGTGACGAGCTGGCAGCAGCAGTGCCTTACCACCGATTTTTCCGGCAAGTTTACCGTAAGCAACAATGGAACCGGTAAAAGTGATTGCACCGATGAAGACACCTATGAAGATTTCCGCTTCATGGATGACCAGTTCAGCGCCTGCCAGGCCTGCCGGCGGAGCGATATCTGAGTTGATGCCGATGAGCACGGCTGCCAGACCCACAAAGGAATGCAGAGCAGCCACAAGCTGCGGCATGCCTGTCATTTCAACGCGTAGTGCGACAATGCCCCCCGCAACCGAACCGACTGAAACGGTCAATAACAGCATGATCATGACCGCAGGACTTGTCAGATCAACATCTGCGCCGAAGACTGTTGCAAGAACAGCCAGGGCCATCCCGACGATGCCAAACCAAACAGCGCGTTTGGCGCTTTCCTGATTGGACAGTCCACCCAGAGACAGGATGAAGAGTACGGTTGCCGCAATATAAGCAGCGGTTTGAAGTCCAATAGACATAATACTTCTCTCCCCCGCTTAAGACTTGTTGAACATCTGGAGCATACGGCGCGTGACCATAAACCCGCCGACAATGTTGACCGACGCAATCAGCACCGAAATGCCAGCGAGGAACCAAACAATCCAACTGTCGGATCCAAGCTGCAGCAGCGCACCAAGAATGATGATACCGGAGATTGCGTTGGTAACAGCCATAAGCGGTGTATGCAGAGAGTGAGCCACGCCCCAGATCACCTGGAAGCCGACAAACACTGCGAGGACAAATACAATGAAGTGTTGCATAAAGCTTTCAGGCGCATAGGTGCCTATCAACGCCATAACAGCACCACCACCAATCAAAAGACCGAGCTGGTTGCGGCCAGCCGCTTTTGCAGCTGCAACATCTTCAGCCGCGAGTTCCTCTGGAGTTTTCTCCGGTGCCTTTGGCTTTTGAGCTGCAATTGCTGCGATCTTCGGCTTTGGCGGCGGGAAGGTAATTACCCCGTCTTTGGTAGCCGTTGCACCGCGGATAACATCGTCTTCCATGTTGATATTGGCCTGACCGTCTTTTTCAGGAGTCAGATCAAACATCATATGGCGAATGTTGGTCGCATAAAGCGTGGAGGACTGCGTAGCCATGCGGGATGGGAGATCGGTGTAGCCAATCACGGTGACGTTGTTGTCGGTTACAATCTTCTCGTCCATTTTGGTGAGTTTACAGTTGCCGCCTTTCTCAGCTGCAAGGTCAACAATCACAGAGCCCGGCTTCATGCTCTGGACCATGTCTTCGGTCCAGAGCTCGGGCGCTTCGCGGCCAGGGATTAGCGCTGTGGTGATGACGATGTCAACTTCCGGCGCTAACTCGCGGAACTTCTCAAGCTGTGCTTCACGGAATTCAGGTGAAGAAACAGAGGCATAGCCGCCAGTGGAGGCTCCGTCCTGCTGTTCCTCCTCAAAGTCTAGATAAACGAACTCAGCGCCCATGGACCTGACTTGTTCTGCCACTTCCGGGCGAACGTCGAAGGCCAGAGTAATCGCACCCAGAGAAGTGGACGCGCCGATTGCAGCAAGGCCAGCAACGCCAGCACCGATGATAAGCACTTTGGCTGGTGGCACTTTACCGGCAGCGGTGATCTGGCCGGTGAAAAAGCGGCCGAAGTTATTGCCTGCTTCCATAACAGCGCGGTAACCAGCAATATTGGCCATGGATGACAAAGCATCCATCTTCTGTGCACGTGAAATACGCGGCACCATATCCATCGCCAGCACATTGACCCTTTTTTCGGCAAACTGCTGAAGAAGCTTAAAATTTTGCGCAGGCCAGAAGAAGCTGATGAGGGTTTGCCCCTCATGTGTCAGTTCCAGCTCAAATGCTTCGGGCGGTCGGACTTTGATAAGAATATCTGCGGTTTCCCAGAGTGCTTTTGCGTCTGCGATAACCTTTACGCCAACATCTGAATAATCTGCATCAGAGAAATTTGCAGCTTCACCCGCGCCGGATTCAATAGCGCACTCATATCCCAGCTTCTGCAGCTGTTGGGCGCTGTCCGGGGTCAACGCGACCCGTCGTTCCCCGTCCAGGACTTCCTTGGCAGCCCCTATGATCATGTTCTAACCTCTTGCATGTTTAGTAGGTTTCCAGCAGAAATTGCTCGTTACCAACTGTTCCAATTATTTTTATTCCCGATCCCAGCGTAGTGGCTGGGTCCGTTTTTGTGCAATGCACCAAAGGCCTTAAACTATACCGAACCAACCAAAGAATCTCTTTGATCAATCTTGCTCGCGAGGCAGGGTAAGCTCCTTAGCATAAACTGCAAGGCTCTCCTCAAAACTAGTCGAGCAAGCTGAGGAAATCTCACCCTCAGCCTCTCACAGAACCGAACGTGATACTCTCGCATCATCCGGCTCTTGTCATCCAACCCACAGAGGCTTCGTTGTGACCCTCCCGCCATTGTGTAGAAGGCTAAAATATTGTATCCTAGGGGGAAATTGTAACCCGCACCTTTGAGATTGTCACATTTCATGGCCGAAATTAACATCCCCCTCGACATAGATTCCCTTGAAGTATTATCTTAGGCCATTGATATTCAAGGATATATTGTTCCAGAGGTGGTGAGCAAGGTTAACCACAGTACCTGCCATAAGTGCGGAAAACCCGCGACAAAACGCAAT
>CANNAV010000260.1 GCA_947502585.1 uncultured Pseudovibrio sp.
TCCAACGGATGTTCCTGGACTTACAAGGCTACGAAAAATTTGCTTGAGTACCATTCCTACAGAACGGACGGAGAGCCCTCCCATTTCTATTACGGAACTATGCCAGGACAGCCGGATTGGTCGACATTGTTGGCTTCATTGGATTCTATCACTTGTTCAGGCTCTGCTGCGTCTGCAGTTATGCGGAAATTACAGCCTGAGCCACTGCCTGGGAAGCAACCATCGGGTATATCCACTAGGTGTTGGTGGGCTGCCCCTGCTGCCAACGCAGGCGTTGCGAGATCTACTGTACCCACGATTGGATCGAACTGAGAACTTGGGCTAAATATGATTCTTGTAGTCGAGGCCCCCGCCCCTGCATCTCCCTGATTACGGATACGTAGATGCAGTTGTACATCTTGAACAGGGGTGCCTGCTGGCAACGGGCCACAATAATTCTGCGGGAAGGTTCCTGGAGCGTCGTTTGGCGGCGGGCCGAAGACGGGTTCAGGCAACAGATCTGGGCTACCAGGGTCCGGACGCGTGGGCTTGCGGCGTTCTTTGATCTGGATAATCTCCATGCCGGAATTTTGTACTGTTCGCTTTGATGTGCCACAACATCCCTGGGTCTGATCGACGATGGCTGCTGATGTGTAGACACCTGTGACATCTAAGCTTTCAAAACTTTGGATGACTACGAATCCTTCCACATAAGATGTTGGGAAGACCCCTTGGAATGCTCGTGCGCGAATGTCTTCACAATCGACTTTTAAGGCTTCGTCATAGCGCAACAGATCCTTGCCCATTTGAAGAATTTCTCCCGGAGACTGTTCTGCTGGTGGATACGCTACGGCTACCTTTTTATAAAAGATCGCATCCTTGTCCCACGGATTATGGATATTGACTGTGGTGCCGTAGACCCCGCGCGTCAGGCGCAATGTGTGGGGATCGTCTTGGATGCCACAGACGAACTTAGCGGCATATTCATAGGGAGGCTGAGTGCATCGGGCCGTATCTTCACCGTCAGCACAAGCTTCAAACAAAGCAGCTTCCTCACCAGTTAACTCATCTTCAGGGAAGAGCTCAGTATCATAGGGGTCGCCCGGAGCAGAGCGTGATGGTAAGAACAGATTGCTCCAATCATCCCAGCCTGCCAGAACTTGGTTTGGAGAAGCATCACACGATGAAGTAGAAGTGAAGTTAGCATCAGAAGTGATGGTACCTGCTTCAATGCCATTTTTCTGGTTCCAATCAATTGATCCCATGCCTGCACCAAGTATGCGCGAGGTTCCGTCTGTTCCAAAGAATGTATTATCGGTTCCATCCTGTACTCCCAGCGATTCATTCAGTGCAGCTTCATTAAGGTTCGGTAGGGCACTGGCAGAATAGTCAAGTCGTGGCCCTGGCAAAGTAGGATTCGGTATATGCCGGGTCTGAAATGAGTAATTCATCACACTCAGGTAGTTGGGTTTACAGTTTGTGGAATCCCCACCCCCGTGACCAAGACCCAGCGTATGGCCCAGCTCATGCATGATTGTGCCTGCTTGTTGGCGACGTGAGCCCACACTGTGACCAGAGGCATCTGAAGCCCATGGGCTACCGCCCAAAGTGACCACAAAATTTCCTCGTTTAGCTCTTCCCGATGAGGTCCCACCGTCTCGCGTATGAGCGTTAAGAGCATAGCGATAAACAAGTGCTTTGGCCGACAGCAACGCGTCTGCATTGGGGCCGGATCGCTCAGCTGCAGTCCCGAACTGGACATCGCGGATATCATCAAAATCAGTCCAGGTGGTGATGTCGAGCGTCTCTGGAAGCTGTTCATCCAAATCTATGAGCAGATCGATGCCTGTTGTGCCATCAGGGTTTTGGTTGGGGGCAGCAGCAAAAGCTGCGATCACATCATTGACCGCATCCGCACGTGGGAGATGGTTGAACATATAATCCATCTCAACATAGATGTTTTTGCGATCAGGATCTGCACCCGGCGGGGTATAATCCACGACACCATCGCAATTGACATCAATGCCGCTCTGTTCCCAACTGTCAAAAAGACCGTCTTCATCCCTATCAGGTCCACTGACCCGGGTAGAACGAAGGGCCAGAGCATTCACTGCTCGCCCTACACCCCAGCCATCTCCACCTTGTCGCAGGGTGGAAAAGCGCTGGAAACGGTCATCCAATATCATCCAGCGAGGGCCTGAGCCACCATTGCGCCCGACAGCGATTTCATCCACGAAATCACCGTCAACATCTCCCGTTGCCAGTGCCCGAACAGAACGCGTAACACCCCAGGTACTTGCCAGTTCTCCCAGAGATGTAAAATTCCTCAGGGCATCATCAAAGGTTAAGATGCGCGGTCCGGAGCCTGCGTTGCGTCCGATGATCAGTTCGTCCAGACCATCACCATCCACATCGCCAAAGGCAACAGCGTTGGTTCGCCGTGTCCCGCCCCAACCATCGCCACCACTGGCCAAGGTGGCAAAGTTGCCTTCAATCCCATCCAAAACCTGCCAGTGAAAGTTGGGACCAGTATCCCTTCCGATAGCGAGTTCCGCAATTCCATCGCCATCTACATCTCCTGTAGCAAGGGCAGTCACCCGGCGAGCCGCCCCCCATGTATCGCCCCCAACGAACAGTTCGGCAAAATTGCCCTGTGCATCATCAAGTACCAACCAGCGCGGTCTGGCAACGGTGCCGCCGCTCCTGCCAACCACCAACTCTTCACGCCCGTCACCATCCAGATCCCCAAATGCTAAAGCTGTGACCCGACGGTCAGAACCCCACGTGGTCCCTCCTGTATGCAAAGCGGCTAAATTAGTGTCTCGGTCATCATAAATGCGATAACGAAAGCCAGTAGGGCCATCGCGGCCCACAGCCATTTCCAGGGCCGCATCATCATCCACATTGCCAAAGGCAATAGAGGTTGCTCGTCGTCCTGCCCCCCAATTCTCTCCAAGGGTATCTATTTGAGAAAACCCGGACGAAGCATCGTCAAAAAGTAAGACACGCACAGATTGAGATGCTGCACCATCACGGCCAACGGCAAACTCATCACGTCCATCACCGTCAATGTCACCAACAGCAACAGAAAGCGTTTCGCGGGCTATGCCCCAACCATCGCCGCCTTCGCTTTGAATAGCAAAATCTGCAGCTGAATCCCCATAGACAAACCAGCGCTGATTACTGCCTGCATCCCGCCCTAAAACAAGCTCGTCCGTACAGGTTTGGTCCAGGTCAGCCAGGGCTGGATTTGAAAGAATAAGGAAAACAGATCCGAAAAAGGTAGGTAGGAAACACAGCTTAGACATGCTTACCCCACAAGCAAAAAAGGATTGAATATTTCTTAATCTTGTATTGTAACTACCTGCTTCATCCTGACATGCCCTAGAATATTGCTCGTAAAAAACATAGTTGTTATTTTCGATTACTTAATCGTAAGAGATTTTAACGCCAAATATGAAATCTGAGTGATGGTTTTGTTAGAATGAGTCAGCATTTCTGAGCGTAGATAATGAATTCCAATAATGTATGTGACAGATGTGACGGCATAAAAATGTGATTTTAGCTCACTACAGACCTCGGCAGAATGTAATATCAATCGGTGTTGGGATGAACCCATGAGCCGATGGACTGCGGCTTGTCCATTTGACGTTGCCTACCCAACGTGGCGTTGTTGCATTAATCCAGCTCAGGTTACAGCACGGCCGTGTGAGGTATTGTCTATTCTGGTGTATGAGCTTTTGCTTAAGCAGATTTTTGATCGGGTTCTGGCTGTTCAATTCCATCC
>CANNAV010000261.1 GCA_947502585.1 uncultured Pseudovibrio sp.
CATTCATATTGCTTCTGCCTGGCAGGTGAGCAACTGGTCATAGCGATGACAATTGGCCACGGGTGTGTGGGGGGGGCCTGTCATTGTGCAAAGGGGTGGGGAGAGGAAAAAGGCAGTAACCGATTGAGTGTTATTGGTTATTTAGGTTAGTGCCGAAAAATGAGTTGTGCGCGGGGTTGCACAAAACCCTGTCAAAACGGCCTTAAAATGTGCAAAAAGCGATCAAAAATACGCATTTTGGTTTCATGAGAAGCGATGACCGCACCAGACTACTTTACCGATGATATGAAAGTCATCAAGCTCGGAGCGCTTAAGAAGCTCGTCTTTGTATTCCGGGTTCTGGCTGATTACCTCAATATCACCTGAAAGGGTTGCGCGGAGCTTCTTGACGCGGGCCATGCCGCCGTAGACGAAGGCATAAACGCCGTCAGACAGTGTGTTGCGTTTGCGATCAACCATGACCAAGTCCCCATCAGAGATGAGTGGGTCCATACTGTCCCCATCTGCGGTAAGGATGACAAGGCCGTCTGTCTTGGTTCTTCCCAGTTTTCGGCCCAAAAACTGCCGTGTGAACGGGATTTCATCGAGCTTTTCTACATGGTCACCATTCAGCACACCGCCACCTGCCGCAAGCTGAATATCAACGCGGGGGATTGTGATGAACTCGGACTCTTTCGATGCCTCGCTATAGTCGGCTGGTTTGTTTGCTTTTCCCAATAATAACCAGTCTAGAGAAACACCCGAGAACTTCGCAATCTTAATTAGGTTATCGTATTTCGGTATTTGGGCATCGTTCCAGATACGATTGAAGGTAGCATTAGGAATTCCGGCCTCTTTAGCCCAAACAAACGGATCTTTGTTTGTTTCTAAAATCACCACCTGCAAGCGTTTATGAAAGTCTTTATCACTTTCGGACTTCAAATTCTCTACTCCGAAATTTATTCCGGACTTTCTCCACATTTCGGAGTTCGAAAATACGCAAGTAAATTCAATTAGTAAGCGAATTTTCGGATATTAACCCAATAAACGAACTTCGAAATAAATAATCGGACTTGATGTGTCCGTTTATTTTGGTAAAGTGTCCTTATTCGTTACCAACAAGCGCAGGCCACGAAGGCGGCTTACGCGGTGAATAAAAAAGCGGCTGCTGCAACAGACCGCTTTTTAAGGAGATACAATGGCTAAACGCAGACCCCAAACCACATGGGATAGGCATTCAATCAAGGCAGAACTCCACCGTCTGGGGTGGACCCTTACCGAAATTGCAGCCAGAGAAGGCTTGCACCGTAGCACGCTTGCCAAGGCATTGAATACCGGAAGCGGTCGCGCCGGGGAAGTTATAGCCAAATATCTCAGTATTCCGATTGCGGAGCTGTGGCCTGACCGACGCAAGCGCTCTCCTCATGTGATCTACAATAGCGACAAACATGGCCCCGCCGCCAGTCAGAAAACGACTTGTCCCACTGAGCCCCTGAGTTCTGACAGGGAGGTGGCGGCATGAGAACGGTCCGGGCCACCTCCTGCCCTGCTGTGCGGCTTTACCGGCGCTTTGACTATGGCTGTTGCGGCGACAATCTTTTGAAAGACTTTGCAAGCTTTACCGTGCTGAGCCTGTGTGCTGCCGGGGTGTGCTTCTGGGTGCTGGTAGCCTGTGCAGCTGTTGCGGCGTACCGCGAAGGGTATCCGCTATGAGGCGTCGGCGCTGCGAACAGACACCCGACCTTTTGAGCTGGAAGCCGCCTGCGGTTGAGGCGCGGTTTGACCCGGCACGGGTACGGGCGGCAACACCGCAGGCCAAGGTGGCGCGGGTGCTTTCTGAAGCGCTGAAGAAGGACGGGCGCAGCCGCGAGCAGATCGCCGCGGCGCTGTCACGGGAGCTTGGCGAGAGCGTGCGCCGGGACAGCCTTGATGCGTGGGCCAGTGAAGCACGGGAGGGCAGCAACATTGCCGCTTACCGACTGATGGCACTGGCGGGGCTTTTAAACAGCAAAGAACTTTTAAACGAGCTTTTGGACGGCACCGGGCTGGTGGTGGTGGAGAAACGCTATGCGCCGCTGATTACCAAACAACTGATTTTGGAACAGCAAGAGCGGCTGAAGAAGATGGCGCGGCAATGCGATACGGATTTACGGAGAGCTAGATGAGCGGAACAGTTCCGATCTTAAAGGATAATGGTGCTCAGTGTGAGTGGTTTACTGCACGCGAGTTGACGACACTAAACTTGCCTGAGATTCCAGCAACAGAGCGAGCTGTCCAGTTATCAGCCAAGCGCTGCGACTGGCAATCCACCTCACTTGCCCGCAAACGCAAAGGGCGCGGCGGTGGCTGGGAATACCACATTGACCTGTTGCCGGAAGCGGCGCGGGCTGATCTGGACAAGCGGGTGGCGTTGCAGGAGCTGGAGCGGTCCAAGGCGGTTTTGCACGAAAACCCGCAACTGCCAGCGGTACCGGGCGTTAGAACGTGTAAAGCGCCTAACGCCCGTCAGACCAGGGTGATGCAAGCGCGTGGGGTTGTACTGGGCGAGGTTGATCGGCGCACGATCGTGCATGATCTTTCTTTCAAAAAAGCGGCTGACCAGATGCTGCGCGATGTGAAGCTTTTTGCAGCAGGCCAGCTCACCAGTGATGCGGGCCACCACCTTCAGGCTGATTATGAGCCGTTATGCGATGCGGTGCGCCTTGCCAGCGGGCAGACACGGGACAGCGCCACTTTATCTATCCGCGTGCTTTATAAATGGAAGTCTCAGCTTGCGAGTGGCGGCGTGCGGGCACTGGCCCCGCAAACGGGTCGCCCGCGTTTAAAGCTGGGTGATTATCCATGGCTGAACGGTTACCTTAAATTTTACGCAAGGCCCACCAAGCCGACGATGAAACATGCGCTCAGGCTTTATACCGAAAGCCTTGATGACCCCAGTGGTGCGCCAAATTATGACATGGTGCTGCGGATCATCAGGAAGCTGGGCAATGTGGATCGCCACCGGGGGCGTGAAGGTGCGCTGACGCTGAAGTCACGCATGGCATATTTCAGCCGCTCCACTGACGATCTGATGCCAACCTCCATTTATACCGCTGATGGCAAGACCTTTGACGCGGAAGTGGCGCATATGCTGACAGGCCAGCCGTTCAAGCCGGAGATTACCTCTGTGCTGGATGTGAAGACGCGCAAATGCGTCGGCTTTTCTGTGAGCTTGAAGGAAAACGTTATCGCGGTGTGTGACGCCTTGCGGGTGTCGTGTTGCGCGAGTGGCATTCCGGCAATCTTTTATGTGGACCGGGGGCCGGGCTACAAGAACAAGACGTTTGACGGGGATGTGAGCGGCATGATGGGGCGGCTTGGCATCACCAAGATGCATTCGCTGCCTTACAACTCGCAGGCGCGTGGCATT
The DNA here is from genome assembly GCA_947502585.1 of uncultured Pseudovibrio sp. GTDB lineage: Bacteria > Pseudomonadota > Alphaproteobacteria > Rhizobiales > Stappiaceae > Pseudovibrio. The sequence continues at coordinate 3,389 of CANNAV010000261.1, forward strand.
ATCGAGCGTTTTCATGGCACGGTGTGGAACCCGCTGGCGCAGGAGCTGCCGACTTATCTTGGCGCTCCTATGGATAAAGAAGCCTCACAAAAGGCGCATAAGGCCACCCGCAAGCATATCAAAGAGCACGGTCACAGCCGTCTTTTACTGAGCTGGGATGAGTTTATCGGGCGCTGTGAGCAGGCGGTGGAGCGTTACAACAACACGCCTCATTCCAGCCTGCCCAAATGGCCTGATCCTGAAAGCGTGTTGATCAGCATGCAAAATTGACCCACCTGGCGGGATAATTTGCATTTAAAAATGACCCGCCTTGTTTGTTAGGAT
>CANNAV010000262.1 GCA_947502585.1 uncultured Pseudovibrio sp.
GAATTTCATGAGTGGATTGCGCTACGACAAGAGGAGAAAAAAGACAAAAACATCATCCAGATCTGATCAACCCGCCAGACCTGAAATCAGAATTTACAGCAGACCTGGGACTTGACCGGAGCAACCGGGCCTTGGCGGTTTCATCAAAACGCTGTGTGCTAACTGTTGTGGTGCCATCAAGCGTTTTTTCAAGGCTCCAGGTTTCTATGCCATGCGCATCAACCTCATGACGGACCAATATATGCGCCTCATCTGCCGAGGCCGTCACACCATTATCCCAGGTGTAGCTGCCATCCTTCAGAACAGAGCGCGAAATAGTCTGTGTGATGCCATCGCGCAGGATGGTGGTGGTCAGGCCATCAGAAGAGGTTTGGGTGACAAAGCTCTTTAGAGCCGAGCCGCTTTCATTAAAGGCCGTCTCTGTGATTGTCTGGCTGCCATCAGCCAGCACTTCTATAACCTCGGTTTTGTCTTTCTTGCCATCCCCGTCAAAGTCAAAGGTCTTGGAAATGGTTCTGCCATCTGCGCTGGTGGCTTCTTTGTAGCTGGAGCGCTCAATGCCATTTTCATAGCGGTCCGTACTGGTAAACGTTGTGCTGCCATCTGCGTTTAGGATGGTTTCATCCACGGTGGTGACATCTATCTCGCCATCTCCATCAGAATCCACCGAGGTCGTAGAGGTCAGACCATTGCCCGAAGTAACGGTCTTACTGGTATATTTAAGCTGCCCGTCATCTTTTTCTTCAAAGACCCGCACCTGATTGCCCGAAGCGTCATAAGTGATTGTCGTTTCACGGGAGATTTCAGCGGTGCCGTCGCCATCCAGATCAAACGAGTAGGATTGCTCACTGCCGTTAGCGGCCATCGTCTGGGTGATGACCAGGTCTGCAGAGCCATCTTCAGCAAGCTGCGTATGGGTTGTGGTCTGGTTGTTGCTCAGATCAATCTGCGTTTCGGCCCTCTGGTCAGCAACGCCGTCGCCATCCAGATCTGTTGTCGTGGTAATGGTGCGCTCATCTGCACTGGTCACCGTTGTGGTGCTGTGCAGCACCTGAGCATCCTCTGCCAGCAGCGTGACCGTTTGCGTGCCACCGCCTGATGCACCCAGCTCGATCGCAATGGATCTGTTCGTCGTGCCGTCGCCATTAAAGTCTGTGGCCTCACTCACCTGCAGCCCATCACCACTTGTCGTGCTTGTGGTTTCTGCCGTCAATGTACCGCTGGCGTCGGTGGTTGTGGTGGTCTGGGTCACATCACCATCAGAAGCAAAACTCGTTGCAACTGAGGACTGGCTTTCAAACGTCCCGTCGCCATCCCGGTCAATGTAGGTTTGAGCGCTCAAACCATCATCTGAGGTCTCAACAACCTGCTGTGCTGTCACATTGCCCTGACCACCCTGATGGTTCACGGTCTGCGTCCGTGTTCCATCTGCTGCCAACTCAGTCACAACGGTTAGGCTGCGATCTGTCGTGCCATCCCCATCCAGATCAAACGTACGGGTGACCTCCAGATCGTTGCCGCTCTCGGTCTGTGTGGTGCTGGACAGCAGATCGCCGGTTTCAGAATGGTAAGAGACTGTAGACGTGGTCACACCATCATCCCCAAGGACGGTGCTGATCACTTCATCATCAAAGCCGTTGCCATCGGCATCCACATGGCGGGAACTGGAACGCCCATCCCCGCTGTCTTGATCAATGGTTCTAGCCAGCAAAGAACCGTCGCCAGCCGTGATCGTTGTTGTCGAGGTCTGAGCGCCATTGGAAGCAATGACCGTTGCGGTGGCGCTCGTTCGGTCCACCGCCCCGTCACCATCCAGATCATCCCTGCGGCTTAACGACAGACCATCGTCACTGATCGTTGAAACAGTGCGGCTTAAAAGCGTCCCGTACGTGCCCTTAAGGGTTGTTGTGGTCGTTTCAGAGCCATTGGCATTCAGAACCCGGTCTGTTTCAGAGATGGTTTCATAAACACCATCGCCGTCCCTGTCCGTCTGGGAGGTGCCTGTCAAACCATTGGCGCTGCTCACCACCCGGTTTTGACTTTGCACAGAGCCATCGGCGGCCAGCTGGCGGGTTACACTCTCAGCAACACCAGTGGCGGAAATTGTTTGCGTGGTTCTGGTGTCGGCTTTCCCATCGCCATTGATATCCAGCTCAGTGATGTCTGAGCGACCATTATCGGATACGGTCCGCTTTGAGGCACTGCGCAGCCCCCCCGATGCATCGCGCAATTCGCTGGTGGTGAGAACAGACCCGTCATCCTGCAAAGTGCCCGTGGTCGTCTCAACCAGATCATAGGTGCCGTCACCATCCGCGTCGGTTTTTGTAATAACCTGAAGTCCATCATCACTGGTCCGGGTTTGCACACGCCCCAGAAGGTCACCCGTTGCAGAACGTGTCTCTACGGTTCGTAGTGTACTGCCATCCTGTTCAGGAACAGTCTTTTCCGTAGTGACCCGCTCGTGCCTCCCATCTCCATCGGCATCGGTTCGCGTCACCCTCATCAGTTCATCATCACTTACCGTGACCGAGCTGGCACTGCGCAGGGACTGATCAGCGTTTTTAACCTGCTGAACCGTGGTCCGGCTACCATCAGCATTGAGCGTGGTTGTGTCATGAAGTATCATATCAGCCGCCAGATCTCCATTCAGATCGTTTGACGAGCTGGAGACCAGGCCATTGGCGCTGGTATTGGTAACTGTCTGTCCAAGCACCGTGCCATCATTAGCATAAGACGTTTTTGTCAGCGTGATGGATCCATCAGCATCTTCTGTCTGAACTGAAACGGTATCTGCATGCCCATCCCCGTCACGGTCTGTTGAGACCGTCCTGGTTTGCCGGTCCGCTGTCTCATGGACCACTGTGCGCGAGAGCAGCGAAGCATCACCAGAATACATCGATGTGGTCCGGGTTGTTCCCCCGTCCGCCTCTTTCATCAGTGTCTCTACAGTTTTTGCTTCAAACTGACCGTCCCCATCCACATCTGTTGTTGTGGTCGTGGTCAGGCCATTTGCACTGCTGACGGCAGTCGTAACAGTTCGTAATGAACCATCTTGATTGCGAGTGGTCATCGTGCGTGTTGAAGCACCCTGTGCAGTGACAGTGGTGACATCAGACAGGAAGAGATCAATATCCCCATCCCCGTCCAGGTCCGTCCTGGTAAGCGTGTGCAAACCATCTGCGCTGGTGGTTGAGGTTGTTTTTGCATTGACAGACCCATCCGCATTACGGGTCCATGACGTATCGTGTCGCTCAAGGGTTGTGGCATCAGACGCGACTGAAGATACAAGCTCGTTTGCGTCAAAACTCCCGTTCTGGTTAAGGTCCACCCAGCTCTCCTGGGCAACCTGGTCAGCCCCAAGCACATCCTTGCGCATGGAGCGTACAGATCCATCTGCATTGGTCTGGGTGAGCACCCGTTCCCGGCTGCCATCCGCATGGATTGTGGTTGCATCCTCAACCGTCAGGTCAACATCGCCATCGCCGTCCTGATCAAACTCCTGGGTCCTGGTCAGCGCATCGGCGGACTGTACCGTGGTTGAAGAGCTGCGCAGGGAGCCATCGTCGTTTTTAACCTGAAGCTGTGAGGTGGTTGTGCTGTCTGCAGCCACTGTGATCGACAGCTCCTCACGGCGTTGTTGCATTATTCCAGCTCAGCTTACAGCTCGCCCTTACCCAGCCAATTCAGGTCGCACTGATACGCTCG
>CANNAV010000263.1 GCA_947502585.1 uncultured Pseudovibrio sp.
TTATTTGAAAACTGACTTTAACTACAATAACCATTATATTACAATGACTAATGCTTCTACACAATGGAAGCAGAGCCCAGGGCCTTTTTCGCCCACAGGGTGGGTCAGTTTTGGATGCAAAAGGTGGGTCAATTTTCAATGCTGATTGAAAGCGTTTGTAGAATGATCGTCAGAATAAGTGCGCACTCTACTGCGAATCCTATCCCGGCCAAAAGCACTACCCAACTGTCAGGCCGGAAAGTTCCTAACGCCAAAATCAAAATGAGTATTGGTAAGTCGAGGGACAGGGAAACCACGGACAATCCATTGTCCCGAAGCTTTTCGAGTTCTTTGACCGTCTGTCCCTGATCGACCATTCTGCGAAAGCGATGCAGGTCAAATCTGACTCTGACATGGGTTACAAACAACCAGACAGAAAACAGGCCAACCATCCCCGCCAGCCATGGCTTTTCCAAGAGTCCAATCGGACCATAGTAATTGGCAATCAACCATCCGCCTGAAGATATCAAAAGCAGGGCACCGGGCAGAGCGAGGAAGCTATAGGCAATGCTCATGTTCCTTAGTGTACTTTTATAACAGTCCAGAGTTGCAGTTCTGCGGGACAGGATGTCCTGAACCAGAACCGGGAACAAACCTGCTGCGAATAACAGAATGCCGAACAGGTGAGTGAACTTCATCAAAGTGAATAGCATCGATATGCCTCATGAGTATCTCGCGAGTGTTCAACTCGGCATTAGTCTTTATGCGTGATTATTTGACGATGGTTTGCTGGTCGAACTTTGCGGTGCTCGCACCAAACCGATTGAACTTCGTGCGTCGCTTTGGATGGTGTTGCTGAACCACATGCGCGCAAAAATCCCGTCTCTTTGAACGAACTGATGCCAGATGGCTGCCAGGACATGAAGTGCGGCTGCGATCAACAGCAGGTCCGTCGCAGTAGCATGCGTCTTGTACAGGATCGTTCCCGTAAATCCGCCGGGTAGCATTTTTTTGCCCTGCATGACGTGAAACAGATCTGCCTCAACGGCGATTCCGGCGCCTGTTGCTACGACGATGCCAAGCAGGACATACAAAGAAGCATGCATCCACTTTGCCAACCGTTTTTGCAGGTCCAATCGACTTGTCTGCACACTTGGTTTGCCTGTCTTGTATCGGACCAAAAGCCGAAATGTCAGCAGCACCAGGATCAAGGTCCCTGTGCCCACATGAAAGCTCAGCGGTGCAATGCCACCGGACAGGAGAGACAGGAGTATCAACACAGCCATCAGCCAGTGCAGTGCAATAAGAAGGGGATGGTAACGTTCCACTTTTACTTCACCAGCCCCAGCATGTAATCGATCGCTGCATTGACCTGTTTGTCGGTACAGCTGTTGCAGCCGCCTTTTGCTTTATGGTCCTTGTTTCCACGTAACACAGTTTCCCGCATGTGCTGCTCTGAATCCCGTTGAAGAAATTTTTGCCAGGTATCGGGTTTGTTGACGTTTGGTGCACCTGACATGAAGCCCTTGAAACCGCCCGTGTGGCAATCGGAACACACGGATTTAAAAGTAGCATTCTCCGCCAGAACCGGGCTGCCGGCAACACACGCGAGCGCAGTGGCCAGTGCGATAAACCCGCGTAGAAGTCTGAAATAATAAGTCATTTTTTAACCTTTCGCTGAGCCGGCACTACGCAGGCTTGTACAAGTTCGGCACATTTTGTGATGCTTCCGCCACCCCAACCTGCCCGGTTTTTGCTGCTGATGCTCTGAATAACGCGATCAGAGATGGTGAAGGTGAAGACGCAAGCTTTGGGGTCTTCAGCCGCTCCGGCGGTGGGTAGTGTTAATCCGTCCGGGCCGCGCGCCTGGGCTGAGCTATAGGTGGCAATTAGTTGACGGCCCTGTTTAACCAACGTAGCAGGTTCGCCAATGCAGGTTTTCAGGCGTTCTGCAGGCTCACCTTGCAATGTGGCTTTGGCATCCAGAACGGTCTGTGAATAGGTCGCGCCGCATGCTGCAGTGGTGATCACCATGGCTGTGGCAACAATGAGAGGTGAGTTCATCGTTGTAGACTCCTTTGATCAGTGTCAATACTTCCGGCCCGTCGTATAGCCAGATAGGCGAAAGCCGTTGCAGCAATCCCGCAAAGGATTCGAAGCCAGTGGATCTGGAGCCAAATAGCAAGTGTTTCAGTGACCTGGCTTGTTGGAATAGTGCCGGATGCAAATGCCGTATTCGTTGGAACAAAGAATGCAAAAGTCAGGATCGCAACGGTGACCCACATGAGGACTGCCGCAATCCACAATACGCGTGCCGGGCTATTCCAAAACAGGATCAGGCACAGAATTGAACCCAGAAGCGCTGGCATCGAAACCATGGGTATGGTTCGCTGGATGAAAACGTTGTACGCAGCAAACCAGTCAAGGAATTGCTGTGCATCAAGGCTTTGCCAATAGCCGCCAAGTGTAACTCCGATAAACAGCATTGATCCGGCAAACATACCCGAAGCAATGATGGTGATCCCTTCTGACGTGCATTTAACAAAGCCCGGAGAAGTTTGGCTGGAATTTTTGCCCCTGGACATCATGCTTTGGCCTTCCGACGACGGAATCGGCCTTTCAACTGAAGACCGTCTCGAATACTGAGGCTCATAAGTGTGAGGTTTGTCGCGCCTGCAATCAGTTCGAGGATCTGTACCAGATAAAAGGTACTGTCGAGTTCTCCCGCTTGTGCTTTCGCAGCCAGAAAAAGGGCAGCAGGGATCAGGATCACTATGCCGTTAAAGGCGATGATTGGCATCCTGCGGGCCTTGTCCCTCAGAACTTCGCTGCGCCCTTTGCCCGCAAGGGTGAAGCCTGAACCGCCAACCGCAGCCATCGCTGGTACAAGAATAAAAAAGCCCAGGGGGATTGTTGTTTTGACGGCGGTGATTAGTGCATCGGAACCAAATAGCTCGACTAGCACTGTAGAGAGCCAGAAGCAGGCAATCATAAGAAAAGCAATGGCGCCTGCGATCGGGTGAATTTTCCTGGTCATCTGAATTCTCCATTCTCATATTTTATAGCAAGCTATGTTTTAAAATGAGGATTCTACGTTAAACGGCTCATTGCCAACTCCCATATAGCAAGCTATACATAATAAGTATAGTCTACTATTTAAAAGAATTGGAGGAATATGACCTTTTCACGTGAAAAATCGCCGGGATACCTGATCAATCACCTTGCGCGCCTGTTCGCTAACGCTCTTCAGGAACAGATCAAACCCCTTGGCCTTTCAACAGGTGTCTTTCCAATCATGGTGCACCTTTGGGAGAGTGATGGATTGACACAAAAGCAGTTGGTCGAGCGTGTGGGAATCGAACAGGCAACAATGGCCAATACTTTAGCCCGCATGGAGCGCGACGGCCTGGTCATTCGCCGGCGAGACACAGAAGACGGTCGCATCCGTCAGACTTGGTTAACAGAGCATGGTAAGTCGTTGAAAGAACCAACGCTTAAGCGAGCGAGCAAGCAAAACGAATTGATATTAGAGGGGCTAAGCGAGGCGGAACAAGAGCAGATTGTGGCCCTTATCTCCAAAGCCATAAAGGAAAATAGCGAACGAACAAAGTCTTGAGGCTCTCCGTCCGTTCGGCTCTGCTTTCATTGTGTAGAAGCATTAGTCATTGTAATATAATGGTTATTGTAGTTAAAGTCAGTTTTCAAATAATCAGATTGTCG
>CANNAV010000264.1 GCA_947502585.1 uncultured Pseudovibrio sp.
AAGACAAAAACATCATCCAGATCTGATCAACCCGCCAAACCTGAAATCAGAATTTACAGCAGACTTGGGACTTGACCCTTGGTGGGTGCACCGTCTTTTACTATTGCTGAACTGGGCTTTGGAACCGGACTCAATTTTCTCGCTACGTTGGAGTTGCTTCTGAGTTTGCCAGAAGCACAACGGGCCAGGCTGACTTATGTTTCGTTTGAGCTGTATCCTATGGAAGTTGCAGAGATTAATAAAGCACTGTCGCAGTGGCCCGAGCTTGAAGAGCTTAAAGACAAGCTGCTGGCTGCATGGAAGCCTCTGCCGGGCTGGAATCCAATCACCATTAATGGTGTGCGATTATTGCTTGGTATTGGAGATGCTCGTGAGATGCTGCCGATGGTGTCCATTTCCGTTGATGCCTGGTTCCTTGATGGCTTTAATCCTTTACGAAATCCAGAGCTGTGGGGACGGGATCTCATGCTTACTGTCGGAGAAAAAACCGTTGCTGGCGGAACCTTTGGAACCTACACGGCTGCAGGGTGGGTGCGTCGAAACCTGCAAACAGCGGGTTTTGAGGTTGAGCGCATCAAAGGCTATGGCACAAAACGCCAGATGATGGTGGGGCAGAAGTCTGCCACCACCAAAGCCTGATCAATCAGCATTCTGGCAGGTTGACTGCCAAGCCACCCTTACTGGTTTCTTTGTATTTATCATTCATTTCAACGCCGGTCTGCCGCATGGCTTCAACGCAGTTGTCCAGTGGCATGAAATGGGAGCCATCGCCACGCAGAGCCAGCGAAGCTGCGGAGACTGCTTTGATGGCGCCAAGGCCGTTGCGCTCGATGCAGGGTACCTGAACGAGACCACCGACCGGATCACAGGTCATACCAAGGTGATGTTCCAGAGCGATTTCCGCTGCATTTTCAATTTGCTCATTCGACCCGCCAAGAGCCGCGCAGAGGCCTGCTGCTGCCATCGCAGCAGCAGAGCCAACTTCGCCCTGACAACCAACTTCAGCACCGGAAATAGATGCATTATGCTTGATGATGCCGCCGACAGCTGCTGATGTAAGCAGGAAGGTTTTGATGCCTTCATCGTTGCTACCTGGACAATGCTGGCGGTAATACCTGACGGTTGCCGGGATAACGCCTGCTGCACCGTTTGTTGGTGCGGTAACGACTTTACCGCCGGCTGCGTTCTCCTCGTTCACCGCCATTGCGTAGACTGAGAGCCAGTCGTTGGCGACGTGAGGCATGCTCATGTTATTGCTGCGCTCATCTTCCAGCTGTTGTTTGATTGCCGCGGCACGGCGCTTTACTGCGAGGCCGCCCGGTAGTTCGCCCTCTGTGTTCAGACCGCGCTCCATGCAGGCGTTCATTACATCCCAGATTTGCCAGAGTTTGGTGTCCAGCTCTTGCGGATCCAGAAAAGTGATCTCATTGATGCGCTTCATCTCAGCAATAGATTTGCCGGATTTCTGTCCCATCTCCAGCATTTCTTGCGCTGTGGCAAATGGATAAGGCATGTCTTTAAATTTATCGGGTGCCTGCTTACCTGAAGCTTCTGTTGCTTTCAGGCGGTCGAGTTCTTCTCCGGTCAACACGAACCCGCCGCCGATGGAATAAAATGTTTCCTGAAAGTGCAGGCGGTCCTGGGCGTCGTAAGCTTCGATCACCAAACTATTTGCGTGGCCTGGCAGGTTTTTCTCGAAATCAAAGATCACGTCTTTAACCGGGTCGAAGTCCAACTCTGGCAGGTCAGGAAGGTGGATCTTCTTTTCAGTTGTGATTCTCTTCTCAAGTGCCTCTGCCAGATCCGGATCCAGAGTTTCCGGTGTGCAGCCAGCAAGCCCCAGAACAACGGCTCTGTCTGTAGCATGGCCTTTGCCTGTCCAGGCCAGTGAACCGTGAAGGGTGCAGCGTAATCTCTTCGGTGCGCCTGCACCGGGCCATATATGGCGTCCGTCTCTCAACTCATCCAGAAAACGTGCTGCAGCGGTCATGGGCCCCATCGTGTGGGACGAAGAGGGACCTATACCGATCTTGAAAATTTCAAAGACGCTGAGGAACATGTAATTGACACCTTTCAGATGGCTGCGGTCGTTGTTGTTGTTTCATTAGGATAGAAAACCGATACTAGGACTGAATTTTCAATGAATAATCGTCATAGCCCCTGAAACCAATAGGGTTATTTTCAAAATATTTGAAATTAACGTTGCGTTTGTCCAGATGTATCAAAATTTATCTGTTCAGATTGGAGGCTTGTTGATTCAAAAAGATTTTTTGAGCGCCGAATTACTGAAAGCATTGAAGAAAACGCTTTTTCTTCACAAGGAATTGATGGACCTGTTTTACTCAGAAAATGTAAATTAGGATGAAAAACAGACTATTTGCTCAGCTTTATGACGCCAATAGGCAACAGTCCGCAGAAAACTCCTGAATCTGCAGGTCTTCAAAGTGATCTGAAACGTATATCATAGATGTTAATGGCTTTCCTGATCAAGGCTTCACATATGACCGCCTTTCTTCGTATTATTGCAGGCTTAGCGCTTGCTTCCGTTTCCAGTCATGCGCTGGCAGAAGATAATTTTACACCTGGTGATCTGACTGCGGAGCAAGCCAGCAAGAGATACGTCATCGATATTGGCGTGGCTGGTTTTTTGAATCCCAGGTATGACGGCGCAGATGAGTACGTCATCTATCCGTTGCCGCTGATTGCGTTTTCACGATTTTACCTGCCGGGCTTTGGTCAGGTGAAAGAAGGGGAGGCTCAGGGCCTCTATATCTATCCGTCTTTTGGTTTTGTGGGTGAACGTGACCCTTCTGACTCCTCCTCTTTGACAGGGACAACCAACGTGCCTTGGGCTGGTGAGGTCGGGCTTGGCGGCGGGTTCCGTCATGACTGGTTCCGTGCATTCATTGAGGTGCGGCACGGCTTTAATGGTCACCGCGGGTTTGTCGGGCGTGCCGGAATTGATGTGATAACCGAAGTCACAGAACGTTTGACATTCGTATTTGGGCCGCGGGTTGATGCTGCTGATGGTTCATACATGGACACCTATTTCAGCATTGCAGCAGGCACACCATCCGGCCCATATGCTGCCGACGGTGGTTTTAAGAGTATTGGTGGTGTAATGCGTGCAAGTTATGCGCTTACCGACAGCATTGGGCTGCACCTGCAAGGTGGCTATGACCGTTTGATTGGCGAAGCTGCGGATAGTCCGATTACGCAGAGCGACAATATGTGGTCTGTTGGTTTTGGCGCGACCTATCGGTTTGCCTGGGATATGTTCTAGGCGATCAGGGTAATGGATGGGTTTGAAGAATAGAGTCCGGAAGGATTTCCGGACTTTATATTTGCCACATGCACCGTGAATTCTCATTGACTGTGCCGCGAGTCAAACATCGTTTGAAGTGAAGCTTTGTGCATATTCATGAAAAACAAAGTATGCGCGTTGTATTGATATCGGGAGTTATATTACCCCAGTATTGACGTGTCCCCTCTGAACGGTCGTTAATAATACCCTTAGAATATGTCAATGAAAGACTCCTGCTGACAGGGTAATTCAATGAAAGTTCGGGCTGTTTTCGTTTTTCAGGAATGAAATAGCTGCATTCCCCTCTGTGTCAGGGAAGTTGTCCGCTCTCTCATTTTTCTCTATTTTCTGAAGAGGGCGAGACAGGAAGATGTAG
>CANNAV010000265.1 GCA_947502585.1 uncultured Pseudovibrio sp.
GGTGACTTCACCGGGCAAACGGGGAACATCCCCTGGCTGTGCAGCATTCTGCGCCCTTATACTTTCAGGATAGACATGGCTTGCATTAACGGCCTTAATCGCCAGCGGGACCGCCTTTTTTAAGACATCATTGTTTAAACTGCCAAGGTCGTTCAGCATCTGTGTGATCCTGGCGATGCCCCCCGCGTCTGCATCCTTCGACAGCTCTATAATCCGGGCTGTGAGACGTTCTGCTACTGTTTGTGGATCCTCTACAAGACCTGCACCTTCAAAAAGGATGTCCAGCAACTGTGCTTCGCTGCTGGTCTCGGGTTCTTTCATCTGTGTTGCAGGAGTCGGATACGACAGTCCAAGAACATCCCCTGGCTGTGCAGCATTCTGCGTCCTTATACTTTCAGGATAGACATAGCTTGCATTAACGGCCTTAATCGCCAGCGGTACCGCCTTTTTTAAAACATCATTGTTTAAACTGCCAAGGTCGCTCAGCATCTGTGTGATCCTGGCGATGCCCCCGGCGTCTGCATCCCTCGACAGCTCTATAATCCGGGCTGTGAGACGTTCTGCTACAATTTGTGGATCCTCTACAAGACCTGCACCTTCAAAAAGGATGTCCAGCAACTGTGTTTCGCTGCTGGCCTCGGGTTCTTTCATATGTGTTGCAGGAGTCGGATACTGCAATCCTAATTCCTGATGAAATGACCGCGCCCAAGTGTCTTCTTTCACCGTTAAGAGGGGAGGAGTTTGCTTCGGTTTTGTATCAGGCATCTCAAGTTACACCCTGTTTTTATGAGGAGATGATTGAAATTTTTGCAATCATCATCCGGGTGAGACCTCTGAAGAAAGGTTTCAGTTTGCTCACATCTGGAAGTTCCTACTACATATTCAACCGTCTTTTCGCCGATGAACATAACAAAAAAAGGCGCGAACAGCGAAATTTGCGGACGGATTGAGCCGGATATACTCTTATCAGGTGTCTGAGGCCTGATTATGACCCCGCGCTCTGGCAACCAACAACATGTTGCACTGGCGAGTTGAATCCGCGCAAGGGTCAGAGATCCTACACAATGACAGGAGAACCCACGGGTTTGTCAGCTGCGTAGCTACTATGCTGTTCAAAGTAGTCCAGTGTCGCATCAAAGGCACTTTCCCTGGCCTGCTGCATTGACTGGCCGGTCTCAGTATCTCCATAAAGATCAATAAACTCATTAAGGTCAGAGACGTAACCCGTATGATCAACTGGAGAGCCGTCCTGGTTTATTTTCGCCAGCCCAAGATCCAGTTTCAGTTTACTATCCAGCATTTGCCCGGTCCAGAGCGCCTCATGGACCGAATGGCCACCGTCATAGTTCATAAACATAAGGGTGGCGAGCATGTAGTTTTTGGGGTCTGGCACCTGATCCACATTGGTGGAGGCATCTTTCAGATACTTCAGGAAATACAGGTTCACATTGGTTGAACCCGAAACGCCACCAGCAACCGGGATTCCACGAGACAGTGCCATACGCTGAGACTGGCTTGGTTCTTGCAATCTTGGAACATAGATATCCGCAGGATGATCACTTGGAATCTTGCTCGTCCCCTCTTCAAACGTGACACTGGCGGGCTGATAGCCAAGCGTAATGCCAGCATGTACGCTTTTTGGTATCTCAGTTCGCCCAAATTTTATATCAGGTGTACCTGGAGCATTGGGGAATTCTGGTCCGGTGTTTTCTGGTCCGCGCGTCCGGTTGCTTTCCATAGTGATTTCCTCATACGTGTGCAGGGCTTCATACATGTATGTTATAAAGTCTGGGTGTTTTTTGCCAGTCACCCATATCGCCTTACGGTCTTGAGGGTAGCTCTTTCTCAGGACACTCCTTATGACCTGAGTTATTTTCACTACAAGCATCGGGACGGCAATAGTGTCATATCCATTGCGCGGAGGCGAACTCAGAAGCAAATTCAGATTTTTAAGGGCATCTTCAGGTGGCCTTTTGATGAATCCCATCAGTTCCGGACACTCAGGCAGCCAGAACCGTTCGTCGTCCTTAAGTAAACATTGAACCTTACTGGCGGTCATCTTCTGCACACGTTCTGTCTGGGATGAAAGAACTTTGCCAAGGCCCTCTTTCATTGACTGTGCAGAATCCAGTACTGGCTTTGGTGTTTTGTGCACCAGATCAGCAATAAAATAGCTATCGAGAACGCGGGAGTAGATCGCGTCGTGTGCCCGTGTCCGACGAGGAATGCTGCGTTTGTCCAACTGCTCCGAAAGCGTCATTGCCTGGTCTGCAAGGTCACCCAGGCCGCCGCCTTTAAGGCGATCCTCAACCGACTCCAGCAAGGCATGGGTTTCTCGTAGCTGGAGCTTGTGGCTAAGAATTTGGTTCTTTACTTGTCTGCTAATATCTTCCAGCAGCTCCGCTTTGTCGGGGTCCAGATCCGGTTTTCGTGTTTCTTTTCTGAGGAGTGCGAGCAAATGAGTGGTGACTTCACCGGGCAAACGGGGAACATCCCCTGGCTGTGCAGCATTCTGCGCCCTTATACTTTCAGGATAGACATGGCTTGCATTAACGGCCTTAATCGCCAGCGGGACCGCCTTTTTTAAGACATCATTGTTTAAACTGCCAAGGTCGTTCAGCATCTGTGTGATCCTGGCGATGCCCCCCGCGTCTGCATCCTTCGACAGCTCTATAATCCGGGCTGTGAGACGTTCTGCTACTGTTTGTGGATCCTCTACAAGACCTGCACCTTCAAAAAGGATGTCCAGCAACTGTGCTTCGCTGCTGGTCTCGGGTTCTTTCATCTGTGTTGCAGGAGTCGGATACGACAGTCCAGGAACATCCCCTGGCTGTGCAGCATTCTGCGTCCTTATACTTTCAGGATAGACATAGCTTGCATTAACGGCCTTAATCGCCAGCGGGACCGCCTTTTTTAAAACATCATTGTTTAAACTGCCAAGGTCGCTCAGCATCTGTGTGATCCTGGCGATGCCCCCGGCGTCTGCATCCCTCGACAGCTCTATAATCCGGGCTGTGAGACGTTCTGCTACAATTTGTGGATCCTCTACAAGACCTGCACCTTCAAAAAGGATGTCCAGCAACTGTGTTTCGCTGCTGGTCTCGGGTTCTTTCATATGTGTTGCAGGAGTCGGATACTGCAATCCTAATTCCTGATGAAATGACCGCGCCCAGGTGTCTTCTGTCACCGTTAAGAGGGGGGGAGTTTGCTTCGGTTTTGTATCAGGCATCTCAAGTTACACCCTGTTTTTATGAGGAGATGATTGAAATTTTTGCAATCATCATCCGGGTGAGACCTCTGAAGAAAGGTTTCAGTTTGCTCACATCTGCAAGTTCCTACTACATATTCAACCGTCTTTTCGCCGATGAACATAACAAAAAAAGGCGCGAACAGCGAAATTTGCGGACGGATTGAGCCGGATATACTCTTATCAGGTGTCTGAGGCCTGATTATGACCCCGCGCTCTGGCAACCAACAACATGTTGCACTGGCGAGTTGAATCGTAAGCGCTGTCTTGACCGCACCTTGACAAGCGGACAACTTATACCAACCTTCCCAATTATTGACTCGTGTTTATTTGTTTCCTTTTGGTGTTACTTGTGATTACCTATTGAAGTA
>CANNAV010000266.1 GCA_947502585.1 uncultured Pseudovibrio sp.
ATCAACCTGCGCGAAGTGTGCCTTGTTTGAAACCTGCCCGCGACACAAAAGTGTTCACGTGATTTGAACCATGCCCATACAGAGACCTATCGGTATCGGCAACATTTCCGCGTTGTTCCGACACTTAAAAATAAACGCCTGATTTTCGACGTCACCGCAATGCAGCCTGTGACATAACTTCATAAGTTAGACTAGGCTCCAGTCGCTGCAACTATTTTTGACAAACATTGAAGACC
Source organism: uncultured Pseudovibrio sp. (assembly GCA_947502585.1). Lineage (GTDB taxonomy): Bacteria > Pseudomonadota > Alphaproteobacteria > Rhizobiales > Stappiaceae > Pseudovibrio. The sequence goes on from CANNAV010000266.1 coordinate 237, forward strand.
AAAACTATGACACAGTATGAAAAAGCAAAAAAATTTCTGACACTTCACCGCAAGTTCAATCCGATATTGCTCTACAACATCTGGGATCTGGACAGTGCAAAAGCTGTCAACCAAGCCGGAGCCGAAGCAATAGCAACCAGCAGTTGGTCAATGGCCGCGGCCCAGGGGCTTGAAGACGGCCAGAATCTGCCAATTGAATATGTTCTTGAAGCAACGAAAAATATTGCAGCCAGTACTGATCTGCCTGTTACGGTTGACTTTGAAGGTGGTTATGCAACTGAACGAGATGGCATTTTCAGGAATGTTTTACGCTTATTACAGGCAGGAGCCATTGGCCTGAACTTCGAAGATCAGGTTATTGGCGGTTTTGGCCTTTATGAGGCCTCTGAACAGGCAATACGCATTGGCGCGGTGCGTGATGCGGCGGATGCAGTGGGTATACCGGCTGTAATTAATGCGCGTACAGATCTGTTCTTACAGGAAAGTGATACTTCCAAACATATGGATTTGGTGGATGATGCAATACGCAGGGCAGCAATCTACAAGGAAGCTGGCGCGGATTGTTTTTTCATTCCTGGCGCGACAGATGAGCGCCTGATCTCGCAAATATGCGATAGTGTCGACCTTCCGATCAATGTTATGGTACTCGACACAACTTCTGATCTCACCGCGATCATTCAAGCTGGTGTTGAGCGTATTAGCCTTGGCCCGGCCCTCCTATATCGCTGCTATAGAAAACATTAAGGAATCTGCCCACAGACTGTTCACAGAATCTCTTAGAAAGAGACGCAGCATTTACACCTCTTGACATTTTGGCGATGTAGGTAAACTACTCATATAATTTATTTTGTGGCATGGAGCGTATCGACATGTCTATTTCAGATTTGTTTGAAACAGAACTGATTGTTGATCCGGCCCGGAAGGTGATCGATGCTGCACAATCAGTTCTGCTAGATTATGGAATTGCCTACGTTAGCTATTTATCCATTTCAGATAATGGGCTGACGCCAGACATTGCGACGAGTTATTCCGATGAGTGGGTCGAGCATTACGCGAAAAACGACTATCATCTGGTGGATCCGGTTTTGCCCCAGGCATGGGACGGGCACAGGCCGACTAACTGGCTGGATGTACTTGAGCAAGACCGTGCAGCAAGCGACTTTTTCGATGAGGCAAGGGAATTTGGGGTGCATCGTTCCGGTATGACCATCCCGATTCGGGATTCGGAAAATCGCAGAGCATATTTCTCGATTTCGGGCGATATGAGTGCAGTCGACTGGGCCTTGATCATAAAAACGTACAGTCTGGAATTTAAAAACTTAGCCTTTGTGTTCCATACTTATTATACGCGAGCAAAAACCAACGCTGATCCCATTCAGTATCTGCTGTCATTTCGAGAACAACAAGTGCTCAGCTGGGCTGCAGCAGGAAAAACCGCTTGGGAGACATCTCGAATACTGAACTTGTCACAACGCACTATTGAAAGTTATATTCGAAATAGTATGATCAAGCTTGATGTGGCAAATAAAACCCCGGCAGTAGCTGTTGCTGCGAATTTTGACCTGTTGGAGAAGGGTTGCTTTCTACCTGCCCAGACTTAGAGGATGCCCGCGTTCACGCATCATGCTCTGACTGTTTGTTTTCATGCATATTCTTCTCCGAAAACCGGAGGTGCTTTTCGGGGATACGCTCTAATTGGATAGATGATGTTATTTGACCTGCCGAGCCACGATACCCTTTACACAGCCTTGATCGAACGTGATGAGTTGTATGAAGGGCAGGCTTACGTATGCGTTTCAACCACAGGCGTGTTTTGCCGTCTCACGTGCCCCGCACGCAAACCAAAGAGCGAGAACTGCACGTTTTATGGCACCATTAAGGAATGTATTGAAGCGGGCTTTCGCGCATGCAAGCGCTGCCACCCGATGAAGCCTGCTGCTACTGCCGACGCCTCAATATCTGCGCTGTTGAAAGCGCTTGAGGCTAATCCGCAGAAGCGCTGGTCTGAGCGCCACATTACCGAAATGGGATTCGATCTTTCTACTGTGCGACGCGCGTTCAAGCGTCAATTCGGTATAACCTTTCTTGAAATTGCGCGGCAACAGCGTTTGCAGGAAGGCTTTGAAAGTCTGGTAGACGGCAGTAAAGTCATTGACGCGCAACATAATGCTGGCTTTTCATCCTCAAGTGCGTTTCGCAGAGCCTTCGCTAAACTGCTTGGCAGTGCGCCAGGGACCCTGCGCAGGGACGGCCTGCTCCAGGCTGACTGGATTAAAACACCCCTTGGCGATATGATCGCCGTTTGCAGTGCACAGCACCTGCACCTGCTGGAATTTGTAGACCGTAAGGCACTGCCAGCAGAGTTGAGCCGGTTGCGCAAAGCCTGTAATGGCGATCTTGGACTTGGCAGCTTTGCCACCACTGAACAGATCAGAGATGAGCTTGACGCGTTTTTCAGTGGCAAGTGCGCCACTTTTCAAACGCCGCTCGCACTTCAGGCGAGTGCTTTTACCCGCACTGTTTGGGATGAGCTTCGCAATATCCCACCGGGCCAAACCCGCTCTTACTCCGAGATTGCGCGGCAGATCAATCACCCGACAGCCACACGAGCTGTTGCCCGCGCCAACGGTGCCAACCAAATAGCCCTTGTCATTCCTTGCCACAGGGTGGTGGGAGCTGATGGCTCTCTGACAGGCTACGGCGGCGGGCTATGGCGGAAACAGCGCCTTATCGAGATTGAGAAACAATTCCTTTAAGGAGAGCAGCAGCTTGTTTTTCATCAAGGCCCTACTGGCTCATAGCTCCGATAGTGGCCAAAAATGGATACAAATACGGAACATTGGGTTCGTCCCCGCAAAGGTACAAAATACGACATAGGGTTTCAGCCATGACATTGAAGTCTTGCCCAATTTCGGAATTTTTGCTCCCCCACTATTGGCCTAGTTTCAAGGGCTGGTTTTCGGGGAAGGATACCGAAGCTGTCTACGAGCTTCTTATCGGAGAAATCGTATTCTCCAAGCATGTTGATATGGACCCAGGACTGTGGCGCGTGAGCCTTGACGGTTCTCATCATTTCGGCGCGTGTTTCGATATCGGCCGTTGAGAGAATTTGCATGTGTGGCATGGGTCGCGTCTCTTTTCGTTTCAGATAGGGTTTGGTATCTTTTATTTGTGAGACGGGATGTGATACATGTCTAGCCTTGTCGGCGGGCCGTTTTTCTGACGTCACACAAACGGTCGTCTGTGAAACACCCATGATAGGAGTGTAAGCATGAATCTTGGATATGCCCGGATTTCCAA
>CANNAV010000267.1 GCA_947502585.1 uncultured Pseudovibrio sp.
TCTTCAGGCCTCAAGACGGATCGCCAAAGGTGGCCGGATACTCCGGATTAGCCGGCCGGATGCTCCGGAATGCGCACTCGCCGGTATCGAGCACAAATAGCGCGACATTTAGGGCTTTCACGACCAGCATCAACCGATATCAAGAACTTTGAAAACTGGTTCAAGAAGGAAATCTGTCCGCAGGGAGGTGCTCTGCCAGAAATGATTGAGAAGAGTTTTCTTTGGTACCGGGATCGTCGTTATCTTCCTCCTTCAGAAAGCACGCTTTCGCGGAGTGTTCGTTCCATTCGCCGGAATTATCAGAAAGAATTTTTTTGTCGACGATCTTTGAACGGCTGTCACCCAAAACGGTTGCTGCATTGGAGTTCAGTCTTAGCGACCCGCGTGGTAAACATGGCTTTCAGCGTTTAAAGGCTGATGTTGGTGGCGCAACGCTGGACAATGTGCTGGATGCGGCGAACCGACTTGCTTTTACTCAAAGTCTTGACCTTCCGTTTGATCTGTTGGGGAACGTTGATCCGTTCTGGACAAAAATGCTGACCCGTCGGGTCGAGCAGGAAACAGCACCCGAGATGCGTCGCCACAACAAGGAGCATCGTCTTGGTCTTTTCGTGGTGTTTCTCATGTCACGCCAATCACAGATGACTGATAGGCTCGTGGATCTGTTGATAGAGGTGGTGCACCGCATTGGCACAAAGTCCCGACGAAAGGTGATTAGCGGAATTGCAGCCGATATTGAGAAGGTGCATGGTAAGGAACGCTTGCTGGTCGATATTGCCACTGCAGCTATGCTCACACCGAACGGGCGCGTCGCAGATGTAATTTTCCCGGTAGCTGGAGCAGTCAAGCTGAAGGCTATTATTGATGAACACCGTGCCAAATGTACTTCGGATGGGCGGATACAGATGACAATGCGAGGTTCTTATGCCAGGCACTATCGCCGAATGATGCCCTCTTTGCTTCAGTTTTGGACTTTTGCTCCAACAACGAAGCCTGGAGTCCGATTTTGAATGGGCTGGCCTTGATCGTACATCTGAACGAAGAAGGCCGGCGTTTTGCGGCTATGTCACGAGTACCTGAGGGTTCCATCCCGCGCAAATGGCGAGACACGGTAATTGATCAGAAGGGGCGTTTGAATGTCATTTCCTACGAGCTCTGTGTGTTGACCCAATTGTGCGAGCGTATTCGCGCAAAGGAGATCTGGGTCGCAGGGGCAGGTCGATACCGCAACCCGGATGAAGACCTCCCAAAGGATTTTCAGACAAAGCGCGACTTCTACTACGCAAAGCTGAATCTCACGCAAGATGCGCAGGCCTTTTCCCAGTCCGTTCGGCAACTACTGGAACAGGAACTGGTTCAGTTAAATGCGGCAATGCCTGCTAAAAACAAGGTGCAGTTGCGTTCTTGCGGAGACAAAAGGATCAGCATTACGCCCTTTGATCCTGCGCCCGAGCCCAAAGGGCTACTCACCTTAAAATCCGAAGTGAATCATCGCTGGCCAATGACAGGGTTGCTGGATGCATTGAAGGAAACAGCCTTGGAGACAAAGTTTCTTGACGCATTTGCTACCTCGGCTAGCCGGGAGGCTTTACCTCGTAACCTTCGTGATCGGCGCCTTCTGCTTTGTCTTTATGCGTTGGGTACGAATGCAGGCCTTAAACGCGTGGCGGCTGGGATCTCTGATTTCAGCTACGAAGAGCTTAAGCATGTTCGTCGGCGTTACATCGATCCTGCAGCTTTAAGGGCGGCCTGTACCCGTGTGGCAGATGCCACTTTGGCAATCCGCAATCCCGCCATCTGGGGTGAGGCCGGAACAGCGTGCGCCGCCGATAGCACCAAGTTTGGGGCGTGGGACCGCAATCTTATGACAGAATGGCATGCCCGTTACGGTGGCCGCGGCGTGATGATCTACTGGCATGTGGAACGGCAGGCCACTTGTATCTATTCTCAGTTGAAGCGCTGCTCCTCTTCTGAAGTTGCTTCCATGATCGAAGGCGTATTGCGTCACTGCACTGACATGGAGATCCAGCGTCAATATGTTGACAGCCACGGGCAAAGTGTTGTCGGCTTTGCGTTTTGCCATCTGCTGGGGTTCGAGCTCGCCCCACGCCTGAAGGCAATCAGCCGGCAGAAGCTGGCACTGCCCTCAAATGCAATGCGCGGCGAACTTGGCAACTTGCTGCCGATCTTGTCCAGCGCCATCAATTGGGAGGAAATTGCTCGCCAGTATGACGAAATGGTCAAGTACGCTGCTGCCATGCAGCACAGAACCGCAGACCCGGAAGCCATTTTACGCCGCTTTGCCCGCTCCGAAGTGATGCACCCCACTTATAAGGCGCTGACTGAACTTGGCCGAGCTATCAAGACAATCTTCTTGTGCCGTTACTTACGCTCAGAAAATTATCGCCGGGAGATCAACGAGGGGCTCAATGTGGTTGAGAGCTGGAACAGTGCCAACGATTTTGTCTTCTTCGGTAAGGGCGGGGAAATCGCCAGCAACCGCGTTGAAGATCAGGAGATCTCGGCTTTGTCTCTGCACCTGCTGCAAGCCTCACTGGTTTACATCAATACCCGCATGGTGCAGTCGGTTCTGTCTGACCCTTCCTGGGCAGATCGGCTTGCGGCAGAAGACTACCGAGGCCTGACGCCGCTGATTTACAGTCACATCGACCCCTATGGCCGTTTTGAGGTTGGCCTGGCAAAGCGCATTGATTTTGAAATCGGCAAGCGGCATAATACTCTTTACAAAAGACGCATTTTGTAAAGAGTATGGGAAAATCAGGTGAGGCAAACCAATGTGATAGCGAAGAATGGTGCGCTATGTCCAAGCGGCGAAATGTAAAGAGTAACACTGCAAAGGCGGTTGATGCTGGTGAGCGAGGCAAGGATTATCTCAGCGAACCTGAAATCGACCGGCTGTTGCGGGCTGCTAAATCCGGGCGCTATGGCATCCGCAACCATGCCCTATTGCTCATGATGTATCGCCACGGCTTGCGCGTGTGCGAACTGATCTCCTTGCGCAATGAAAATGTCTACCTGGCGCAGGCCCGTCTTTGGGTGCCGCGGCTCAAGAACGGGCTGAGTGTGGAACAACTCATTGCCGGTGACGAGTTGCGGGCCATCCGCCGCTGGCTGTCATGGCGAGAAGATCACCTTCCCTGGCTGTTAATATCCGAGCGCAAGACATCCTTGACCCGGCAAGCCGGGAATTACATTGTGACGACAACCGCGAAAGCGGCAGGGCTTGGCCATGTTCATCCTCACATGCTGCGCCATTCCTGCGGGTTTGCGCTGGCCAATCGGGGCTATGATTTGCGCTTGATCCAGGATTATCTGGGCCATGGTGACCCGCGGCACACGACCCATTACACCCGCACAGCTGCGAGCCGGTTTGACGGGCTCTGGTAACAAGCGAGACTGAACTATGAATATTCCTAAAAACGTTTGGCTCTTTATGGGTTCCGGGGAGTTAGTTCAAAAGTAGTTCAATCAGCCCTGAAATGGCAGCTTTTCCTCTGCG
>CANNAV010000268.1 GCA_947502585.1 uncultured Pseudovibrio sp.
AAAGACACGAAATCCTAACAAACAAGGCGGGTCATTTTTAAATGCAAATTATCCCGCCAGGTGGGTCAATTTTGCATACTGATCAACAACTCGGCGTATAAATTCATGAAAATATGCTACCATTCTTACGCAGCCATATCCACCTGAAGCCAAGCCGCAGCTTCATTGCTCACCACTCGTTCCACCTCAACGGGTGCCTTGGTATGCTTCTCAAGAATGGTCAGAGCCTTTTCCAGTTCAGGGCCTGCTGGTGACCCGTCGGTCGCAATAATCACCCGATCCGCTTCAGAAAGTATCTGCGCGCAAATCAAACTCGGTTCGATAAGACCGAGATCAGCAACAATCACGTCATACGTCATATCTAGGGCTTCCATGATTAAATTATATCGCCCGCCATAAACCACTTCATCACGAATAGGCATGATACCTGATTGTATCACGTGTGCACGGGAAACAGGGTCGCGATGAATCACGTTTGTAAAGGCTGCCTCACCTTCCAACAGCTCGGCAAAGCCCGGCTTCAGCAGATCATCAGAACTTTCTTCAGCCTGATGCGCCTCATCAACTTCCTCAAGTGGCGTTTCTTTCAGGATAGACTGGACACCCTCCCCACCTTCAGACCGTACCTCAACAACGACAGGCATAATACCGTGCGCAGCAATCTTGCGGGTACAGCTAAGAGCAACCCGCGAAGACAGGCTTTCATCCTCAACACTGAGCACAACCACACGGCCAACCTTCGTCAGCGGACTGGCGTTGTCCGTCTTAACTTCTTTAAGAATAATTGTAGGAACCCCGGCACATGCCTCTCCTTCCTCAAATTCCCCGTCAAATTCTTCTTCCTCACTTGCTTCATCACGCTCCTCTTCAGAATCATCACCCTCATCAGGTTCTGCCATAATCACATGAGACGCGTCCTCTTTTGAGGCTTCCTGCTCCTCTGCCGACATACCTTCCACCTCCACAAAGGAAGGCTTCAGCTCAACGGGAGCGGCAGCAACAGCATAGCTGCGGGTCGTCGCATCAACAACACTTTCAAGCGCATTGGAGGTTGCCGTACCAGTCGCCTCTTTCGGATTTGCAGCAGGTGCTGTTGGTGCTGCGACTGTTTCTCGGCGCAAAACTTCACCAGCAATCAACGCAAGCACAATCGTCCAGAGGCAGCCCAGGAAGAACGCTGCAAAACCAACAATTGCCGCAAGTGCAGATGGCTTCCGGCCAGATGTTTCACTAGGGACTGAAGCACGTGAAATCACACGGGAGTCAGCGTTCAGTACACCAACTCCCTGTAACACTTCTGCTTCACGCAGGCTCACGAGCAACTGGTTCAGCTGTTCCTCCTTGGAACGAGCTTCACGCTCCAGCTCCTGCAAACGAACCTGATCTGCACCGGAACGTGCAGCCTCTACCTTAAGTTCATTCACCTGCTCGCTGAGGGCGGTATAGCGGTCCTGAGCAATCTTGGCATCATTTTCAAGTCCGATAACGATTTTTTCCGCCTCGGCACGGATCTGGCGATCATACCCACGCAACTGCGAACGGAGTGCCTTGATCTGCGGATGATCTGGCAGGAGTGTAGTCGAAAGCTCAGCAATGCGGTTTTCCAACGCCAACTGACGCTCACGCAAGTGCTGGATCAAAGGCGAAGCCAGAACCTGCGTTGCCGTTTCCAAAGATCCGCCATGTTCCAGCAAGGACCGGATCTGTCTTGCCTGCGCTTCAGCCTGCGACTTTGCCACGATGGCAGAAGAAACCTGAGAACTGAGTTCGGTCAGCTGCTGCTGATTCAGCGTTCTGTTTTCAGACCCAAGCAACAGGTCCGCTCCCGCCCGAAATTCTGCAACCGTCTTTTTCGCAGCCTCTACTTCATTTTCAAGGCGCGCAACCTGCGGCGCAAGTGCATCAGCTGTGTTATTGGATACTGCACGTTTCGCGTTGTCCTGCAGCATGCGATATTCGTTGACCACAGTGTTAGCAACACGGGCGGCAAGCTCTGGATCTTTGCTTGTAAAGCGCACCGCAATCACACGGGATCCGTCAATCTGATGCACATCCAGATTACTTGTGAACTTTTTCAGCAGCCGTTCTGCCTCACTCAACTGCCCGGATGTCGGCTCAACCCCCACACGGGTCATCAATTGGCCGATAAAGCCCCGTTTGCTTTTAGCTGCAAAAATACTGTTGTTCGCAAGATCAAGTTTTTGCACAACGTGGCGCGCCAGATCGCGCGACCGAAGCAACTGCACTTGGCTGGCAATGCCTTCTTTATCCAGTAAAGAACGTTCCCGCTCACTGCTACGGATTTGGCCGGGAAGAACAATTTTCGCTGTATCAATAAGGACTTTAGATTCGCTTGTGTATCTGGCAGTCTGCTTGCTGGCAAGGTAGAAAGTGCCAAAGGCGATCAGCGCCGTAAAAGGGATCACCCAAAGGAGACCCCTGAACACTTTTTTGAACAGCACGCCCATATCAAGAAAGACATCTTCCTGCGGCACAGCCCACTTCCCCACTCGATACAAAATCAGAAACAACTTTCTGCGCACAAGAATGCATCGACAGGGTAACCAAGTTATTAAACACCTTAATCAAATGTTGGAAAGAAATAACAAAGCACCAAATAATTCTTCCAGAATTAATTGGAGGATAATTGCAATATTTAGATTCTGTTAACTTTGAGACCCGAAATATACTCCCAATGGATTTAAAGGATTTCGTAATGCGCCCGCGCCTAGCTGCAGTTATTGCAGGCTTAATTCTGTTAGTGAATTGTTCATCCTATAAAAAGCCCGAGCCTGCATTTTATGAGGAGTTGGTTCAGCCCTACACTCTTGCCGCAAGTGACGAAGTTCGCATTATTGTTTTTGGACAGAGTGATCTGTCCAATACCTACAAGATTGATCAGGGCGGAAGCCTCGCTTTCCCATTGATTGGTCAGATTAAAGCAACTGGCAAAACCCCAAAACAACTCGCGAGCATGATCCGCGCCCGTTTGAGAAACGGTTTTATTCGCGATCCCGATGTTTCTGTTGAGGTTACCGTCTATCGTCCTATTTTCATCATGGGTGAAGTCAGAAACGCAGGCCAGTATGCATACCTTCCAGGTATGACTGTGCAAAATGCCGTAGCGACTGCAGGTGGCTACACTGCACGAGCTCGTCAGAAAGATGTTCACCTGACCCGCCAGATCGGCGGAGAAATTGCCAGCGGACCAGTACAAATCACAACGCCGATTCGCCCTGGAGACACACTCTATGTGCATGAAAGACTCTTTTAAATTAATACATGTACCATACATGAATTTGCGCTTTATGAAGCTGAAATTCACAATTAAGAATTTATTGACCCTGTCGGTTAAGAGGTCAAACAATATTTAAAGCTAGCAATAAAACTCAGTTGCGCGATGGTCTGTGCCGATAGTGTCCCGGGAGGTGGTGTAAATTGTTCTCCGGCGTTTTGAACTTACCGGTTACATGGCCGCGAGTATTTGCGGAGCCATGATTTGATC
>CANNAV010000269.1 GCA_947502585.1 uncultured Pseudovibrio sp.
TTTGGGTGTGAAACTCACTCTCACAATCATAGTATATCTTTATGCCGTCGGGCGGGGCATCCAATCCATCAACGCCGAGCCGCTTATTGTTTGAGCTGATACTGCACCGTAGGTGCAAAGCTGCAGCCCCCGCAGGAACTCGCGCAGCTGCCAGAGGCGGTGCGTGAGGCGCATCCCACTTCTTCAATGCGCCCCAACGCTTTGAGCTGAGAGATCATCGCCACAGCAAAATCACCCGGAATATTCATGTCCTGAGCGATATCGCCAACGGTGGCGCTGCCACGCATTGCCAAAACACCTTCGATCTGCTGCAACATATTATTCTGCTGCCTCCAGTGCCGTGCGATGAGCTACCGTCTTGTCTGCTTTCTGGCGCATAAAGACCAGCACGCCTGCAATCGCTGCGAGTAGTCCAATGATCCAGAGCGCGGAAGACGTTGGGTGACGGGCGAAGGTGCCAATCTGATAAGTAAGAGAAGCGCCGGAGTAAGCCAGCAAAGTGGTCCAGCCTGCAGCAAACAGAGCCCAGTTGCGACCAACTTCCCGCCATATGGTAGCCATTGCCGCTGTACATGGAATATAAAGCAGGACAGCAATCATATAAGCAAACGCACCAACTTTTCCGTCAAAGTGAGCTTCAAGGGCGGTGAACAGGCCAACCTCCACCTCTTGCTCTTCAGCAGCCACCTTATAGCTGGAGGTATCACCAATATCGATGCCAAGCGGATCAAGCATCTGCGAGGTAAGGTCGGCAATGCTGGTCGTGAAGGTGTTGATGGCCTCTTGCGCTGTTTCCAGCGGAGCAGGAACCTCACCTTCTTCGTCAGCGCTGCCATATAACGTCTGCAAGGTTCCAACCACGGCTTCCTTTGCAAAGATGCCGGTGATCAGACCGACTGTGGCAGGCCAGTCATCTTCGCTCAACCCCATAGGAGCGAAGAGTGGCGTAACTTGCCTGGAGACTGCAGCCAGCACAGAGTTGCCATTGGCCTCGTTGCCAACATTTCCTTTAAAGTCCACCGAGTTCAGAATAGTCAGAACTGCCACCACCGTGACGATGATCTTACCAGCGCCAAACAGGAATAGCTTCAGGCGGATCCAGACCAGCTTCATCACTTGCGCAAACTGCGGCATCTGATAGGTCGGCAGCTCAATGGCAAGACTGGTGAATTGCCCTTTGTAGTAGGACCTGGATAAAGCCCACCCGGTAAAGATAGCAACGCCAACGCCCAGCAGATATAACGCGAACACAATGTTCTGGCCGTTGACTGGGAAGAAGGCAGCTGCAAACAAAGCATAAACCGGCAAGCGCGCTCCACAGGACATGAAAGGTGCCATCATGGAAGTCACCACACGCTCTCGCTCAGTCTCCAGCGTACGGGTCGCAATAACAGCAGGCACAGTGCAACCAAAGCCCAGAATAAGCGGCAGGAAGGCGCGGCCGGGTAATCCGATCCGGTGCATCAGGCCATCAGCAACCACTGCTGCACGGGCCATATAGCCGCTCTGCTCAAGGAAAATCTGACAGAGGAAAAGCATGCCGACGATAGGGGCGAATGTACCGACAGTTTGTAAACCTCCTCCAATCGCTGTGATCAGCATTTCCAATGAGCCACCCTCAAGCCCTGCTGCATAAACCAGGCATAGAGGTCCCTGAATAAACAAGGCACCTCCCAGTCCATCAAACAGATCGATGAAGTAAGAGGAAACGTTAATCGCGATGAAGAACATCGCATACATCGCGCCAAGGAACACAAGTGGGCCGGCCCACCTGGCAAGTACAAAGCGGTCAATCTTATCTGATAAGCTGCGTACGTTCTGTGGCTCGGAAAGTTCCATCAGTTGAGCAAGGGAGTAAGCGCGATTGAAATAACCCGTCGCCATCACCAGCTCAGTTGGAGCTTCCAGCCGAAGCTCACATCTTTTGGAAATGGCATCAGCCTTCTCCTGAACGGAAGCAGGCACCATCTCACGTGCCAGTTTGTCACCTTCCATCAGGCGGTGGGCCAAAGGCATGGATTGAAAGGAGAGTTCCGGTGCCAGCTTCGCAAGCACATCTGCCAGTTCCTTTACAGGCTCAATCAGATCAAACGGATCTGTTCGCAGGTGGGAAGAGACGTCTTGAGAGAGAACCGCTGTCGATAACTCATCGCGCAAACCAGCCAGAGACTGCTCATCGTACACCGAAGTCGCAATCACGGGTATAGCAAGCGCCGCTGAAAGGCGATCTGCAGCAGCCTGCAAAGCTCCGGCAGGCCAAAGATCTGCCTTGGTCATCACGGCTACAATTGGCACCTCAAATGCGAGTGTCTGCAACAAAATAGCGAGAGAACGCTCCAGAGCAACCGGATCAAGAACAACTGTAAGTGCAGCCGTGCGATCAGACAAAAGCGCCTCGCGGGTTATGCGCTCGTCAATGCGGTCATCTTCAGGGGAAGAAAGCGTCGCAACACCGGGCAGGTCCAGCAGTGCCAGCGCGGTGGTCTGTGTTTCGCAAATGCCAGTTTTGCGATCGACAGTAACACCTGGCCAATTGCCGATAACCTGATTGCGGCCAGTCAGCTTGTTAAACAGGCTGGATTTGCCTGAGTTGGCTGTTCCAAGCAAATGGACCTGAGGTTTGCCTTCGCAGCCACAGGAGCCAGTGTCGTGGCAGCTCATTGGCTGACCTCTTCCACTAAAATAGTGTCAGCCAGCTCAACACCAATAGCCACGCGCTGAGATCCGATGGTAAGGATGCGTGCCCGCGACCCACAACCTTCAAAAATGGAAAGTGGGCGGTCACTCGTCAGGCCAAGCGAGCGCAGTTTCAGGGCATCGGCCCGGTTTCTTCCAAGGCGAACAACTTTCAGCTCAACACCTGCACCAACTTCTGTCAGCGGCCTGGCCTGTACAGGTGGAACAAACGTTTCGCGATAAGGTGCAAATATTTCTTTACAGGGCACCTGCTCGAATGGTTCTCTGGCCAACAGGGACATCTGAGCCTCCAAAATGCTATTTCCTGAAGACATAACACTGCTATTGCGAATGACTTGCATTGACAGCAATCAAATTCGCAAGTTCCACGGTTAACACAAAAGTGCAGCTATCACTTTATAATAATTATAAAAAAATGGAATATCACTACAATTGCGCCGGCCCAGATGTGCTACGTGTTTGTTCTAAAAAAATTTCTTTGGATTTAAAGCTATCCAGCCTAATCCATTGAATATCGCCCAGGTCGTAACTTTGCTGCATCTGCACCCAATCACAGTCCGCGTCTAATGCGTCACCGTGTCGCGCATCAGCACGGTTGATAAAAGTCTGCACGCCAGCTGGCTCTCCGTCCGTTCTGTAGGAATGGTACTCAAGCAAATTTTTCGTAGCCTTGTAAGTCCAGAAACAACCGCTGGAATATGGTCTGTGTGTTGAACAGGCCATAGCATCTGCGTTTGAGGACCTTGATCTTGTTGTTGAGCCCTTCCACAAAACCACTGTTCTTTCTGGCCTT
>CANNAV010000270.1 GCA_947502585.1 uncultured Pseudovibrio sp.
AATTCTAACAAACAAGGCGGGTCATTTTTAAATGCAAATTATCCCGCCAGGTGGGTCAATTTTGCATGCTGATCAACTCGGCAGCAAACTTGTCACGTGATGACCAGCCTTCAGGGCCAGCATCTGCGTCAGGCAAAAGCTGGCCTTTGTCACGTGCCTCATCACGCCACTTATGCTGTGTCCCCAGGCTGATACCTTCCTCATTCGACAATTGACGTATGGTCATGGTGTCCGGCGCAAGCATACGCTTAAGCACGGCCACCTTTCGCTCTGGTGAATAGCCCACTCATTCATCCTAATCCGCCCTCTGGGTTAAATAGAGACAAATAGAGACGCGGACAACTTCCCTGACACAGGGGAGGCTTTCATCAAAGCGTAAATTTGATTACGCTGTCCCTCCGTGAGGCGGTGATAGGTTCGAATTCGTGTTCCTTTACTTTAGACGGTCAAAGACACATCGGCATTACTGCCTCACGTCATATACCCTCAGTAAAGTTGCACTGGCGAGTTGAATCCGCGAATGGAAAATCGCGCTTCATGCCCTTAAAGGGCAAAAAAGACCCCACAAAGTTAAGTGTTCCAAATTCAAGTGCCCCATACTCCAAATCGAAGTGTCCCGCTTCAGCCGAGCTGGAATTCGCATTGCCTGAAACCCGGTGAGGCCCTGATTTAATCCTGATTGAAATTGTCTGGCAGCCTGATAATATAACTAGAACAAAGTGGGAACGATTTCATGGAATTTGTGAAGGGCTCAAATCGCGTTCAACTGGATGATCCACTGGCCGATGGCCGTCAGTCTGAGCGCGCGTTTAAAATTCGGCGCGGGGTACAACGTTATTTGCGGGTGCTGGGTTGTACGAGCCTGCCAGAATTGACATTAGCCTCCGGCCGCCGCGCTGATCTGGTAGTGCTTGGTAAGAGGTCCGAGATCTGGATTATCGAGATCAAATCATCCATTGAGGACTTTAAAGCAGACAGTAAATGGCATGAATATCATGATTACTGTGATCGCTTATTTTTCGCCACCAGCCCGGACGTTCCGCAAGACATTTTTCCCGAAGAAACCGGCTTCATTCTGGCTGATGACTACATGGCAGAAATCATTCGCGAAGCACCTGAACACAAGCTCTGTGCTGCAACCCGCAAAGCGGTGGTATTGCGATTTGCGCAGGCAGCGGCGAACAGGCTGCACGATCTGACCGACCCGAACCAGAGAAACCTGCGCAGGGGATAAACTGGGGATGAACCTTGGTAAGGTTTTGTGTTTAAATATTATTTCATGAAAAGGCTCCATGTATAGTTCAGCGCATGACATACTCACCTGAATGTTCAGGTTTCCGTGAAGGGAAAGGCCTATTACCATCGAAACATAAAACAACTCGCCCGCATTAAGGTGAGTTCAAAGTACTTTAAGCCCTGTTGCTGCTTCACTTCCAGGAGAGATGAGGGCTTTCGGGCGTGTGGTGTGTTTTTTGGGGGGGCGCAATGAATTTTGATTATGTGGTTGTTGGAGGCGGCTCAGCAGGGTGTGTGCTTGCAGCCCGACTTACAGAAGACCCTTCAACAACGGTTTGCCTGCTTGAAGCTGGTGGTGAAGGGAAATCTGTTCTGGTGCGGGCACCTCTTGGCATTGCAGCCATGGTTTCCGCCAAGCCCTTTGCCATCAACAACTGGGCATTTAACTCCGTTCCGCAAACGGAGCTGAACGACAGAACCACATTCCACCCACGCGGCAAGGCTTTGGGTGGTTCCAGCGCCATCAATGCGCAACTTTATATCCGCGGCCAGAAGCAGGATTATGATAGCTGGGTGGAGCAGGGTGCTGAAGGGTGGTCCTTTGACGAGGTGCTGCCTTACTTCAGGAAAGCGGAATGCAATCAGCGCGGTGAAAGCGAGATGCATGGGGCTGATGGACCTCTGCACGTTTCTGAGCTACGTTCACCTCTTCCTGTCTCACACGCTTTTCTTAAGGCAGCAGAAGGGCAGCAGATCAAACGCAACAACGATTTCAACAGCGGAGATCAGGAGGGCGTGGGGCTTTATCAGGTCACGCAGTTTCATCAGGATGATAAGAAGGGAGAGCGCTGTTCGGCTGCAGCTGCCTACCTTCACCCTGTCATGGATCGCCCCAATCTGACCGTAATCACGCATGCGCGCAGCACTCAGGTACTGTTTGAAGGCAAAAAAGCTGTTGGTGTTGAGTACAGCCGGAAGGGCAAGCTTACGACTGTGAAAGCAGATCGTGAGGTTATTGTCTCAGCCGGCACGTTCCAGTCTCCACAGCTGCTCATGCTTTCAGGCGTTGGACCAGCAGATGAGCTGGCGAAACACAATATCCCGGTGCTGCATGATTTGCCTGGTGTGGGCAAGAACCTGCAGGACCATCTGGATTTCACTATCAGCTACCGCTCCGGCAAAACGGATATGCTGGGACTGGGATTAAAGCCGGGCATTCAGCTGATCAGGGAGATACTGCGCTGGCGCAAAGACGGGTCTGGTATGATTGCCTCACCGGTAGGGGAAGGCGGCGCTTTCCTGAAGACCAGCCCGGAACTGGACAGGCCTGATGTTCAGTTGCATTTTGTCATCTCCATCGTTGATAACCACGGGCGAAAACTCTATCGCGGATACGGGTTTGGCTGTCACGTTTGCGTTTTGCGGCCAAAATCGACCGGGGAAGTCGGGCTCAACTCAGCAAACCCGGCAGATGCTCCACGTATTGACCCGAAATATCTGACAGACCCGGAAGACATGGATGTGTTGGTGAAGGGTATCCGCATGACACGGGATATTCTGGAAGGGCCTGAACTTGCGAAGTACCGGGAGGACATGATCTACGGGTTGGGCCATGATGAACGTAGCATCAGGCAGGCAGTACGGGATCGGGCGGAGACGATCTACCACCCTGTCGGGACCTGCAAGATGGGCACAGACGAGATGTCGGTGGTCGGCCCGGACCTGAAAGTACACGGTCTGGAAGGTCTGCGCGTGATCGATGCTTCCGTAATGCCGTCGCTGATTTCAGGCAATACGAATGCGCCGACAATCATGATCGCTGAGAAGGCTTCAGATATGATCCGCGCCTGACCTAAACGGCATGCTGAATGCGAAATACATGCGGCGGCGTGTTCGTTGATGAAGCCCAATAGAAGCTTGATGCCACAAGGCAGGACTCAAACAGCAGATATTAGACGCAGGTGATTTGCCTCGCGCCTCAACTTTTCTTCTTCATGATGTTCGGGTTGCGTGAGGGGAGGGAAACCAATGACGCTGCCATCAAAAGAGTATTTCACCTCAGGGCACCTCTGAAAATAATTGTATCGTTTGGACAAGGAATGTAGCGCGCCTTTGAAAAGCACGCTGTTTATGGCGCTTATCCGTTTTCGGTTGATTTTGGAAACATCAGAGGCTCTTTATGGGTTCCGGGGAGTTGGGGTTATTAAGATACTATTGATGGAAATGACCATCGTCGATCTGTAAAAC
>CANNAV010000271.1 GCA_947502585.1 uncultured Pseudovibrio sp.
CGAGCGGGTAAACGCGACCTGAGTTCAAGCGGGTAAGGGCGTACTGCAACCTGAGCTGGAGTACTGCAACAACGCCGATAGGACCCCTGTTTTTTTCCAGGCTTTGTTCGGCAGTAGAGACACGCAAATAAGCGATAGTCTGGGGCATCATTGTGTTATCCTGAGTTAAATTCGATAAAAATATCAATATCAGCAATAAGCGATAACAAAAGAGGTGTTTTTATCAATGAGTTTCGCTTGATATTCCAGTAAGGCAAAACGAACGTTTCAACGATAACACATTAACATTGCTGAGCTGACCTATGGCACGCATGCAAATCTTAAGCGCAGGCGAACAATCCGCCTTCGACACCCCACCACTTTTCGATTTCCGCGAGCGACAGAAGTTCTTCGATCTTTCAAAATCCTTGCTGGAAACAGCACGAACGTTACAGAACCCAGCTTATCAGGTGTTCTTTCTAGTGAGCTGCGGATAATTTCGGGCGACAAAGAGGTTCTTTTCGCCAGACACCTTCCACCAACGTGACATCGCCTATGTCGCCAGCAAGCTTAATGTTAAAGATGCATGTACTATCACTTACTCCTCACGGGCGCGGCAAAGGCACCAAAAGGTCATTCTCGCTCATTACGGTTTCAATCAATTTGATAAAAATTCCAGCAAGATGCTGGCATTAGAGATTGCCGCCATGTCTGAGGCGCATCTGAAGCCAAGGCTCATCTTTGACCGATGCATCGATTTCCTGACACAGAATAAAATTCAGATTCCAAGTGCGCGTTCTTTAACTGACTTGATCCGAGCAGGGTTGCAAAATCGCAAGGCGGATCACATCACCCTGATGGACACCCACCTGACCGACACAGCCCGCAGCTTGCTGGACAAGCTGTTTATCACATCGGATGACCAGACCCGTTATCGTTTAACACTGCTCAAGAAGCTGTCGCAATCAACAAAACCCACTCGTATCAGGGAAAGGGCTGCCGATTTTTCCACGCTTGCTGAGCTTTACGGTCAGCTGGAGGATATCCTGCAACGTCTTAAGCTTGGTCACGCCGGTACTCGCTATTTTGCAGGCAGTGTGTTGAGATCAGAGATATTTCAGATACGACGACGTGAGGCCAATGATCGCTACATACACGCTGCGGCCTTTGTTGCGCATCAGTTTTTCCGCATTCATGACAATCTGATTGATGTGATGCTCAACGTGATGAAGGCCTTCCAAACAGCAGCCTCGCGCGAACACAAGGAGATGTTACTTGAGAAGCGCAGGGAACACGACAAGCGCCTGAAAGCGGAAGTAGACAAGGCAGACAAATCTGTTTCCGGCCTGATTGGGAACATAAGGAGCCTGACGGATTCCAACGCCTTGTCAGATACGCAAAAGGTCATCAAAATCAGAGAGGTACTGGACCGGAGGCAAACGGGTATATTTGATCCTCTTAAGGCGGATCTGCAGAACTCCGGATCAGATCAGAGCTGGTATGAGGTGCTGGAAGATCACTCACTTAAGCTGCAAAACCGGCTCAATCCAATTTTAAAAGCGCTGACTTTTGACGCCAGCGAACGCGTCTCCAGCCTCATGGAGGCCATCAATTATTTTAAAGATCGCGATGGCGCGGTCACCGAACGCGCCCCGGTAAAATTCCTTTCCCCAGAAGACAGTAAGGCACTCTCCCGCAAAGACGGTAGCTTCCGCAGCTCGCTTTATAAAGTTCTGCTGTTTCAGTATGTTGCAGAAGCTATCAAGTCAGGAGACCTGAACGTCGAACAGTCTTATAAGTATCGCGCCATGGATACTTATCTGATTGATCCTGAGCGCTGGAACCGGGAAAAACAGCTGCTGCTTGAGCGGGCCGGATTAACGAAGTTTTCAGATCCTGCCCCGATCCTGCAGGAGCTGGATAAAGCCCTTCTGGCACAATATCAGGCAACGAATGGCAACATTGAGGCAAATCCGCACCTGAAATTCCGGGCAGACGGCTCATTTCACGTCAAAACTCCAGCGGCAAAATCTTCCGAAAATGACCCGCTGCAGGAGCTGTTCCCGGAGCGCCACGACGTGCCGCTTGCACAGGTTCTGGAAACCACCCACAACCACTGCGGAATGCTGGGTGCTCTGGAGCATTGGCAACAAACCCATACCAGCCAGTCAGTTCCGCGCACCACCCTGCTGGCGGGGATCATGGGGCTGGGATGCAGCATCGGTGTGCGAAAGATGGCGCGGATTTCAGCCAACATCACCGAAAGTGAACTGGAACATGCCGTTAACTGGCGGTTTTCTCTTGAAAACATTCGCGCTGCAAATGATCTGGTTCTGAAGGCCATGGACGAGATGGAACTGCCCAACCTCTATCGCCAGAACGTGGAGCTGCTGCACACAGCAAGCGATGGACAGAAGTTTGAGGTACGTGGGGAATCGCTTCTGGCTGCGCGATCCTTCAAATAATTCGGCCAAAGTCAGGGGGTAAGCGCCTATACCTTTGGCGATGAGCGCAATTTACTCTGGCACTCACTGATGATCAGCGCTGCCGATCGCGAAAGCGCTTATGTCATTGATGGGCTTATGCATAATGACGTAGTTAAAAGCGACATCCATTCAACCGACAGTCACGGCTACAGCGAGACCATTTTCGCCCTCACCCACCTTCTTGGGTTTTCCTTCGCGCCACGTATCAAGAAACTGCATAAGCAGCGGATCTACCTGTTTCGGGGCCATGACCGCAAAATCCGCGAAGGCTGGCGGATCAGGCCAAGCAATTACGTCAATGAGGCTTTGATCCGGGAGAATTGGGAGGACCTGCTGCGTCTGGTTGCCACCATTAAGCTGAAAGAAAACACCGCCTCAGACATCTTCCGCAGGCTCAACTCCTACTCGCGCCAGCACGCCCTTTATCAGACACTGAAAGCCTTTGGCCAGATCATCAAATCATTGTTTATCCTGCGCTATATTAAAGATCTTGACCTGCGGCAGGCGATCGAAAAACAGCTCAATAAAGTCGAACTGGCAAACAAATTCACGCGGGCCGTCGCTGTCGGCAACCCTCGTGAGTTTACCCAGGCAGAAAAAGAGGAACAGGAAATTGCCGAGGCGTGCAATCGTCTCATCAAAAACAGCATCATTTGCTGGAACTATCTCTATCTCACCCGACAGGTCAACAAGTGCAAAGACCAGCAAACCAGACAGACACTGCTGCGCACCATCGCCGCCCATTCCCCCATTTCATGGGCACACATCAACATGCTGGGTGAGTATGATTTCTCCGAGGAAAAGCTTCAAGACGCTCTCGGAATTCTGCCAGTGAAACTGGCGGCCTGAGAACCCTACAAAATCAGCAGGTACCGTTTAGAAGTAAGTTTCTTTGAACAAAGGGAAATTCAAACTACCCATGTCGCGTTTGGTATGTATGGACGACTCCTGTTTGCAAGGTGTTTTTTGGTTTTGGCATGTGGTTATTTGCATGTATGTATCCGGCC
>CANNAV010000272.1 GCA_947502585.1 uncultured Pseudovibrio sp.
AAAGCCAATCTGCGAAGATCAAATCATGGCTCCGCAAATACTCGCGGCCATGTAACCGGTAAGTTCAAAACGCCGGAAAACAAATTACACCACTTCCGTGGACACTATCTGAGGCAACCAAAGGTGCAACACGCGCCTTTGTCTCTCAAGGGCAGGTTCTCCAGGCGGCTGCAATTGGTGTGTTTATTGATGGGCCGCTTTTGCGCGATCAGGACACGCCATGGCAAGGCTATCTGACCGGCTATCAGTTGCCATTTACGCCGGGCATGGCGTTCTTATCCAGCCCGCTGGAAAGCGGCTATGAGCTGCGGGCCGCTCTTAATCAGCAAGGCATAATGGGGGAGCTGCAGGCGCCATTGCCTGCAGGGCCGCTACACCGCTGGGATAATGGCAACCGGGTAGAGGTAAAGCTTTACAACGGGGCGCTGGCTTTTCTTGAAGAGGATCTGGTTTTTTCTGGCGGCAGTGCTTTGCTGATAAAAGGGGCAGGCGGTGAATGGGAGCTGCAGCAGTTTGCAAAGGCTGAGCTGACCGGCACGCGCACCTATACCCTGAGCAAGCTGTTACGGGGCAACGGGGCAGTGAGCCGGGCATGGGCGCACCTGCAGGTGCACGTGTTGTGGTGCTGGATGGCGGCATGACACAAAACGGCCTGTCGCGTTCTGAGCTGGGGTTGCCGCTTAACTGGCAAGCTGGAAAGGCCGGTGCCGGTGTGGGGTCTGCCGATTACACCAGCTACCAAAAGACCTTCACCGGCAAGGGAGAGCGGCCGCTTTCACCTGTGCACTTATCCGCCACCCGTGCGCTTGATGATAGCATTGCAATAAGCTGGATAAGGCGCACGCGAACGGGCGGGGATAGCTGGGAGGGAGCAGAGGTGCCTCTTGGAGAGGCGCTGGAAAGTTACATGGTTGAGATCCGGCAAGGGGGCGTTTTAAAGCGCTCCCTTTCTGCTTCCAGCGGGTCTGTATCCTACACAGCCGCCATGCAGTTGGAAGACTTTGGCGGGCCTGCATCCAGTTTTGACGTGTGGGTCTGTCAGCTATCTGAGGTCTATGGGCGCGGTGTTCCTGCCGTTGCTCACTTCGAGGCGTAAAGGGGAAACCATGAGTACAACAGCACACCTGAACCTGCCGATGATTGCGGCTGCGCAATCACAAAAGCATGTAACCCATAACGAAGCGTTAGCGCTGCTTGATGTGGTGGTGCAGCTTTCGGTTATCTCAAACAGCGTAACCAATCCGCCCGCAGATCCTGCAGAGGGAGCGCGGTACATCGTGCCTGCCGGGGCGGCCGGGGACTTTGCCGGGCATGAAAACCAGATCGCGGCCTTTAGTGCCGGTGCCTGGGTGTTCCTTACACCAGGTACCGGGTGGGCAACCTGGATTGAAAGCGCGGAAACCATGCAGGTTTATTCCGCTGGGACATGGGGCAGCTTTTCTTCTGTGGCCGGGCTGGGCACAGATCCGGGCACGGGCGGGCTTGCCTTCCAGCAAGAGAAAACTGTTTTAAGTGAAACGGATCACGGCGCACAAAGTCAGTTTGTCACGATTGAAGAAGAGTTGAACCTTGCAGGTAGCAGCGTTCAAAGTTCGGTGGTAATCCCTAACCGGGCCATTGTGTTTTGTGTATCTTCCCGGACTGTGGAGGCTGTGACCGGCGTTTGGCAATATCACGTCGGGATAAGCGGGGAGCCGGAAAAGTTCGGCGGCTATATGGGCATTGCAGAAGGGGCAAATAATGCCGGTGTGATTGGGCCGCAACCCTTCTATTCAGATAGTCCGGTTGTGATCACGGCACATGGAGACACGGGCAGCTTCAGCGGGGGCAAGATACGCATTGCCCTGCATTACTTGCTGCCGGTTACTCCGCAAAGCTAACCCAAAACCAGCATGTTAATTTTCCGCGCCGCAACAGCGGCTTTTTTTATACCTGCACGGGGGCCTTAGGCTCCCGTTTTTTATTAGGGGCAGAGAATGAAAGACACGTTTCAACTGATCATTGAAGACCTGCTTAATATTGAAGGCGGGTTTGCAAACCGGTCGCGCAAAGCAGATCCGGGCGGCCCAACAAATCTTGGCGTCACTCAAAGGACTTTGTCTGCTTGGCGTGGCCGTGCGGTGAGCGTGGAAGAGGTGAAGCGCCTGAGCCGTGAGGAGGCAGTCGAGATCTACCGGGCGCAATACTGGGATGCTGTGAAGGGCGATCAATTGCTGCGTGGGCTGGACTATGCCGTTTTTGACTGTGCCGTAAACTCCGGCCCGGCGCGGGCCGTCAAGATCCTGCAAAAGATCCTCAAAGTCAAAGTAGACGGTGTGTTGGGTGTGCTCACTTTAGCTGCTGTGAAGGCGCATTCTGCCACGGCCTTAATCAACCTCTTCTCTGCCGCTCGCCTGAAATTCATGAAGCGGCTGAGAAACTGGCCCTACAACAAAAACGGCTGGACACGGCGCGTGCGGCATGTGCAGGAGCGATCCCTGGAACTGGTCAATAATGCCATTATTAAACGTGCTCCGGCTCCAAATCTCGAGCCGCATGCAAATGAGGAAGGTGCAAGGGCCGTTGATGAGGAAACCAGCGCACTCAGCGCATGGCTTAGCCCGGATGGTATCACCAAGAGTGCAATGGCTGCTTCTGGTTTCTCAGGCATTCTGGCGGGCTCCGGGCCGGTGCAGTGGGGCTTTGCAATCGCTCTGGTTCTCAGCGTGGGCGTTGCTGGCTATTTGCTGATTAATAAAGAACGGGCCGCCTGAAATGGGGGCGGCTCTTTCCTTCTTTATTAGAACGAAGACAGGGCGGGCGCTGGCGGCCGCCCTTCTTCTTTGTGCACTTGCGGCCGTTGCCTGGCACCAGATCCGGCAGGGGGCGTTTATCGAGGCAGAGCATGAAGCTTTGCAAGGGACTGTGAAAGCGGAACAACAAAGGAAGCAGGATGATGCCTATTTGCAAGGTCTTGAAGATTACCGCTTGTGTCTTGAGTATTTTGATGATGCCAGGCTGCGTGACACAAAAGAGTGCGAGCAGCTGCGGCGGGTTTACAAAGAATAACCTAAGCCCCCAAGGCTTTGTGGCGCTTGTGCAAGCGGATCGGGCCGGGGCGGATAGAGTTGCAGCAAATGACAGGAACGGACAGAGGCAGGGCTGCTGGAAATGACGGATGCAATCTTAGAGCCTGACCAAAAAGTAGTTGAATGAAATGAAGGATTTATGATTCCATAGGTTTGTGAACAATAATGTGTAGAAGTTCAGACATGATCTGACAGTTTCCGTTTTGTGGCGGTGGGTCAAGTCCCAAGTCTGCTGTAAATTCGGATTTCAGGTTTGGCGGGTTGATCAGATCTAGATGTAGTTTTTGTCCTTTTTTTCCTCTTG
>CANNAV010000273.1 GCA_947502585.1 uncultured Pseudovibrio sp.
ATCCTGATGATTGTTCAATACTTCAATAGGCAATCACAAGTAACACCAAAAGGAAACAAATAAACACGAGTCAATGACTGGGAAGGTTGGTATTAGCTGCTCACCAAGTTCCTCAGGACGTAGTGCAGGATGCCTCCGGCTTTTATGTATTCCAGTTCGTCTTCGGTATCGATGCGACAGAGGGCTTCGATGGTTCTCTTTGAACCGTCTGTGAATTCGACCTGAATATTGACCATCTGGCGGGGTTTGAGGTCTGCTACGCCGAGGATGGTTATTAGCTCAGTGCCATTGATGCCGTGGGACTGCCAGCTCTCGCCCTCTTTAAACGTCAAGGGCAGCACGCCCATGCCAACAAGGTTGGAGCGGTGGATGCGCTCGAAGCTTTGAGCGATTACAGCGCGTACGCCGAGCAGTTTGGTGCCTTTTGCCGCCCAGTCGCGCGAAGATCCGGTGCCATATTCCTTGCCAGCAAAGACAACAAGCGGGATGCCAGCCTCCTTGTATTCCATGGAGGCGTCGTAGATCCAGCGTTGCTCGCCGTCCTTCATGGTGTAGCCACCTTCCACGCCCGGCACCATCTGGTTTTTAATGCGGATGTTGCCGAAGGTGCCGCGCATCATGACCTGATGGTTGCCACGGCGGGAGCCGTAGGAGTTGAAGTCTTTGGTCGCGACCTGATGGTTGGCAAGGTATTGGCCCGCCGGGCTGTCTGCCTTGATCGCCCCGGCTGGGGAGATGTGGTCGGTGGTGATGGAATCGAGGAACAGACCCATGACTGCTGCGCCCTCAATATTCGTGAGGGGTGTTGGCTCCATGGTCATGCCTGCAAAGTAAGGCGGGTTTTGCACGTAGGTTGAGCCTGGCGGCCAGTCGTAGGTCATGCCGCCTTCCACCTTGATGTTTTGCCAGTGCTCGTCGCCCTTGAACACATCACCGTAACGCTGTTCAAACATCTCTTTAGTGATGGAGGAGCGGATGAGGTCTGTGATCTCTTCCGTGGTTGGCCACAGGTCCTTCAGGTAGACCGGTTTGCCTTGCTTGTCGTTGCCGAGCGGGTCTTTTGCCAGGTTGATGTTGAGCGAGCCAGCGATGGCGTAGGCGACAACCAGTGGCGGGGATGCCAGATAGTTGGCACGTACATCCGGGTTGACGCGGCCTTCGAAGTTGCGGTTGCCCGACAACACGGAGCAGGCCACGAGGTCGTTTTCGATAACGGATCTGGATATTTCCGGCGGTAGTGGACCTGAGTTACCGATACAGGTGGTGCAGCCGTAGCCGGTGAGATTGAAGCCGAGCGCGTCGAGGTCTTCCTGAACACCAGCTTTTTCAAGGTAGTCGGTGACCACCTGAGAGCCGGGAGCCAATGAGGTTTTCACCCATGGTTTTACGTGAAGACCCTTTGCGAGAGCTTTGCGGGCCACCAGACCAGCGCCAATGAGAACAGACGGGTTAGAGGTGTTGGTGCAGCTTGTGATCGCGGCGATGACCACGTCGCCGTGGCCAAGGTCATGGTCGCGGCCTTTCACCGGTGCGCGTTTGAACTCTTCGCCTGCTTTTTCGAACTCCTCAGCCATGGTTTTGGCGAAGCCATCTGCGGCGTCGGCGAGGGAGATACGATCCTGCGGGCGCTTTGGTCCGGCAATGGATGCCACAACGGTGGAGATGTCCAGCTCAAGCGTGTCGGTGAAGGTTGGCTCCGCGTGGGGCTCGCGGTACATGCCCTGAACCCTGGCGTATTCCTCAACCAGCGCAATCTGGTGCGGACCACGGCCTGTGGACTTGAGGTATTTGAGGGTGTCGCCGTCCACTGGGAAGAAGCCACAGGTGGCACCGTATTCCGGTGCCATGTTGGCGATTGTGGCGGTGTCTTCCAGTGAGAGGTTGTCGAGGCCGGGCCCGTAGAATTCCACGAACTTACCGACAACGCCCTTCTTACGCAGCATTTCAACCACTGTAAGCACGAGGTCTGTCGCGGTGATGCCCTCTGCCATTTCTCCGGTGATTTTGAAGCCAACGACTTCCGGGATCAGCATGGAGATTGGCTGGCCGAGCATAGCTGCTTCTGCCTCAATACCACCCACGCCCCAACCGAGGACGGCGAGGCTGTTGACCATGGTGGTGTGACTATCGGTGCCGACCAGAGTGTCCGGATAAGCCAGAGTTTCGCCGTTTTCTTGCGAGGTCCAGACAGTTCGGGCGAGGTACTCAAGGTTGACCTGGTGACATATGCCGGTGCCTGGAGGAACGGCGCGGAAATTATCGAATGCGGACTGGCCCCAGCGCAGGAACTCATAGCGCTCGTTGTTGCGCTCATACTCGCGTTCCACGTTGAGGGCGAAGGCAGAGGTGGTGCCGAAATAGTCCACCATGACGGAGTGGTCGATGACGAGATCGACGGGAACCAGCGGGTTCACCTTTTTCGGATCACCGCCGAGGCTGACAGCAGCATCGCGCATGGCGGCGAGGTCAACAACAGCCGGTACGCCGGTGAAGTCCTGCATGAGAACACGGGCAGGACGGTAAGCGATTTCGTGGGTAGACCTGCGGGTGGTGAGCCAGGCGGCTACGGCCTTGATGTCGTCCGCTGTAACTGTGCGGCCATCTTCAAAGCGGAGCAGGTTCTCCAGAACCACCTTGAGGGAGACAGGCAGCCTGGAAACGCCTTTGAGGCCGTTCTTTTCTGCTTCAGGAATGGAGAAGTAAGTATAAGACTTGCCGCCGACCTGCAGCGTTTGCCTGGCTTTGAAACTGTTTAGAGATTGAGTCATTCGGCGATCTCCTCATTTCGCTTCCCGATGTGAACAGGAAACGGAGCTTTGAGCAGGCGAACCTCCCCGTTACTTTCCGGAGTTGGCGGTGCGCCGTCATGGCGTTGGCTTAATCATTTAACAAATGCATTAGAAGCGCTTCCTGAAATTAAAGCAGCTTACAGTTGTCGTCCCTATAGCGTCTTTCTGACGCAGCTTCCAGCTGAACCGCAGCGAAAGCCTAATAATTCACCTTAGGTGAGATTAGGCCGGAATGGGATGGCTGATCAAGCGGGGTTTGGTTTATATGCATAATATTATATACATCAGTATACAATATGTCCAGCCGCGATCTGATCCTTTATGGAATTAAAAGCTCTGAAAGGGATTATCGCTAAGATACTTCTTAACTCAGAAGGAAAATTGTAAGAAGTCGCTAAAAATGCGCAGAAAGCTGCTAAAAACAAGAGAAAGGTGTTTCCCATGTTACCTGCAGTTTTGGTTGGTGTCTACACCGCCCTAGGGTTTTCTGAGACATCTCAATCGGCTTAACTACAGCCAAACAGGAGATGGACTGATGGGAAAT
>CANNAV010000274.1 GCA_947502585.1 uncultured Pseudovibrio sp.
AATTTGTCATGAAACCATAGATTCAGAATTCAAACAAAAAATCAATATGTTAATTAACATTAATAAATCGCCCTGTAAGTTTTTGCACTGGCGGAATAGCACTTAGTATTTCTATGGGAAGAGTGATGCTTCTGAGCAACGAAACTACGCAGAAAGGCATTGTAACCGGCTGATGGTAAGGCTCTGTGGTAAGGTAGTTGTTATTAGGTGGCTTTTCAGTGCTTATGGGGTTTGGTTCTGGGGTTTGAATCGGCTATAAAGACTAAGAATTCTGACATAAATTGATGAGAATAATCCTTGGCAGATCAGGACTTAAGTACACCGCCAGGTGGCGTACCCAGCGACATTCGGCCCGTCTCTATCACAGATGAAATGAAGCGTAGCTATCTCGATTACGCGATGAGTGTGATTGTGAGCCGTGCGCTTCCCGATGTTCGTGATGGTTTGAAGCCGGTTCACCGCCGTATTCTGTATTCCATGCATGAAAACGGATATGAGTGGAACAAGCCCTATCGTAAATCCGCCCGCGTCGTTGGTGACGTTATGGGTAAATATCACCCACACGGTGATAGTGCGATTTACGATGCTCTTGTTCGGATGGCGCAGGATTTTTCCATGCGCCTGCCACTCATTAATGGGCAGGGTAATTTTGGTTCGGTCGATGGTGACCGGGCTGCAGCGATGCGTTATACAGAGTGTCGCCTCGAAAAAGTTACTCAGGCACAGCTTTCCGATATCGATAAGGATACGGTGAACTTCAACCAGAACTACGATGGCTCCGAAACAGAGCCTGAAGTTCTCCCGGCACGCTACCCGAATCTTTTGGTAAACGGGGCAGGTGGTATTGCGGTTGGTATGGCGACCAACATTCCACCGCATAACATGGGTGAAGTAATTGATGCCACGATCGCTATGATCGATCGCCCTGAAATCACACTGCCAGAGCTGATGGAAATCATTCCGGGTCCGGACTTCCCGACCGGTGGAATCATTCTTGGCCGTGCTGGTATCAGGTCAGCTTATGAGACCGGACGCGGTTCTGTTCTTATGCGCAGCCGGGTCGAGACTGAAGAAATTCGCTCAGGCCGTATGGCTTTGATCGTCACAGAGATCCCTTTTCAGGTGAACAAGTCCTCTATGATCGAAAAGATCGCAGAGCTTGTTCGTGAAAAGCGGATCGAGGGCATCTCTGACATCCGCGATGAATCTGACCGCCGGGGCATGCGCGTTGTTATTGAGCTGAAGCGTGACGCCGTTCCTGATGTTATCCTGAACCAACTCTATCGCTATTCTCAGCTTCAGCAAAGCTTTGGCTGCAACGTTGTTGCTCTGAACGGTGGCCGCCCTGAGCAACTGGCTCTGAAGGATATGCTGAAAGCGTTTATTGCTTTCCGTGAAGAGGTTATTGGTCGCCGGACCCGTTTCCTTCTGAACAAGGCGCGTGATCGTGCTCATGTTCTCGTTGGTCTGGCAGTTGCAACTGCAAATATTGATGATGTTATTCATCTGATCCGCACAGCACCGGACCCGGCGACTGCGCGACGTCAGCTGTTGGAGCGTAACTGGCCATCTAAAGACATTGAACCACTTATCCAGCTGATTGATGATCCGCGCTACGCTATTCAGGAAGATGGCACGTTCAAGCTGTCTGAAGACCAGGCTCGCGCTATTCTGGATCTGCGCCTGCAGCGTCTGACCGCTCTGGGCCGTGATGAAATTGGTGATGAACTCGATAAGCTTGCTACGGAAATCAGGGACTACCTTGATATTCTGCGGAGCCGTGAGCGCATCTTTGAGATCGTTCGCACAGAGCTGGAAGAGGTTCGTGATGAGTTTGCGACGCCACGCCGGACTGAAATTACCAATGGCGGCGGCGATCTGGATGATGAAGACCTGATCCAGCGCGAAGATATGGTCGTGACTGTCTCTCATACCGGCTACATCAAGCGCGTACCTCTGGACACCTACCGCGCACAGCGCCGTGGCGGTAAGGGCCGTTCCGGCATGCGGACGAAAGACGAAGATTTCGTAACACGTCTGTTTGTTGCCAATACACATACGCCGGTGCTGTTCTTCTCGTCCCGCGGTATTGCCTACAAGATGAAAGTCTGGCGCTTGCCTTTGGCCAGTCCTCAGGCGCGTGGTAATGCGTTGGTCAATATGCTCCCTCTGGAGCAGGGCGAGCGCATCACATCTATTTTGCCGCTTCCTGAAAATGAGGAGACCTGGGCTGAGCTGGATGTCATGTTCGCGACCAGGCGAGGCACGATCCGCCGGAACAAGCTCTCCGATTTCGCTCAGATCAACAAGAACGGCAAGATAGCTATGAAGCTGGACGAGGGCGATGGTATCGTCAACGTTATGACTTCAACGGAAGACGATGATGTTCTTCTGACGACTGCAGCGGGTATGTGCATTCGCTTCCCGGCAACGGATGTCCGTGTATTCTCTGGCCGTAACTCCGTTGGTGTTCGTGGGATCAACCTTGCGGAGAATGATCACGTCATCTCCATGACGATCCTCGCTCACTTCGATTGCGAATCAGAAGAGCGGACGGCTTATCTGAAGCTTTCCCGTGCTCTGCGCGGTGAAGAAACTGAAAGTAATGCATCCTTCGAAGATGCGGGTATCTCCGAGGAGCGCTTTAAAGAGATGGGTGAATGCGAAGAAGTCATTCTTACTGTTTCTGAAAAGGGTTATGGCAAGCGCACAAGCTCGTACGAGTACCGTACTACCGGTCGTGGCGGTAAGGGCATCGCTGCGATGACTGTAAATGAACGTAATGGCCGCCTGGTTGCGTCTTTCCGGAGTGAAGACAGCGACGAAATTATGCTGGTGACCGATGGGGGGCAGCTGATCCGTTGCCCGGTAAACGGTATCCGCATTGCTGGTCGTTCGACACAGGGTGTAACCGTATTCAACACCTCTGCTGAAGAACAGGTTGTTGCAGTGGAGCGCATTAGCGAAGCTGATGATGATGAAAATGCTGTAGCAGAAGACGTTGTTGAGGCTGGAGGTGACACTGGAGAGGCTGGGGACGCTCCGGCACCTGAGGGTGACGGCGGTGAAACGCCAAGCGCTGAGTAAGTGCTGCAGATTATAGAAAAAGGCGGGGCATGTGCTCCGCCTTTTTCGTAAGTTAACTGGAGATTTTGTATTTAGAACAACAGATGAAGTCAGCCTGGCTGGCTTTGGGAAGGACTTCAATGGATCACTATGATGTATTATGTAAGGCTCTTTATGGGTTCCGGGGAGTTGGGGTTATTAAGATACTATTGATGGAAATGACCATCGTCGATCTGTAAAA
>CANNAV010000275.1 GCA_947502585.1 uncultured Pseudovibrio sp.
AAACCTAAAGAGAAATCCCACGATGGCTATCTCAATTTCTAAACCAGATAATTTACAGCACTATAGGGACACAATCCGTTTCACTCCAAAACCAGAAAGTTTTGATTTGAAATCATGCGGAAATTGTCACTGATCTGTGAACTGCCGCTAGTTCTTTGGAATAGTTTCCCGAAAGAATTTGGCTACGGCCTCTGCGAACTTCTTCGGGGTCGAACAGAACATATTGTGCGTAACGCATTGATGCAGGGCAGCGCACAAGCGTTCTGTCGGGTTCAGGTCGGGGCAGTAATTGGGTAGCCGGATCAGGTGAATGCGACATCCTGCGCGTGCCACCCATTTTTTGACAGCTTCGCCTCTGTGACCTGCAGCATTGTCCCAAATGACGTAAGTGACTGACTTGTCGGGATTGTTTGCCCGATTTTTTCAGGCAGCTGCACGGTGCTACTACCATCCACTGTCACAGGCTCCACGGAGCATCGAAGTTTTCAGGACATAACGTCCGGTGGATATTCACCCTTTTTCGGCCTGCGGTGGTTTTGACAGCAGGTTTTGTTCCTTTTCGTGTCCAGCCGAAGGCGGGCTTGCTCTGATATTCAGGATGCACAGCATCAGCAAAACAGACCGTTTCATCAGCTGCTAAGGCATTCAGCAGGCTGTCATACATCGCAATGAATGCCGCCTGTTTAGCCTCGTCAGCGACTGTTGGTCGTACCACTGGCTTGCGACATTCAAAACCAAAGCGGCGTAAAAGCCTGACGTAGCCAGAATGGGAGTAATGAAGGGAAAGCTCCTCCAAAATATACTTCCGCACAACAGAAGAAACGTCCCTCAGGCCAATACAAAATCTCGTTTCCTGATCCCTCGTGATCAGCGAGTGACCACCCCGCCAGTCGTCACAAGACAAAGCTTCCCAGCCATCTTGACGATAAGGTTTGTACCAACAGCAGATACTATACTCAACTCCTCCGAAAACCCGAATGTTTAGGTAAGAATGGTTTCGTAGATATGAGGCGTTTTGACCAGGAAAGTTACATTGCACATTTCGAGTTTTGGAGGAGCGGGAATATATCGCAAATCATGACAAAAGAAGAATCTATTTGGAGCAAATCGTCAAGAAAAATGCGGCTTCTCGATGAGTTGGTGTATATTGCGCAGAATTGATTGATAACGGATCTGAAAATCCTGAAGACACTGAAGCAGCTCTATCTGTTCTGAGTGTAAATACCCCAGATCATTCAACTGCTTTGCTTTGCAGGCCACATCATTCCTGATAATCTCTGACTCAATCACCTGTTGGCTTTCAACGTTCTAGTACTCAACGGTGACCCGAATAGCTGTTTCATTGATACTGCTGTGATTGGAAATCGTGACACTACTTTATAATAGATGTAATTTACATATACGATGCACACCTTTAATCTTCACCCAAAAAAATTCATACCCTGTCAAAAATCACTGGCAATCCCGCAAAGCAGCGTGTATTAAGTCCGCCCTCCCAAATGCCATGGGAGGTATCCCGAAACTGAAAACCCGCAGATGTCGCCAATTGTCTGGCAGCCGTCCACCTTTGCCTGACTTTGTGCATGATGAGAGGTCTGAAAATGAACAGCGCATTCGCAGGCATTGATTTTGGAACCTCCAACTCAACCGTGGGCATCTTTTCCGGTGCAAGTCCTGAACTTGTGATGCTCGAAGACGGGTACTGCGAAATGCCCTCCGCGATCTTCTTTAATTTTGAAGATGAGCAGATCACTTATGGACGCAAGGCCAGAGAGGAGTATATCGGGGGCGATGAAGGTCGCCTTATGCAGGCGCTTAAAAGCGTTTTAGGCACAACCCTCATCCAGGAGAAAACGGCTATTATGGGCGGCCGGATGGCTTTCCGGGATATTATTGCGCTTTACTTGCGCCAGCTGAAACTCAAGCTGGACACGCACATGCAGGAAAATGTTTCCAGCGTGGTTCTAGGGCGCCCGTGCATTTCAGAGATCACGATGAGGTTGCTGACCGTGCAGCCGAAAAAACGCTGGCAGGGATCGCCCGTCAGGAAGGCTTCAAGCACATTGCTTTTCAGTACGAACCGATTGCAGCCGCACTGGCCTATGAGCAAACGGTAACGCGCGAAGAGCTTATTCTGGTGCTGGATATTGGCGGCGGTACATCCGACTTTTCCGTCATTCGTGTTTCTCCGGAACGCAAAAATGCAGCCGACCGCACCAATGATATTCTCGCAAGTTCAGGTATTCATATCGGCGGTACCGACTTTGACCGTCTGCTTTCACTTGCGCAGGTAATGCCGCATCTGGGCTACAAAACACTGACCAGAGATGGTAAGCGGACCCTGCCCTCCAGGTACTATTTTGATTTGGCAACCTGGCAGTTCATCAACCACCTTTATTCGCCGAACATTCAGCGGCAGCTGGGGGAAGTTCGCCGCGAAGCAGCACAGCCACACCTCGTGGAGCGCCTGCGCGAAGTGATCCGCGCAAAAGACGGGCATATGCTGGCCACGCGTGTGGAACAAGCCAAAATAGACCTGTCCTCGGCAGAGATTGCAAGTCTCAAGATTGAGCTGGGAGAAGAAGATGTTCTGGTTGACGCGACCAACGCCGATTTTCATGCTGCTATCGGCCAATCCGTTAGCAAAATCGAAGCAACCATTCAGGACGCTTTGAAAAAGGCTGGTGTGACAGCAGACCAGATCAACAGCATGTTTCTCACTTGTGGCACAACCCGCATCCCAATGCTCCGCGAACACTTCAAGTCCCTGATGCCAAACGCGTCGGTGGTTGAAGGCAACGTCTTCGGCGCCGTCGGCATCGGCCTGGCAGCCGACGCCCGCCGCAAGTTTGCGTAGGCTTATCTGGCCAAAACCGCGCAAAGCAGCGCCTGATCCCTGCTCAGGACGTTTACGCACCTGACGCCAAGACATTGCCAGGTTGTTTGAGGTAGATCGCAATCGCCCTGGAAGCGTAAATTTCAAGCCTTCATTTCGGTAGTATCTTGCATGAAGGTATGAATGAGCGGAAAGTTTGTAACGGCGTGGACGGAAAATGTTATTGATCTGATCATAGGCAGACAAGAGCCTGGAATTCGTCCCAATTACCGAACAATTTCAATAGGCCGTGAGCTCCATAGCGAAGTGCAACGCCCCTGGCCATGTGATATTGGCCATGGCGTTCAATCCAGGTATGGGACGTTGCAATGGCACGATTACGCAACCTGATGTCTGGAAATTGCCGTGGCGGCTTTATTCATCTGTGCTTTCCCATTTGATATATGCCTTGG
>CANNAV010000276.1 GCA_947502585.1 uncultured Pseudovibrio sp.
TCACACTGACTGCTGAACTGGTCTGGTTTGCTGACAGGCATTTTTGATGCTGCCTGTATATCCAGGTTATTGCTTGGAATTTGTAGTGTTTGTTTTTATGATTATAGCTTAATGGGAGTGATCAAGATCGATCGAGCTATTAGTAAGGCTCAGCTTCGAAGGTTACCCCTCTTCCACATGCCTCCTATCAACGTGGTGGTCTTCCACGGCTCTCAAGGGATATCTTGTTTTGAGGTTGGTTTCCCGCTTAGATGCCTTCAGCGGTTATCCATTCCGAACATAGCTACCCTGCAATGCGGCTGGCGCCACAACAGGTCCACCAGAGGTTCGTCCATCCCGGTCCTCTCGTACTGGGGACAGATCCTCTCAAATTTCCTGCACCCACGGCAGATAGGGACCGAACTGTCTCGCGACGTTCTGAACCCAGCTCACGTACCACTTTAATTGGCGAACAGCCAAACCCTTGGGACCTGCTCCAGCCCCAGGATGTGATGAGCCGACATCGAGGTGCCAAACAATGCCGTCGATATGGACTCTTGGGCATCATCAGCCTGTTATCCCCGGCGTACCTTTTATCCGTTGAGCGATGGCCCTTCCACGAGGGACCACCGGATCACTATGACCGACTTTCGTCTCTGTCCGACTTGTCAGTCTCACAGTCAGGCAGGCTTATGCCATTGCACTCAACGAGCGATTTCCGACCGCTCTGAGCCTACCTTCGCGCGCCTCCGTTACCATTTGGGAGGCGACCGCCCCAGTCAAACTACCCGCCACACACGGTCCCGGGCGTTGTTGCGCCGCGGTTAGATATCCATGAGGACAAGGGTGGTATTTCAAGGATGACTCCACCTGAGCTGGCGCCCGGGCTTCAACGTCTACCACCTATCCTGCACATGTCATCACGAATACCAGTGTGAAGCTGTAGTAAAGGTGCACGGGGTCTTTCCGTCTGACCGCAGGAACCCCGCATCTTCACGGGGAATTCAATTTCACTGAGTCTGTGCTGGAGACAGCGGGGAAGTCGTTACGCCATTCGTGCAGGTCGGAACTTACCCGACAAGGAATTTCGCTACCTTAGGACCGTTATAGTTACGGCCGCCGTTTACTGGGGCTTCAATTCGGTGCTTGCACACCTCCTCTTAACCTTCCAGCACCGGGCAGGCGTCAGACCCTATACGTCGCCTTGCGGCTTCGCAGAGCCCTGTGTTTTTGATAAACAGTCGCAACCCCCTATTCTGTGCCCCCGATACAAAGTTGCCTTCATACCGGGCTCCCTTCTCGCGAACTTACGGGAGCAATTTGCCGAGTTCCTTCAGCACAGTTCTCTCAAGCGCCTTGGTATACTCTACCTGTCCACCTGTGTCGGTTTCGGGTACGGTCTTAGCGTGGGAGCTGTTTCCAGGAACACCTTCACCGCATCTCCAATCCAATAAGGAGATACGATACACGGCATCCGTCACTACCCACTGGCCGGGGAATATTAACCCCGTTCCCATCGACTACGCCTTTCGGCCTCGCCTTAGGGGCCGGCTAACCCTGCGCCGATTAGCGTTGCGCAGGAACCCTTGGACTTTCGGCGAGAGGGTCTCTCACCCTCTTTATCGTTACTCATGTCAGCATTCGCACTTCTGATACTTCCAGCAGCCCTCACGGGTCCACCTTCATCAGCTTACAGAACGCTCCGCTACCGCTTGTCAAAGACAAGCCCGCAGTTTCGGTGTATGGCTTCAGCCCCGGTACATTTTCGGCGCGCAGACCCTTATTTAGACCAGTGAGCTGTTACGCTTTCTTTAAATGATGGCTGCTTCTAAGCCAACATCCTGGTTGTTTTGGGATCTGTACATCCTTTCCCACTTAGCCATAACTTAGGGACCTTAACTGGCGGTCAGGGTTGTTTCCCTCTCCACAATGGACGTTAGCACCCACTGTGTGTCTGCCCTGCAGTACTTCCTGGTATTCGGAGTTTGGTTAGGATCAGTAAGGCGGTGAGCCCCCATAGCCCATCCAGTGCTCTACCCCCAGGAGTATTCACAGGACGCTCTACCTAAATAGATTTCGCGGAGAACCAGCTATTTCCGAGTTTGATTGGCCTTTCACCCCTAGCCACAAGTCATCCCCGAATTTTTCAACATTCGTGGGTTCGGTCCTCCAGTGCATGTTACTGCACCTTCAACCTGCTCATGGCTAGATCACTCGGTTTCGGGTCTAATCCAACGAACTCAAACGCCCTGTTCAGACTCGCTTTCGCTACGCCTACACCTACCGGCTTAAGCTTGCTCGTTAAATTAAGTCGCTGACCCATTATACAAAAGGTACGTTGTCACCCAGAACAAATCTTGAGCTCCAACTGTTTGTAAGCATTCGGTTTCAGGTACTGTTTCACTCCCCTCGTCGGGGTACTTTTCACCTTTCCCTCACGGTACTGGTGCACTATCGGTCGACTGGGAGTACTTAGGCTTGGAGGGTGGTCCCCCCATGTTCAGACAGAATTTCACGTGTTCCGCCCTACTCAAGGACTGTAAATCTTTCTACCCGTACGGGACTATCACCCACTAAGGTCAGGCTTCCCAGCCTGTTCCGGTTCTTAATCTACAGCCACTGGCCTGGTCCGCGTTCGCTCGCCACTACTAGCGGAGTCTCGGTTGATGTCCTTTCCTCCGGGTACTTAGATGTTTCAGTTCCCCGGGTTTGCCCCCTTGCGGGTACACCTTGCGGTGTGGGTTGCCCCATTCAGAAATCGCCGGATCAAAGCTTATTCGCAGCTCCCCGACGCTTATCGCAGCGTATCACGTCTTTCATCGCCTCCAGTCGCCAAGGCATCCACCAAATGCTCTTAAGACACTTGATCACTCTCATTAGCTATAATCATAAAGGCCACCTCATACAAAGTGACCACAGCCGTTTTAACAAAACGGATGACTACAAACAAAATTAAGCGTGTTTAACCTGGCTTGCACATCGGTTGCCGGATGTACAATCAGTGATACATAAAAATATGTATCAGACACATACAGCGTATGTGCCCTGACACATGCTTGCATGCATGTGCCTTAGACCAGTTCACGAGACATAACTGGCGGGGCAGCGGTCAAGCGCCCCCGTACAATACCCTGGCGGGCATTGGTAACTGGCTAGCTGACACATCCGGCAAACCCCTAAGGATCTGGCGCCAGATGCGGCCAATTATGTCTTCTCTTCAAAATGTCACAGAACAAGCAGGTTTCAGAACAAAACCCGCAAAACG
>CANNAV010000277.1 GCA_947502585.1 uncultured Pseudovibrio sp.
TTCTCTCAGTAAAGCTCTCAGAGATTTTATCGGTTTCTTACAATAATTTGTCATGAAACCATAGATTCAGAATTCAACAAAAAATCAATATGTTAATTAACATTAATAAATCGCCCTGCGTACCGGGTTGAATATCTGGTGACCAAATCACAGGGTGATTCAATGAAAGTGCGGGCTGCTCTGGTTTGCCAGGAATGATATAGCTGTATTTCGATTGCTCTTGTTGGTGACTTTCCGATTTTTTTAAGCAGTGTGAGGGGAGCGTTTATGAGTTTGAAAATATTTCCTGGGGCATGATCTCGCCAGTCCTGCGTATCCTGACAGACAGGGGCACAGAGTTTTGCGGCAGGCCGGACACGCATGATTACCAGCTGTTTTTGGCAATCAATGATATTGACCATACTAAAACCAAGGTGAAACACCCGCAGACCACGGCATTTGTGAGCGTTTCCACAAAACCACTTTACAGAAGTTCTATCAGGTCACGTTCCGCAAGAACCTGTATCAAAGCATTGCGCAGTTGCAGGCTGATCTGGATAAATGGCTCCATCACTACAACAATGAGCGCACCCATCAGGGCAAAATGTGTTGCGGAAGGACACCCATAGCTCTAAATCGCAAGAATGCACTATTCGCAGGCCATGACGCTGGCGCTGAAAACTGGGCTATCATCGCCTCTCTCATTGAGACCTGCAAGCTGAACGGCATCAACCCGTACGCCTACCTTGCCGATACCCTCGCAAAAATTTCAAAAGGCCACAAACAGAGCAAAATCAATGCGCTCTTGCCTTGGAATTTTACAGAATTATGATGTCAAGGTGGGGGCAAAACATCGCTTACGCCTCAACTGCGTTGACGTTAGCCCAGGATCCTTTGAAACCTTGCCAAGGGTTGCTCCGGCTTCATATAGCCGGTCAACTACAGCGGACTTAAACTCATCAGTGCTCTTGCCCCGCTTTCTGCTCATTCCCATCGCCTCAAACAATCAAAGTTACTATACTCGAATGTCCGGGATCAGGGACGAACTCCACTTGCCATGTAATTCTCCTTTACGGCATAATGCCACTTTCAGGAAACAGTTCCACTTAAACTACCTGTCCTGATTTCTGGAGCCACCTCTTTTTTTAATTTTCATAGCAACCAAAATATTTTCTCCTCTGTGAATTCTTCCAAATTTTTGCGTTTTTGGGATTTACAAACCCCGCCTGCGCCCGTAAATACCCTGCAACAAAGACGACGCCGGTATAGCTCAGATGGTAGAGCACCTGACTTGTAATCAGGGGGTCGCGGGTTCGATCCCTGCTGCCGGCACCAAAACCTCCCTTTATATTTCAGCTAGTTAGCTGCCTTTTCTAAAAGAACACATAAAGTACGTGAGACCATATAAGATGGTCTCAAGTCTCACGTGAGACTTTTCTTTGTTCTCGGCCCGTTCACTGCTCTTTATTCCGCTCGATTCGCTCTAGAGCATTCCTCAAGTATTTTATATCTGACCGGATCTCTGCCACAAAACGAACAGTCTCGATTTTATCGTTATCTGCCTTGAGGCTTTTTGCCTCCAGTGCCACGATCCTCCGTCCATGATCTTCCTGGCTGGAGCGCAGCTCTTGCCAGCCAATAGCCAAACTCACAACCAAACCAATGATCGTGACGATGTTTCCAACGGAGATCTCAGAGCGGATCCACTTGTTACGAACCTCTTGAGCCATAGCCGCGCCCTTAAGTTACCTGACGGATCTTTTCATCCGTGCGCTTCCAGACATAAACACCAAGCACAGACGCGCCCGTGAGCAGGTATGTGACCAGGAACCCAGACAGCACGCCTAGAACTGCCAGGGGATCTATTGCGGTCACGAGAACGTAGATCAGAGCAAGCCCGAGCAAGAAATACACGATTGAAAAGAGAATGCCAAACACCGGCCGCCAGATCCGAGTGAGCAACCCCTTCGCCTTAGCCTCAGCCCGCATAGTTGCGTTGATGCTGCTGAGCATTTCGACCAGGTGCGTTTTGTCCTCGTCCTCAATAACGCGGATCATCGGAGCAATGCCCTCCGGATCGCGCCCGAACTCGGCAACGATCGCCTCAGGTGTTGGATCAACGCCGATACCTTCAGCAATCTTATTCACAACACTGGTCGCTACCTTGCCAGCAGGATCTCCGGCCACCTGAGAAACAAGCTCGCCTAACAGCGGAGCACCAACGCTGATCAGGACAGGAATGAGTGCAGATAAAGCCATGATACCCCCTTATAGAGTTTCCGCTATGGAACTGAGTTTCCGGCGATACGCTTCAAGACGCTCTCCGGACACGTGCCGTTTGTACAAATAGAAAAGAGCGCCGCAGACCAGAACGCCTGCAACAAGCCAGAGGAGCTCGGGCAGAATGACAAAAGAGGGATCAGCCTGATCAGCACCAACCCCTGTGGCACCGCCTGCAGTTCCGGTTGCCTGAGCGATTTTGGTTTGACGCTTTTTGTCCTGATTAACCACATCAGCCGTTGCAGCTATCTTCCTGCTCTGCTCCTGCGGTTTGTAGTCAAGATGAGCCAGAACCATCTGAGTTGCATCGACTTCAACCTCAGCAACACGCCGTGTCCAGCCTCGCCCAAATGTTTTAAAGGTCCGAAGGCGCTGCAAAAACCCCAGACGATAGGCACACATGCGCTGAATAACAGCTGTACGCTCCATAGTGCGGCCAGCCTTATCAACTGTCTCATCACCGGCACGACCATCGACAGCAGCGCCGACAGCCTTTTGCAGCCACTTCACACCGCGCATGGGGCCAGAGTTCACCGCTCCGTCAAAGGTGGCATAGTCGATCCCGTAAGGCAGATCGTCAGCGCGGCATCTATTCCAGTATTGCTCGCGGTAGATCGCCTCAACTTCTGTATCAGTGATGAGGCGCACCGACTGCCGCTTGAAGCCCTTCAGATCACGCCACCAATTGTAGGTTTGCTGAGTGATCCCCTTATTGGTTGCGCCGCCCGGATCGTCCGGATGATCTGCAAAGCCGCCTTCATGCCGTTGCAGCTTCGGATAACAGTTTTTAAAATTCGCTTGGGCCATTAAAACCTCCAGCCATTTCACATGACTGGAGGTTAAAGCCGTTCAGGCACTGTCAACTGAGGGAGTTTTGACTAGGCCTGCAGTTCAGGTGCTGCCTCCCACATAGCGTCAACTTGCGCAGGCGTAAGGCCCATTTGAGAGGACAGAAGATCAACCAG
>CANNAV010000278.1 GCA_947502585.1 uncultured Pseudovibrio sp.
ATGATTGTTCAATACTTCAACAGGTAATCACAAGTAACACCAAAAGGAAACAAATAAACACGAGTCAATGATTGGGACGGTTGGTATTACTTGACAAACACCGACTTCCGTGGACAATATCTTCATTATCAATAACTTGAGATACTACTTCAAGGAAATCTATATCGAGTGGGATGGTAATTTCGGCGATAAAAACGCGACAATCTGATTATTGCTAACCCAATATAGCCCTTATATTACAAAGATTACCCCCCCCCTACAGAATAGAAGGAGAGCCCAAACCTGGTGGATCAATTTTGCATGCTGATCAACAGCCATGTGCACCAATACTCTTTTCCAATCGGAAATTGCGATAGTTCAATTCACCCTTCGTCTGCCGGGTTTAAGGATGGTTCCAAAGAGCAAAAAGGAACATACCCATGTCGGAGCTTCTCAAACGGTTTAAGGACATTACGGAAGACCCTTGCCTCTCCTTTACGCAAAAGGCTCGTTATCTCTCGCTGGAGGCGGAAAATTCTCTACCTTACCCCGTGCTTGATGAGAAAACCGCCAGGGCACTGGAAGAGCGCGTTATCTGCGATATGTATGAGGGGCATGCACCATTTAAACCGCGTTATGTGATGCCAGACTATTCTGTTGTCCTGGAAAAAGGCAGCATCTTCCTTGAGCTGGAGCCGGCGACAACGCTGGATGAAGCCATCAACTCGCTGATGATTGCTTATCATCACGTTCCGTCCGTCACCAACATGCCGGTGTTTATCGGGCGTCTCGACAATCTGTTACTGCGCTTTTGTGATGATGTCAGCGATGAAGACCTTTACAGGAAACTGAAGCTGTTCTGGCGTTATCTGGATCGTGTACTGCCAGATGCATTCATGCACGCCAATGTGGGGCCAACCGACAACCGCGTTGCCCGCACGATCATGCGCATTGATGCAGAGTTGAAGCAAATCGCACCGAATCTTACGTTCATCTGGGATCAGGAGGTCAGCTCTGATGCGATCTTTTCTCAGGCCTGCAAAAGCATTATCGAATGCTCCAAGCCCCACATCGCTAACAATTCACTGCATCAGCCACTCTTTGATGATTACAGCTATGGCGTCGCCAGTTGTTACAACGTGCTGCCACTATGCGGTGGCGCTTCCACACTGACCCGCATCAACCTGCGCGAAGTGGCACGCCGCTCCAAAGGCGCTGCTGACTTCTTCGACAACGTTCTGCCGAACTACATTGATCTCAACTTCCGCCTTACAGAAGCCCGTATTGATCATCTCTTCAACAAATCCGGTTTCTTTGAAAGTTTCCTTGTAAAGGAAGGTTGGATCCGCAGAGACCGCTTTACCGCCATGTATGGCATCTTCGCCATGGCGCAATGCGTAGATGAGCTGCAGGCCAAGGAGGGCCGCTCCGGCAGGTACGGCCACGATGAGACAGCCAACCAGCTTGGGCACCGCATCTCCAAAGTACTTTTCGAGGCTGTTGAAGCACGCCCGATGGAAAACGTCTGGCCTGGCAAAGCTATGTTGCACTCGCAAGCGGGTCTCAGCGATGATGACGGCTGTACACCGGGCGTGCGCATTCCTTATGGCAGTGAGCCAGATCCGGTCACACACGTGCAGGCACTGGCGGAGCACCATGCGTTTTATCCATCCGGTGTCTCTGAAATCCTGACACTGAACGAGACCATCAAGAACAATCCGGCAGCGCTGGAACAGCTTGTTAAAGGTGCGTTCCAACTGGGCTTCCGTGAGTTTTCCGCTAACGTCTCCAACAATGATCTGGTGCGCATCACGGGCTACATGGTGCGTCTGTCAGATATTGAGAAATTCAAGGAGTGCGGCGGGTCTCGTATCAACACCACAGTGCTGGGTGTGGAAGCTGCTGCGAATGGGAAAATACTGGAGCGCGCACCACGGGTGATGAGCCATGAACTTGCCCCTCGCTACAGTCAGTAAGGTTTTAAAGTTCTCTTGCGTGGACGGGCCGGGCAATCGGCTTGTCCTGTTTCTGCAAGGCTGCAACTTCGCCTGCCCGACTTGCCACAATCCGCACACCATGAAGCTGTGCAACGATTGCGGCGACTGTGTATCGGAGTGCCCGGCCGGTGCTCTGACCATGATACAGAGCAAAGTGGTGCACGATCCGAGCATTTGTAATCACTGTGATAGGTGTCTGGCGGTCTGCCCTGTTAACGCCAACCCTAAGGTCACGCAGTACAGCGTTGACGATGTGCTGGCGCTCCTTTACCGGAACAAACCGTTCCTGAATGGCATCACCATCTCAGGCGGGGAGGCAACTACCCAGCTGAAGTTCATTGTCGCCTTGTTTACAGCCATCAAGGAAGATGATAAACTTAATGATCTCAACTGCTTAATTGACAGCAACGGTTATCTGCCTGATGCAGCATGGAAGACTGTTCTACCGGTAACCGACGGCGTAATGCTGGATATCAAGGCCTTCCACACCACCCTGCACAATCTGCTCACCACACGCAGCAATAAACGCGTCCTTGCCTCTGCCAGACTACTCTTTAAGGCCGGCAAACTCCACGAACTACGTTACCTGCTGATCCCGAATCGCACAGACAGCTCTGAAGAAATCGAGAAGCT
Organism: uncultured Pseudovibrio sp.; assembly: GCA_947502585.1. Lineage (GTDB taxonomy): Bacteria > Pseudomonadota > Alphaproteobacteria > Rhizobiales > Stappiaceae > Pseudovibrio. Next base: position 2,610 of record CANNAV010000278.1, read on the forward strand.
CATCCGTTTCGTCGAAGCCCTGAGCCCCAATCTGCCCCTGCGCCTCAACGCTTATCAACACCACGGCGTCAAAGGCGAAGCCCTCACCTGGCCCACAATGAAAGAGCCGGATGTGGAACGCATCGCGGCGGATTTACGGTCGGCGGGACTTACGAATGTGGTGACGCCAGCGGTTTATGTTTAAGGGCACCTCCAAGAATTACAAATTTGATTTTTATGTTATATTGTTAATAGGTTGATGCGCTGGGGCTTGAGGGATCACGGGACAACCTGGATTTTCTGATATTGCCACTCGCTATAAGGATCCTGACGCGAGCAATGATCCGTTGGCAAGGATCGACAAAGTGGTTCCCTGGGAGAGTTTTCGTGATCAACTTGAAAAGACCTGGCGTCAGCAACCGGGTTCCCTCTGTGTCAGGGCGATTTATTAATTTTCATTAACATATTGATTTTTTGTTTGAATTCTGAATCTATGGTTTCATGACAAATTATTGTAAGAAACCGATAAAATCTCTGAGAGCTTTACTGA
>CANNAV010000279.1 GCA_947502585.1 uncultured Pseudovibrio sp.
TGGAAGATGCGCTGGCCGTCTACGTACTGCCAGCCAGATATCGCAAACGCCTGCGAACATCTAACATGCAGGAGCGGTTTATTGAGGAGGTCAGGAGGCGAGAACGCGTCATTCGCATTTTTCCAAATGAAGCCTCCGCCCTACACCTCATGGGAGCTCTCCTAGCTGAAATCTATGAGGACTGGCAGGCCCGAAAATACTTCGATATGGACGAGTTTCATGAGTGGATTGCGCGACGACAAGAGGAGAAAAAAGACAAAAACATCACCCAGATCTGATCAGCCCGCCAAACCTGAAATCAGAATTTACAGCAGACTTGGGGCTTGACCAAATTCATAGATCAAATCTGATCTGACAAATCCCGCCGTCAGAACGGTAACTGTCAGATCAAGTCTGAATTTCTACACTTAAGAGAGTGCTGATACACCAGAACTGCCAATAGCTCCGATTGTTGCCTACCTCAAACAACTTGGCAAAACCTTGCGAAGTCCAAACCTTCCTTGTCTTAACCTATACGTAACAACCCGATCTTAGATAAACGCGAGAAAGCTCTAATTTTAAGCATTTGTGCAAACCTCAATTGCTTTTTTGCATTAAGGTTTGAAGCTGAAACTTGGTCTGTGCGCTTGTTGCGCTCACCAATTGCTGTTTTCAGGCTTTTTTCTGGTGTAAGGGGGGGGGCATCATAGAGTTTGAACAGCACCTCTAACCGTGACACTCCCGAAGCATCTATACATACAAGATGTGAAAACAAGGTTTTCACGCAAAACTCCTCAAATTTATCGAAATCATCAAGCGTCAACGCATTTGGGATCAGCTCGAGTTTCAAATCATCAATAAACCTGTCAAGCTCTTCATAGTCACTGGTAAAGCCCTTGCCGCCATAAAAAGCTCGCAGCAACTGAACTGGCTTCAAACCATGAAATGCAGCTTCAATTCCAGCTTGAGAACACAGTGTTACGGCATAATCTACCTTCGAAAACAACCTATGTAGATTAATATCTTCAAGTAGATAGACCCGCTTATTTAATAGCCCGGGGAACTCCTTTTGAACAAACGCTTCAATAGCCTCTAAAGTGATCGCTCTGCCATGCTTCACCCTTTCCCACGGGTGCGCTTTAAAAATCATGGTGTACGTAGTCTCGTTAAGTAGCCTCTGGATTATCTCCTTTAACTGAACATACTGATTAATACGCCCCCGAGAGCCTAGTAACGAAAAATCACTGAGAACCTGGCCAAGAAAGAGGACCTTTTTTTCATCCCCAAAATCTGGAATTTCCAGCGAAGCTGGTTGAACTACATTCTTGTTCTTTGCCAAAATGATTTTATTTGTTGCTTTGATTTTCTCGCGGTTAAATTCGCCTGTCATTTCGATATTTCGATAGACGTTTGAGAACTGAAGATCAGAATTATTGGGTAAATGCTCCCACTTTTTCTCGCAATAATACTCGTTCCCAGTGAAAAAACTTTCCAATACCATGACCTCACTGGGTGTCCGCTTTGTAAGCTGCATCACGGCAGCAGCATAAGTTAACGAACCGGAAAATAAGCAGATGTAATGTTGAAGAGGTAATCTTGCAAACTTCTGCTCCCACCAGTCAATCCAATACATGGCAGAAGCCATGTTCAACAGAAGTTCTCTATAACTGAACTCAAAAGCATGATCAAATATTACCTGGGAGTCAGAATGAAGATCTTGTTCAAACCAGGACGGAGAACTGATCACAAAGCTTAGAAATTCAAGCTTGCAAATCTCGAAAACCTTTAAGCTCTGATAGCGAAAACTGAATAATTCTTTCTGATCCAACCTCTCAAGCTCACTAATGTATGCCTTGAAGTCATCAGCTTTCGTTTCATAATCCCCAAAACGCGAAATCAGGTCACTCGATGCTTCTGCATTGGTAACATTGACCGAATTCTTTTGGAAAAACTGAAACAAGCTCTTAAAATTCCGTTCATGGAAATGCACCCGATCACTTAGGAGAACACGTATAGCTTTTTTCATGCTTGCGCTTTCACCTCCAAATTCAGGACATTACAATAAACTTTCTCATAACGGTCAATACATTCTCTCCATGAAATGAGCCAAGTATTTTCATTTGGAGACAGCATGTTTTTCTGAAGCTGATATATTCCTTTGCCATCCCCGAGCAACTTCATGAGTACTTCTGCATCTTTATTCGCATCACCCGTTAGATAAACGCCATTCACACCATCTCTAACAGCATCTGCGACCATACCAACAGGCATTCCTATGATGGGAGTGCCAGACTTAATCGCCTCGGGCACACTTGCCGGCCCACCTTCATATGAACTACATATCAACAAAGCATCCAATTGCTGATAAAGAGCCCCAAAAACACGATAAGGCAAACGCTCATAAACCCGTGCTGAAAACCCCAATCGCTCCGCATGAAGCGCGTCTTCTGTGCGTGCCTTACCGACGAACACCCAATCAACAAAATCTGGATCAAGGCGCTTCATCAGCTCATAAAGGTGAGCTTCCCCTTTGAATTTTCGTCCATATCTTTTGGAAAGAACGCCTATTGTAGAACGTTTTTTTGGAACTTTAGTAAGTGGGTGGGCTTTGAACACATCTTCATTGTAACCATGAGGAATTACTGAGGTATGTTTAATACCACGCTCAGCCAATTGTTTTTGCTGGGTATAATTTAAGCACACTACATGTGCGCAGCGCGCATAATGAGTTAAAAACTTCTCTTGGTTTAACCACTTTTCCGTATTACGTAAGTCATGATGGACTGTCGCCACGGCATTTTTCCTAAGCCCTCTCTCCAGATGAATGCGATGATAATGAAAAATATCTCCATCAAGCACCGGCGTTAAGCTCGTTACCTGCTCAAATATTTTGGAATATATTTGAAAATAATTGAGGATATCCTCAAATATTACACTGTAAATATTCCCGGACATAACATGGTTTACTTTCACTTCAATAAGAACCCTTAATAAAACTCTACCTCCCCAGATTGGCATGCGGTTAAGACGAGCGTCAACTATCTTTATTCCAGGGTCAGGGTGATTCAATGAAAGTTCGGGCTGTTTTCGTTTTTCAGGAATGAAATAGCTGTATTCCGATTGTCCTGTACC
>CANNAV010000280.1 GCA_947502585.1 uncultured Pseudovibrio sp.
GTCTGGGAATCGATAGACTCCTGATAGTATTTCGATCCGGCTTTCAGGTGCTTGCTGACCCAGATTGAGGTGCCGTCACCGCCTATCGATAGCCCTCGCGACAGTTCAATCTCGGACAGTCGGGTATAGGAAGCGGTGTCCGTGCCGGCCCCGCCATCAAAGGTGATCTGGTTTTCGTAACCGAACAAGGTGTCGTTGCCGTCAGCCGCATCGATCTCGATGCCGATCTCCATTGATTGGCCGAAACGGTCCTGAGCGCTGGAGACAACCTTGCTCATGTTAAAGGTTGTCTGATTGTTGCCAAGGTCCCGGATTTTCCAGCCGGACAGGTCGGTAATCCTGAGTGTCGTCTGGTATTCGTTCTTGCCCGTCTTTGTGCGTGTGGTTTGTTCGTTACCGGCAGCAAAAAGTGGTGTGGTGAAGGTCAGGTAAGACTTGTCCCCATGCGCGTCGGGAAGCTGAATAACATTTATTTCCTCTCCTATTGTTGGCGTCAGCGCGTGAACGCCCGGCTGCCAGCCGCTGCGGGTGAAGGTTTCGACAAAATTCTTCGCCGTTTTGTTCAATTCGCCACTGGTCTTGGTGATGGCGGCCAGTTCAATGTCCGTTGGATCGAGGCCCTGACCGCCGAGTGCGATGACCTGATCGATATCGTCTTCGGAGACCAGGTCACTGAAAAAGTCCGTATAGTGCGCCATTGTCTTGTCCTGCTTCTGATCGAAGCTGCCGTCGAAGAAGTTTTCAACCGATTGTGGGTTGCCGTTTTCATCCGTCCTGATCTTTGCGGCATACCTGTCCGCGATGCCTTCCAGAGCGACCTGTTCAAAGGCGCCGACAATCGCCGAAATGGCGCCGCCGATCAGGCCGACGGCGGCAGCGATCGGTGCTCCAACGCCAGTTGCAGCCAGTACGCCGGACGTAACTCCGGTGACAACGTCAAGGCCGGTGGTCACGCCATAAAACGCGGCTTCCGCATCCCTTGATTCATGCAGCAGATCACCCAGTAAACCGGAGCTGTAGGTATCCGCTTCCCGGATCGCATCGATCCGGTCCTGCTTTTGGTCGAATTCGGCCCATTTTGCTGGATTGATCGCACCGACGACCGATCCGATTGCCCCGATAATCGGCACGGCCTTGCCGAGAACATTTGCCGCCTTTGAACCTGCTTTAACAGCAAGTTCGGCAATGCCGAGCATGTTTTCAACAGCGCCAAAGGCCAGAGCCGTGCCCTGCAGGCCGACTTCCGTCTGCACCACTTTTCGCATTTCAGGCGGCAGGTCCGGGTCTGCCAACAGCTTCGCGGTAGGTACGAAACTGCCCGCTGCGCCGCCAATGAGCGACAGGGCGGCGGCGCCCTTGAAGCCCTTTGCGACCTTCAAATGCCCGGCTGCATCCAGAATGTCCCCCAACGCGGAGTCCACTGCTTGCCCAAGGAAGAGAGCATTGGTTGCATGGCCGTCAACTGTGTTGTCGGGTTTGACACCAAAGGCAGCAGCAGCCTGGGCCGTGCTAAGAAGGTTGACTCCGGATTTAAGCGATGAGGTGCGGACCGTGCTGCTATATTCGACAAAGCTTTCGGTTGTTTCCTTCTGGCTAATCAGGTCGAGTGAATTCTCAGCTATTTTTTCCAATTCGAATTTTGCATTCGCAGCCAGATCATCGCTACCTGTAAAACTTTCGGAATTGTATTGCTTGTATTCATCAAGTTTTTCCTGCCGGGCAATCTCAAGCCTGTCGATGCTATTTTGCAGATATTCGGCATACTGTTCCGCATAGTCGGTAATCGCGCCCCCCTTCTTGAAGTTCGCCAATTCTTTATCAAGATCTTTGGCAAGATCGAGAAGCGTGCCGACCTGAGAAATGTCCCTGCTAACTTTATCCGCCGCAGCTATATCAAAATCTGGATGGTCCGGATTGCTCAGCCTGCCGTGCTGATTAACAAGTAAGTTCAGTTCTGTCTCCAAGTTGGAGATATCGTTAGTAACACTTCCCTTGATTGAGTTGACGAACTGCTCGTTGCTATCGGCCAACTGTCCGGCGGAATATTGCTGCTCGACCGCGGCAACCATTTTCCCGACAATCTTCAAGTCTTTGGCGATGAATTCCGCCAGCTCGGCTGCCTGGTTTTCCTCCTCATCTTCACCGGTCAGATCGTTGCCAGCGATTTTCGCTTTCAGGCTTTTGACCAGATTGTAGTTCCAGTTCGAATAGTTAGCCGCCTTACTAACAGCTCTGACTTCCGGTATCGAGATTCCCGATTGCAGGAAGGTCTCTACCGTGTCGCGAAAGGCTGCTTTCGCACCGGGGCCAAGATCTGGGAAAATTACTTCATAGGCAATCATTGATGTTTCGAGAACACCGGCCTTTTCGTAGTCGAGCATGCTAAATTAACCTCGCGGATTCAGGTCTCCAGAGCAACTTTGCTAACGGCATATGCCGTAAGGTAGCGATGCCCATGTGTCTTTGACCGTCGAAGGTAAAGGAACACGAATGTAAGTTTGTCACCACCTCACTTTAGGGCAGCGTAACCAAACTTACGCACTGAAGAAAGAGGGGTTAAGCCTGCAGGCGGTGTTGTTGTATTACTCCATATGCGAGGGTATCTTCTCAGAAAACCAAACCTGAACCCAGACGGCATTGTCAACCTGTTGCTCGGCTTGAGGTGATGTAGAAAGCCTGATGCTTAATCTTGATATTTTAATGCAGTCACGCCAGAACACCAAGGCAGCTAAGTGCTTCTTTAAAAAGCTATTTAGGATTGGGGACAGCTCCGGTTGTTGGTACGGACAAGCCCGGCTTTTATGGTGCCACGAAGAAAGAGGTTGCACTAGGCCTTGAGCACCGCCAGCATAAAGGTCTGAATAACCGGGCAGAAGTTTTTATCCACTCACGAATAGGTGACTGCTGTTTTGGCCCAGTTCCCTCGAAGCTGCAAAAGTGGCAGGATTTTAGATTTTGTGTTTTGAGTTGACAATTCTGCTTGGCTCTACTTCCATTGTGTAGAAGCATTAGTCATTGTAATATGGCCGTGTTGCACAAAGGTAGTTCTGGGTACAGCTCGCCTTTACCCGCTTAACTCAGGTCGCACTGATGGGCTCGAA
>CANNAV010000281.1 GCA_947502585.1 uncultured Pseudovibrio sp.
GGTACAGGACAATCGGAATACAGCTATTTCATTCCTGAAAAACGAAAACAGCCCGAACTTTCATTGAATCACCCTGTACGGCGCTCTAAGCGAACGATTACGCTAACTGTGACCGAGGAGAGCAAGTTAGCCCAAACATTCAATTTGCAGCACCCAGAAAAAAGCAGGACGCCATTTCCTGCTTTTTAAAAATCAGAACCAGCAGAATCTTACTCCGCCGGATCGCCTTTTTCGTTTTCACGACCAAAGTTAGGAGCCGCAGATTCCTGACCGGCGGCAACAAGCTGATGGCGAATATCTTTGGTCCGCGCAAATAGCTTGAACAAGGCGTCACCGTCGCTCCACCGGATCGCCCGCTGCAGGGCAGACAGATCCTCAGAAAACCTCGACAGCATTTCAAGAATGGCTTCTTTGTTGTTCAGGCACACATCGCGCCACATGGTCGGATCAGAAGACGCCAGACGTGTGAAATCGCGAAAACCAGACGCGGAGTATTTGATCACTTCTGACTTGGTCACAGTTTCCAGATCATCAGCCGTACCAACAATGTTGTAGGCGATAATATGCGGAAGGTGAGACACAACAGCCAGCACAAGGTCATGGTGATCAGCATCCATGGTGTCCACATGAGAGCCACATGCTTCCCAGAAGGCTGTCAGGCGCTCGGTAGCACCCGCGTCACTATCGCTTTCCGGAGTAAGAATGCACCAACGGTTCTCAAAGAGAGAGGCAAAACCAGAATCAGGGCCAGAATACTCAGTACCGGCAATCGGGTGGCCCGCAACAAAATGTACACTTTCCGGTATATGCGGCGTCATCGCGGAAATAACGGAGGCCTTCACAGAACCCACGTCAGTCACGATTGCACCCTCAGCTAAATGAGGGCCGATTGTTTGCGCCACGGCTCCACATGCACCAACCGGCACACATACGATAACAAGGTCTGCCCCTTTTACGGCTTCTGCTGCGTCCAGATAATATCGATCTCCAAGATTCAACTCTTCCGCACGCTTCAGAGTAACTTCTGAGCGGGTTGATATAACAATTTCACCCGCCAGCTTTTCGCGGCGCATGACATGCGAAAGAGATGAGCCGATCAGACCGATACCAATCAGTGCGACGCGGGCAAACAAGGATTCAGACATGAAGACCTTCTATTAGAACTACTTCAGAAATTCTGTGAGAGCAGCCACAACATCTCTGTTGGCTTCCTCACTACCGATTGACATGCGCAGGGCATTATCAAATCCATAGGCCTTCACCTGCCTCAGCACACATCCGCGCTCCAGCAGGAAGGCATCCGCATCGACAGCCCGCTTCCCCTCGTCCTCAGGGAAATGGATCAGAATGAAATTGCCAACACTTGGCGTTACGTCAAGACCCAGGCTGGTCAGCTGGTTAACTACCCACGGCAACCATTTATTATTGTGGCTAACTGCCTGCTCAATAAACGCCTGATCGCGCACTGCCGCCGCACCAGCTGCAATCGCAGCGGCATTCATGTTAAACGGCCCACGAATACGACCCAGTGCATCAATGATATGCTCCGGACCATACGCCCAGCCCACACGCAGCGCTGGCAGACCATAAGCCTTCGAAAAAGTCCGTGTCATGACTACGTTTTCGCAGTTCGCAACCAGCTCAATACCGGACTGATAATCATTCCGGCGCACATACTCAGCATAGGCCGCATCCAGCACCAGAATACAGGTCTTCGGCAACCCGGTGTGCAACCGCTTAACTTCGTCAAACGGAATATAGGTGCCAGTCGGATTGTTCGGATTAGCTACGAAAATTATTTTGGTTTTCTCGCTAACACGCTCCAGAATGGCATCCACATCCGTTTTCAGATCTTTTTCCGGAGCAACAATGGGTATCGCACCAGCAGCGTGGATTGCAATCTTATAAACGAGGAATCCGTGCGTGGTATAGATAGCCTCATCACCTTCACCCAGATACGCATAGGCCAGCAGGCTCAGCACTTCATCAGAGCCACACCCACAAATGATGTGATCTGGATTCAGCCCATACACTTCACTGATCGCTGTGCGAAGTTCGCCAGCACTTCCGTCAGGATAAAACTGAAGCTCAGAAATAGTGCGGTAAGCTTTAAGCGCTTTGGGACTCGCACCTAAAGGAGATTCATTTGAAGAGAGTTTATGTAGTTTATGACCACCATTTGCCTTGGCTTTGCCGGGTACATACGGATCAATTGCTAACACACCAGCACGAGGGACAGGGCGTACTACCTGCTCTTCCATCAACTCATTCCTTCATTCAAAAAACACGCAATTTAACCAGGTGCGTCTGCTTCACTATCAACTTCATCATCCAGGTCAAGCCGCGCGGGGTATCACCAACATATCTAAGTTTATCCGACATCGCCTCAGCAGCTTCAAAAAAGTTGTCAGGTCCTAGTCTGACATATTCTCCAGAACAGCTAATAACGCATCTACGCCATAAAAACTGCGATAAAAACTCAACACTTCTATACCTTTGTGCATCTATGAACCGGTATAGTCCCCGTCCAGCTTACGTCGTAAGCGCAAAAATCCGGCTTCTCTGTTTCAGCAGCAAGCACAGCAGACGGGTCTGTCTCACGTTACTGTTTAATGGCATAGCCGATAAAAAGCGTGTCAGTTCACTCATTGCGGGATGGTCCGCACTGCCATCTGGATATAGACGATAAGCTGTCTGGCATTTGTCAGCGAAGAGATTCTCTCAAGCCAAATAGGTTCCAATGATATAACAGGCAGAACACCGCGATAGTTCTAAACCAACCACCGCATAAAATCTGCTTCATGAGAGGCCGAAGAACAGCATGCACAGAACCTTGTTCAGCTTTTGCCACAACAATATGCTCAATCAGGTCAGCACGCTCCATAAGTAAGGCATGTAGCTTTTCATAAATTTCTTCTGGTTTATCGCGGACTTGAGACAATCTCATTTTTGAATTCGAAATTGATGAAGACCCGGGCATTGCTCTAACCTACTCAAATTATTAAGGCTCTTTATGGGTTCCGGGGAGTTAGTTCAAAAGTAGTTCAATCAGCCCTGAAATGGCAGCTTTTCCTCTGCG
>CANNAV010000282.1 GCA_947502585.1 uncultured Pseudovibrio sp.
CTGAAACAGGGCGGATCAAAACAATTGCATCACGGGACTGGGCAATAACAGGTCAATGATTATGCAGGTTGGTATAATACAAGGGTTAGACCTCCTACACAATCACAGGAGAGCCCTCATGATCTCCTACAACTCAGAACCTCCCTGTTCAGTAAAACCTGGGCTCAGGATTGGTCAGATGCGCAATCTGTAATCTACAAAAAAGCAGCATAATACATCCACATATGCGACGCTTACATTAATGCACCAACACCACTAAAACCGCTGTTTTGAACCATGTCAGTAGAGCCTACTGCGTCAATCTCGCTCGATACGGTATTGACGCATTTTGCGATATAGAGTGGGTCGCGAGATTCCCAATACCGCGGCGACACGCGTAAGGTTACCCTTTTCCGCCAGAATAGTTCGGCGAATGGCGCTGGCCTCAATACTCTCTAGATCGCCGGAATTTCCGCTCAAAATACTCTCCAGAGAATCCGCCTCCGCCTCATCAAAATCATTCCGAAGTTCCGGAGGCAGGTCCTTAATCGTGACGACTGGACCCGACCCGACGAGATAGATGCGCTGCACTGTATTGCGTAGTTCACGCACGTTCCCCGGCCAGCGGTAATTGACAAGGCTCTCGACTGTCTCGTCATCGAAGGACATCTTCGATCGACCGAATTTCTCTGCGTAATAAACTGAAAAATGCTCGATCAGCGAGAGGATGTCGCTGCCGCGTTCCCGTAGGGAGGGCACCATGATAGTAACCACGCCGATCCGGTAGAACAGATCACGGCGGAAGGTGCCCTTTTCTATTTCGAGCCGCAGATCTCGGTTAGTCATGCCGACAAGACGCACATCTACGGGGCGGCGCTTGCTGTCGCCCATCCGGTAAATCGCGCGTTGTTCCAGCGCACGCAACAGGTAGGGCTGCAGTTCAATCGGCATGTCGCCGATTTCATCAAGGCACAGAAGACCGCCATCGGCCTGTTCGAACTTGCCGGGGCGGCCGCCCCGGATGGCACCTGTGAAGGCCCCGTCGACATAACCGAACAGCTCTGCCCCAATCAGATCGCCCGATATTGCGGCACAGTTGAGCGGAACATAGGGCGCATCCTGCTGCCCGAGGCGGCTGTGGATCAGACGCGCGAACAGCTCTTTGCCGACACCGGTTTCGCCCTGGATCAGGACCGAGATATTCACCTTTGCAGCTCGCTCTGCCAATTCAATGGCTTCAAGCATCCTGGGCGAGTTTCCAATGATCTGGATTGTGTCTTCCGAGATGTTTAATCGGGGCTGGATGGTAAGCACGTCCTTCCTGACCTGCGGATGGGGGACATGCGGCCGCAGAAACAGCGCCGCACCGCGATAAGCTTTGTTGAGCATCAGGCGTTCAAGCCCCTCCGGTTTCACATCCGGCGGAAGCAGATTCGGCAGCTCCTGTGCAGAGAAGCCTTCAAGATCGGGCAGCAGCTTCTGGCCTACCAGAAGCTTGTTCGAGGCTGGAAAGTTCGTGTCGTCAACACCACGGCGGAACAGGATGCGCCCATTGCGGTCAAGCAGGAGAACGGAATTGTCGCTATGGCTGAATTTCGATTGCAGAAAAGCTTCGAGCAGAAGCATTCGTTCCTGCCGCTGCTGTTCTGCCAGGGCGATTTCGATCTCACGCGCGGCCGCCAGCACAAGGGCAACGTTGTGTCGGCGAAAGATGTGAGGCGGCCCTGAAAGGTCTACGACCCCGACGACTGTTTCGTCGAAGAGATTGCGGATTGGGGCGCCGGCACAGGTCCAGGCCTGTACGCCTTCGACAAAATGCTCGGCGGCGTGAACATACATCGGCTTGCCGGTTCGCAAGACGGTTCCGATGCCGTTGGTACCCACAACATTCTCATCCCACTGGCCGCCGATTTCCAGATGGATGTCCTGACCTTTGTCGAGAATCGAGGCGTCGCCGATTGTGTCAATGATTACGCCTTGGTCGTCGGCCAGGATGAGAATAGATTTCGCATCGCTCAGGTGAGGTTCGAGTCGCTTGAAGGCTGCCGATGCGGCCTGTCTGAGGTGGACGTTGCGTTCACGGCGCAGCGATATTTCGTCCTCGTCTTTGATCTTACGAAAAGACCGCGTACAGGCATCGACACCCAGATCCATGCTGCGTTGCCATGATGCGAGGATATCTTCCCTTACTTTACCATTCCATACCTCGCCAGAATGTTCGGAAGTCACGAAGGTTTCCCAGGCATTCCGAACATCTCTTTCCGTTGCCCTTTCCTGGATATACTTGTTGACTATGGCGTCACCCTTGCTGTTTTTAAAATAGCTCGCTCGTGTCATCATTGGACGTACCGTCCTCCGTTTCGGTCCGGGTGACAGTTGGTTCGGCCTTCGAAGGCTGCGTCTCTACCAGACCTAAGCAGGTCCTGAATATCCCGGCGATGTGTTCCTCTGTGAATTCCGCTCCAATTGCCCTAGAGTCATACGGGGCTAGGAGTGCTTGAATTTCACTGCTGACAGGGGAGATATACCCGTTCTCTTCCGTCGCGAGGACGAAGCGTCGCGATCCGCCTTTCCTTAGGATCTGCCCCAGAAGCTGGATCTGTCGGCCGGAGGTTCTGTCGTACAGGACAACGCGCCCGTTCAGGCTTACTCTCACGTTGGGGTCGGGGTCGTCGGCCACGGTCCGCTCCGGCATGGAATAGATCAGGAGACCTTCCGGCTTCGGCTCTTCTTTGCGGCGGGCCTGGTCCTGCCGCATCTTGGTGTAGCCACCATTGCTGATTTGATCCGCAAGTTTGCGGATCGTTCCGGCATTCTCGGATATCAGCTTGCGGGCCCGCACGTCTTTGGAGCGCTGTCTCTCAGAATGCGCTCCCTCACGTTTTGAAAAAATATGCAAAACCATTTCCTCCCGTTATATGGATTAACATTCCATATACATACTTGCTACTTTAAAATGATCGCATTTCGCTAAACTGTCAAATAATTGAACACGTTTCCCTGCCTAAGCCTGCCTTGTCAGGGCGTTGATGGATTGGATGCCCCGCCCGACGGCATAAAGATATACTATGATTGTGAGAGTGAGTTTCACACCCAAA
>CANNAV010000283.1 GCA_947502585.1 uncultured Pseudovibrio sp.
GGATGGCGACACCCTGATCGGGATCGAGAACCTGAACGGCAGCAACCACAATGACCGGTTGGTTGGCGATGCCGCAAATAATACACTTATAGGTGAGTTGGGTGATGATACACTGGAAGGCGGTGTAGGCAACGACGTTCTTGTTGCTGGTTTCGGTAACGGAGGTACTTTGGGCAATGGCAGACTTTATGGCAACGAAGGCGATGATTTTCTCCTTGGTGAGGGTGGCAATGATATGCTGGACGGTGGTGATGGTAACGACATCCTTTATGGCAATGGTGGCTATGATCTGCTTTACGGCCAGATTGGTAAAGATAATATTTACGGTGGCGCTGGGGCGGACCGCATTGACGGCGGTGCCGGGGCGGATTATTTGAGCGGCGGGACGGGCGATGATATCTTCGCTTTTACAGGTGTTGCCTTTGGTGTTGACGTAATCACGGACTTTTGCGTAGGCTCTGGATCAGAGGACATCATTCTCTTCGGCAAAGCGGTGTTCTCCGATTTTGATGCTGTTCTTAACGTATCCGGTGATAGTAGCGGCAACACCGTCATCAAACTTGATGAGGAAAATTCCATCACTCTTACAGGTGTTACGAAATCAGACCTTCACGCGGATGACTTCCAATTCGTCTGAGGGGCTCCACTAAAAATTCCAAATTCGAATTTATGATATATAGTCAATAGGTTGAAACGCCAGAGGTTGAGGAATCATGGGGCAGCCTGGATTTTTTGGATAGTGTTCCTATAGTGTTCTAAATCAGATAATTTACAGCACTATAGGGACACAATCGAGAGAATTTGCATTTGTGGCATGGGTCGCGTCTCTTTTCGTTTCAGATAGGGTTTGGTATCTTTTATTTGTGAGACGGCATATGAGACAAATCTGATCCTGCTGGCGAAACGTTTCGTCGTCGTCACACAAACGGTCGTCTGTGAAACACCCATGATAGGAGTGTAAGCATGAATCTTGGATATGCCCGGATTTCCAAAGCTGACGGCTCACAGGCCCTCGACCTGCAGATAGATGCGCTCACCGCTGCTAACGTGACTCCTGATCACATCTACAAGGACAAAGCGTCAGGAAAACGAGGTATTGTCAATTCTGGTGTATGAGCTTTTGCTTAAGCAGCTTTTTGATCGGGTTCTGGCTGTTCAATTCCATCCTTGAAATTGATGCCTGTGATGACTTTGCCGAGGTCTGCAAAGCCGCGTAATTTTCGCCAGCGGTTTTGAGCGCATTGGCTGAGTTTGAACATCATGTGCAGCATGCCGTCCCGGCTGAGACAGCCCTTTGAGCGTTTGGTGCGATGCCTGATGGTGGGTAGATCCCAACAAAAGTACCAAACACGACATGGGTCCGAGAACTAGGGATCTTGTCAATCTCACCTCAAATTTTCGAATTTGGTAACCTTCGGCATATCGATTTGATGAAATGGCGAAAATCACATTTATTTTGTATGTTTTGATGTTTTTTATTCAGTGACATTCATTGAACATTGCGTAGTCTGGAAACGCTCATTTTAACGATAACTGTTTAACGTACTTCATGGCCTCTATATCCCACCCTTGAATTCTGCTTTCGATCAGAGTCGTGTTTTCACGGGGAGTGAAACCCATATTATCTCTATGGATCAATGCAGTATTTCAAATAACGTGTCGCACTTGGTACCTATGTTGGGACGAACCCTATATAGCGAACAGGGGTAATGCGTAAATAAACCGGGGTATCCAAAATTGGCAGATGTCGGATCAGTCGTGAAGGTGCCTTGCCATTGCATTTTGTCGCGGCTTTTCCGCACTTATGGCAGGTACTGTGATCGTTCTTACTAACAACATCAAGAATGATATTCCCTTCATTATCAATAGTTTGAGCGATAATTTCAAGGGAATCCATGTCGAAAGGGAGGTTGATTTGGCTCATAAAAACGCGACAATCTGATTATTTGAAAACTGACTTTAACTACAATAACCATTATATTACAATGACTAATGCTTCTACACAATGGAAGTAGAGCCAACTGGGTTTGTTCATTGATCTGCCCCTTCAAAATGTTTTCGTGCTTTTAGGCAACTACTAAACTTATGACTGTGAAGAATCGTCCTTAAGGGAGACAAATAAGAATCTACCCTTAATAAGCACATCAAAGTTGCTTGTGGGGGGAAGTCATCGATATAGCTCAATGAAGCACCAAATGCTTTTCCGGTTTTTAAGGAAATACCCATATTAACGCAGTCAGTATTTTTCCGACAAAAATAACTCAAAGACTTATGCTTTATATCAGACAGCAACTGACCGTAAAAAACTGCGCGTTCAACATCACCAGATTGACCGAGACTGATCATTACTCGGCGACTAGCTAGTTCAGTCGCGGAATATATAGTAGTGGGATCTCCAAATATTGACGACTGCATCGCTTTGATGAGCGCACCAAGCGATGTTCCATCGTCAGCTAACAAGGACATCTTTTTCAAAAACTGAATATCGGTTAATTGTCGATTTTCGATTTGATATGTCGCAATCCCATGACAATTATTAGGGGTGGTGACGTCCTTCCCTTTTAAAAAGTCAGTATGAGCACTACACTCAAGAGCGGGATCGAAAACTTTATATTCATTAATGATTTCAGTATCACTCCCCGCTTTGGCATCAGTGTATATCAACTGCATAATCAGCAGAAGAACAGTAATCACAAAAAATATAATGAACCATAAAACGTACTTAGCCACTTTACTGCATAGGGTAATAACAAAACACCGGATCAATAAAATAATGCCAATTTCAATATGCTTAGAATTGTGATTGTAATATATATTTTTTATCTTATTATATGGCGTTAATGTTGATTTTGTTCTTATAAATGCATATTCAGTAAAATTATATACCATCGCGTCATTGTCCATTTTATATTTAAACCACGCTCGAATTTACGTTGGCTCACCGTCCGTTCTGTAGGAATGGTACTCAAGCAAATTTTTCTTAGCCTTGTAAGTCCAGGAACATCCGTTGGAAGATGGTCCTGGTGTTGAAGAGGCCATAGCATCTGCGTTTGAGGAC
>CANNAV010000284.1 GCA_947502585.1 uncultured Pseudovibrio sp.
ATCATAACAAACAAGGCGGGTCATTTTTAAATGCAAATTATCCCGCCAAGTGGGTCAATTTTGCATGCTGATCAACACGCAGACGATGGATTACCGCACCCGCAGCACCTCCGTGTGCCTTGCTATATTAAATACCCATTTAATGGAATTACGACAACAAATACTAATGAATATCAAAGTAATAACTGTGTATTGACTTACCAATACAAATACACATCAAGAATTGTTAGCTTATGACAATGCTTCATTTAAGTTTTGTGCTGGTATTACAAAACTAGAACACTACGAGACATCGTCCTGCTGTCTATGCAGACTTAAATATAGGGGAACTTACTTCGTCAATTCAAACGAGGCTGTCATCATAGGCCTGCTCAGCTGCAAAGACCGCATCCGCTTTACTCCCGCGATAACCACTAGCAATCTTCTCTGCGCCCCGCTTAACGATGAACGACCAAAGACTGACTTCACTGTCATCTACGCACCTTTGCACCCGCATCCTAACGGCTCTGTCTCGCGGAACGCGGCCAACACCGCGCTCTTCACCGAATGCAGCCCCCTTGTCAGGTGCCCAAATGTACTTGAGCTGCCTTGAGGTAGTCGGCCTCACTTGGAACGCTGTGAGAGTGCCCACATGGCTCAGGTAGGCTTGTTGCGAGGAAATAACACCAAGCGCTTGGCTTGCCTCACATCCAGATGCTTTCCACTCTCCCATGTGTAGCACCTGCCATTGCCACGAGAGGGCAGGGGGAGCAGTTGCTTTCTGCCACAGCATGATCGCAACTTCCTTGGACCGCATAGAAGCGCCCAGGAACGCATTTGCCCTCCCCGTAACTTCTTTCCAGACAAAGCCAGGTTACCATTGCATGATCAGTCCCACATGTTCACTATCTGTTCTGTTTTGCGACTGGATGCAAAAAGAGTCAAGAAATGGCCTGTAAGTATTTTCCTCGTGTCCATCTGGAAACAACGCACAAAGCGAACTTCATTGTGAGCTTTCTCAGCAACCACCGGAAACGGGTTATCAGACGCAAAAGGCCAGCTCAGAGCTGGCCTTTTGATTGAATTTCGTTTCAATAATTGTCAGTTTGACAGATGGAGCCCATAAGTGTCACGAATTGCAATCCGGGCTGCGGATGATTGCAATTCGTGACACATAAGCGTCCGCAGGCCGAACTTCGAGGCTCTGCTTCATGTCCGCTCAAAGTTACTCATTTTCTAGATATACGTCGATTCACTTTCGCCGCAGTGCTCACAATGAGTGCTTGTATAAGAGTTGAGGCTACCTCCCTCAACTTCTTCCCAATACTGAAAAATGGCGTCTTTTCCGCAGCAAGAACATTTGACATATTCCAGATCGCGAGCAAGAGGCATGCCTCCGGGCTCTATGCAACTACCATATACTCGAGGTCTACCAATATCAGCATCTTCGCCATAAAGAGCTTCTGCAGCCTCTTGAACTGCTTCTTGTGAGTACCGATGAATATCGCTTTCATCACCATCAGCTAGCTCTGGCAGGCCCATTGTATCAGCACACTCACGCTTGAATTTCTTGTATTGATCAGGATCCCTATGTGTCACGAATTGCAATCCGGGCTGCGGATGATTGCAATTCGTGACACCTATGGAGCCCCTCTTTCCGAGCTACTTCCCGGATCAGGTATAAATGGTCCTCAACATACTGCTCATAGACCTGAGAGATCCGAATTGTTTTATGACCTTTTTTGACGGCTTCAATAGCTCTTCTTAGGGTTGCGTTTTCTCTAACACTTGCCCAATAGCCAGGTGCGTTTGCGTCAACTGAAATAATCATTTTGTGCTCCTTGAGATTTGAACGCCCTCCAGTTTCCAGCAACGGAAATCCCGAGGTCGTAATCAAAAATGACGGATGCACCCCCCGCTGGGTGTGCACCCAGTGGGTTTGTTTTGATGTCGACTTTCCTAGGATGTGAAAGTAGGAAGGCCTTTGATGATTTCCGCCCCTTCTTCAAACAAAAGGTGCGTCAATCCTGCTTCTCTGGCTAACGCGATACAGGAACCAAGATCCCTTGGGGTTTCTGCCAGATCTACTTTTGAAACCAGTGTTGCAACCCACCACCCTAGGACAGTTTTAGAACCGAGCCGGGGCGTTTGTGTGGGCTTTGGCCGTCCAACCCATGTCGAACGCTGTGCCAGCCATTCGCAAGTAGTTTGGCGTAGGTGGCCATTTGAAAGTCGCCTGAAACGCTCTTGAGAGGTGCCAGGTCTGTAATGAAATGGATTGTGCATGGCAGACGTCCATAAGTGAACTGGATGCCGCCATTTCTGGGTGTGCACCCAGAAGGTAAAGTAGGTTGGAATGATGTTTAATGCTGCTTATTTGCAGAGCCCAGCTAGCTCTTCAAAGCAATGCAAATGCATCGCTAAACCTGCGTTCAATGAGGGCAGATCTAATTGAAAGAAAGCATAAACTGCAATGTTCTTACAAACAAGAAGAAACGAGTTGCGAGCCAATCTTGCTTCAACAAAATAGCGAGCTTATAGACCTTGAAATGATCTACTCAAATTTCTCTTTTCTTGATTTGTTGACGATTAAGAGCTATCTTTGAAAAAGGAAAGGGGAGCTTTCGCCCCCCAATCCGATCACTACGTGATTTTGAAAATGGCCCGGAACCAGACGGCCAATCTTTTCCGGGTCTTTTTCAATTCAAACTTCAGTTCAAATCTCACCTAGCATACCACCTCCTTTACCTAGGCTTTGCTACTGTCGGAGCGCCTAATTCCTCCGATTGCGCAGATTGGCATGCGCTGCTGCTTCGCAAAGAAGGTGGATTTCAATATTCTAAGTTATGTGAGAACTTCACACTACAACAGAACCAGCTTTGTGAACCGTTACCCCCGACATTGTGGGGAGAGGTGCTACAGATGCTCTGCACAAACGGATTAAACTGTCCAGCGGCACCCCTCTGTGTCAGGGAAGTTGTCCGCTCTCTCATTTTTCTCTATTTTCTGAAGAGGGCGAGACAGGAAGAT
>CANNAV010000285.1 GCA_947502585.1 uncultured Pseudovibrio sp.
CCTTCCATGGAACTGGAAACCTCTGTCAAAATCGCACAGTCAAGAGAAAATCGGGGCGCATTGAGCGGGCGGTTACAGTTCTCCACACCGCCGCTACCACCCATAAAAATGCGACCGGTTCACATGTTGAGATTAAAATACAACACGCCGTAGCGAAACTTATCAATCGGTTCAATATTAGCGGAAAGTCGGTGCGGCAACGTTAAACAGAATTCAACCCGCAGTCGAAGAAGTCAGATGTTTAAGTCTTTATGTGCGAGTTACGGTCGCCTTCTGCAAATCAGGATCTGCAGCGATTATGATCGATAAGAGAAGCTCACGTCTTCCTCATGAAATTGCCGATCGGTTCACGATACTTTTCGGGCGCTTTTTGAAGGTCGAGGCATTGGCAGGCGGATTGCTACTCTTGGCTGTATTGCTTGCAATGGCTTTGGCCAATTCGCCCTGGGCAATACCATTTAAAGCGTTGTGGGAGATACCCATTGGCTTGAATTTTGGATCGTTGAACTTTACTCGCTCGTTACAACATTGGATCAACGATGGCTTGATGACGTCCTTTTTTTTCGTGATCTCCCTCGAACTCAAACGTGAGATCGTTATTGGTGAACTGCGAAATGTGAAGTTGGCCGCACTTCCCTTCGTGGCAGCTCTGGGAGGTATGATTGTCCCAATCTTGATTTATTTGGCATTCATGAGAGGCCAACCAGGATATTATGGCTGGGGAACTGTGATGGCCACAGACACAGCATTCGTAATTGGCTGCCTCGCGCTGTTTGGCTCACGTATCCCATCAGCTCTGCGCTTGTTTTTGCTGTCGCTTGCAATCTTCGACGACGTAGGCGCAATACTTGTGGTAGCCGTGGGTTATGGGGAGGCGTTGAACTGGTCTGCACTGGGGCTCGCTGTGTTTGGGTTTGGCCTCATCCTAGGTTTAGCCTTCCTTGGGATAAGAAGCATCCCAGTTTACTTTCTGCTCGGCTGCATTATCTGGCTGTGCGTTGACGCATCTGGAGTTCATGCAACAATTTCAGGAGTCATCCTTGGGGTGATGACCCCTACACGGATATGGGTAAATGATATGCGCTTAAGGGAAATTTTGGGCCAAGTGTTATCTTACCCCAAAGGTGAGCATTGGAGCGGCGACACAATGGACCGCCACCATTTACGTCAGGCCGGTCGAGCTGTTACAGAATCTCTTTCCCCAGTGGAGAGAATAGAAATGACATTACATCCTTGGGTTGGGTTTGCGGTCATGCCAGCCTTCGCACTCGCAAACGCAGGCATCACGATTGACAGTGCTGATTTTGGACAGTCAGTCTCTCTAGCTATCGTGACAGGGCTTGTGCTTGGTAAGCCACTTGGAGTCTTCGGATTCAGTTGGGTTGCTGTCCGTATTGGTATTGCGGTACGCGCACCTGGATTGTCATGGTCATATTTAGCAGCCGGCGCATGTCTAACAGGCATCGGATTCACTATGTCACTGTTTATCGCAGATTTGTCGTATAATGCGGAGATGCTAAACGCTGCCAAGCTTGGGATTTTTTGTGGATCTGTTATTTCAGCAACCATAGGTCTACTTGTTCTTGTTTGGCTTACATTTCGCCATCGGTTACTCTTTTGAAGGAGCCTTCCAGAAACGTCCACATTCATCGCTTGATTGGAGTACCCAGGATCAGGCTTATTACAACCACCCGCAGACATCGTAATAGCCACCACGTAAAAACACGTACCTGTCGAAACAAGCAGATCTACCTCTCTCTAAGTCCTAAACTGAGTGAGTTCGACCTAGAGTTAGAACTTCACTTTGGCTAGGGTTGCTCTAAGTTAGACCAAATATCCGTTATAGTAACAGCCGCAGCAAACTTCTAAAATCGATCTATGGTTGAAACTATGTGCTGACTGGAGGCACTTACATTAAGATCGAATGTCGGCAATTGGTCAAAAATTGCGGTTCGACTGTAGGCTCACACCACCGCTGAACAAGAAAATCCTACGTTTTTCTTGCAGCCCAAAAGTAATCCTGAACTGCACGGATTGAGCATAAGAAAACCCGTTACGAAAATCATTACAAGGTTGCTTTATGCCTCTGGTCTTTTCTTGTGATCTTGCGTGGGCTTGGAGGCGGATGCGCATTAACTGATTGGCATCAGTCTCATGGCGCTGTGTCCAGTCTCAGGAGTGTGAGCCTGTCTCACATAATGTGCGCTCGTTCTCAGATAATTTGAGCCCACCTGGATTTACAGTCTCAAATAATCTGAGCCCAAACTCGCGATGATCTCAAGCCCGCCACATTATGATCTCAAGTCGTCACAGCTAATCGTTTTGCCTGATAAAACTACAAGACGCATCCGCATAGAGTTCTTTAGCAAGTGCACACAACCAGTTTACCTGACAATTTCGATCCTCTTTATAGTCATCGCCTGTGTCCACTCCAGTGTCACTAATGATAAATCCGTTAGAGGTAAATGAGCCTTGCAAATCCTCAAAGGCATAACTGACACGGGCCAATGTACTTGAAAGGGAGGCAATAGAACTCCCATTCACTGAGCCAATTAGCTTTGTATACCCACCGTCATTGAACAAGGGTTCCATCGCCTTTTTTAGCTCGTAAGCGAAGGTTGCCTCATCTGTTAAGTATGTCCAGTGACAAGCGCCATTAGGGTCGAGCGATTGAAAATCTGCGTGCAATGACTTCCAGGTCCCATAAAGAAACTCCTCAAGAATGAAGTGACAATCTTGACTTGGATTTTCTGCATCGTGTTGAGCACACACGAACGGATTAATTCGGTTGTGATCTATTGGATAAAAATTAACAAGCTGATCCCGAAAATCGCGCTCTAACATGTTGTAGTCCTGAATCTGAGCGCGCATCTCATTAAAGCAACTTGAGGGGGTATATCCTTGATCAATACAGGTCTTGATAACTAATAGAGATATTGTCAATTCTGGTGTATGAGCTTTTGCTTAAGCAGCTTTTTGATCGGGTTCTGGCTGTTCAATTCCATC
>CANNAV010000286.1 GCA_947502585.1 uncultured Pseudovibrio sp.
GGAACGCGAAACCGGCATCACTGAAATCAGAGAGAGTGCATGAAACAAGCGGACAACTTACTTGACAAACACCGCCCAGCCTCACCCGGTGTTATTGCTCACTGTGGATCGGAGAATCAAGGACTGGATGATTGAGTCGGACCGGCCTGAGGCGGAAATTTGTTTCCGATCAAATGGATCGGTTGCTTTATTGATTTTATGCACGTTTCGTTTGTAGAGTTTGAAAAATAATAACCAGTTGAAATATATAGTTATTATCTCTTCTGAGGGAGCGATGGTCACAAGTGTTAATGAGGATTAATCAAAAAGGGATTGAACTGTACTGCAGCTTTGTTACCATTTTGACGCAAAAACGGGCCATATGGGCGCACTTTCCGTTTGTGGACGACTGGAACCGTTTGAGGGCTAAGCGTAGTGGAATACGGCAATAACACTATTTTGCGTGAGGAAACTCCGTCTGAAAAGATCTCCCGTTATTCGCAGCTCCTTTCCGGGCAGCTGCATCGGTTAAGACAAGAACTATATCCGCCGGAAGCGCATAAATTGCTTCGGTCATTCTCTTCTGTAGATGTTGCGCGCCTTATTGGTGTTTCTGAAAGCACAATTCGCCAGTTGGATCTGGACGGAGAAGGCCCGACGCCGGCACGTCTTGCCAATGGCCGCCGCAGCTACACGCTGCATCAGATCAATGCGATCCGTGAAGTGCTTGCCGCCCGCAAAAAAGGCGATGAAGCCGTTAATATCCTGCCCCATCGTCGCGACGGTGAAAAGCTGCAAGTCATCGCGTGCGCCAATTTTAAAGGTGGATCTGCAAAGACCACCACCAGCACGCACCTTGCTCATTATCTGGCCCTGCGCGGCTACCGGGTACTGGCGATTGATCTTGATCCGCAAGCCTCGCTTTCTGCAATGTTTGGTGTGCAACCCGAGTTTGATGTTGAGCCAAACTGCACTTTGTTTGGTGCTCTGCGTTACGATGAAGGCCAGCGTACACTGTGTGATGTAATCCGCCCGACCTATTTTGATAATCTGGACCTGGTCCCTGCCAACCTTGAGCTGGCTGAATTTGAGCACATCGTTCCAACGGCTATCGCCTCTGGCGCGTCAACGGGTGAGAACATTTTCTTCCGCCGTATTCGCAATGTGCTTAGCGAAGTTGATGAGCGTTATGATGTTGTCGTCATCGATTGCCCGCCACAGCTTGGCTTCCTCACTCTGGGTGCGTTGTTTGCATCCACCGGATTGCTTATCACTCTGCACCCGCAAATGCTTGATCTTGCGAGTTGTAATCAGTTTCTCGGCATGAGTTCTGACCTGATGGCCGTGATTGAGAATAATGGTGGCCAGATGAATCTGGATTGGATGCGGTTCCTCGTGACCCGCCACAATCCAAATGACAGCCCGCAAACCCGTGTAGTGGGCTTGTTGCGCGCCCTCTTTGGTGAGGATGTGCTGACATCACCTGCTTTGGAATCCACTGCGGTTGCCAATGCGGGCCTTGAAAAGAAATCTCTTTATGAACTGGAACCTGGAGCCATTGGCCGCGAAACGCTGAAGCGTGCGCTTGAATCCATGGATTCCGTAAACCGTGAAATTGAAGATCTTCTCCGCAGCTTCTGGGGTCGAACATTATGAACAAAGCAAAGGACCGAAAAAACGCATTAGACACGCTGTTTTCAGGCGGTGGTATGGCTGGCATGGTTGCAGATGCAACATCTCCGCGCGCTCGTTTGTCTTCCGGTGCTATTGGTGCAGCCGAGATCAACCTGATTAAGGACGAACGCGACAAGCTGCGTGAAGAGTTGAAGACACTGAACATGCAAATTACGTCCTCTTGTAATGTGGTGGATCTGAATCCTGAGCAGGTGCAACCCTCCTTCGTCGCGGACCGGATGGAGGTTGCATTTGATCCGGCATTTGAGGCGCTAAAAGAGTCAATAGCCGAGACCGGGCAACAGGTTCCCATTCTGGTGCGTCCTGCACCAGATGAAGATGGCGTCTACCAGATTGCGTATGGGCATCGTCGTTGGAAAGCCTGCCGCGCATTGGGTAAGCCTGTCCGCGGAGTAATCAAAGCCCTTTCTGATGAAGAATTGCTGGTTGCTCAAGGCCAGGAAAATCATGAGCGGAAAGACCTGAGTTTCATAGAAACCTGTCTGTTTGTTTTCCGCCTATCTCAAGATTACCCTCAGACGCTTATTGTTAAAGCGATTGGTAAGGACAAATCTCTTGTTTCCAAACTCCGTAAACTGGCGGCAACCATGCCCGAGGAGTTTTTGCGTGTGGTTGGACCTGCCCCAAAAATCGGGCGCCCACGCTGGGAAGAGATGGCAAGTTTTTTCCCTGGTGGCCAGTTGGCGCCAAACCACGAAAAAGCGATCAACTCACTATTTGCGCTGGATTCGTTTACAGAACTGCACAGCGATGAGCGGTTCAGCGAAGTGCTGCAGTTGCTGCAGGAAACGCCAAGTAAGCCTGAGAGGAATTCTACAGCCTCTTCTGGTGAAATTTCCGTTTCAGCGCACACTCGAAAGGCCAAGTCTTCAGAATGGCTGGGAAACAAGCACGTGCTCGTCAAGCACACTGGTAAAGCAACTGTCTTTACCGTTGATAGCAAGACTCAAAGTGATTTTAGCTCCTTCTTGCTGAAAGAGTTGCCGGGCCTGATTGCCAAGTTTGAAGAAATGAAAGGGGAGGATGACTGATGGTATAGTCCCTGAATGACGAAAGGCCCTGCTGACGGCAATCAGCAAGGCCTTAAAATCGTCGCCCAAGAGAGTGAATGTACTCGTCCAGGACCGTCTTTAGCAAGATCATCCTACGACGAACAAAGGGTGCGAATCAAGTAAGCAATGCTTTCTTGAAACCCTTTGTGGCGTATTTTTGCTTTTGGGGGGCTCTACTTCCATTGTGTAGAAGCATTAGTCATTGTAATATAATGGTTATTGTAGTTAAAGTCAGTTTTCAAATA
>CANNAV010000287.1 GCA_947502585.1 uncultured Pseudovibrio sp.
CGAAAAATGGATCATGCAGAGGCATGGATACAAAACGCCTGCACAGTTCAGAAGGGATGCTATCGACAATCGAGCCAAGGCAGCCTAAACACTATCAGGTGTCTCATAACTCCAGGGCACTACAAACATGCAGTGCACAGCGTATCGGGCTGCAGGACGCAAAAAGCCTGCCGGATAAACGGGAACCCAGAATATGAGTGAAGTGCTGTTCTACCAGCTCTCTAAATTTCCGCTGGAACGGGCCTTGCCCACTCTCCTTGAAAAGTGCCTGGAGCGAGATTGGGTTGTCACCATCCAGTTTGGAACGGAAGCACGGTGCGATGCCATTGATTCCTACCTGTGGACCTATTCAGATGATGGTTTTCTGCCTCACGGAACCAGAAAGGAAGGCCATCCGGAATATCAGCCCATCTACCTGACAACGGAAAACGACAATCCCAATGAGGCAATTGTCCGCTTTTTGGTAGACCGTGCGCCGCTGCCGGACCCGGCGCAATATAAGCGCGTTGTCTATATGTTCGACGGCAACGATCAGGATGCCCTGCAGGAAGCCCGGCAGCGCTGGCTGGAGGTCAAAAAAGGCGAGCACGAACTCACATACTGGGCGCAGACCGATAATGGCGGATGGGATCGCAAAGCATGAAACCAACGACATTGATCATCGCAAACAACTTCGCGTGCGCCTGAATACGCTGGAAGGCGCAAATGGTGGCGTCGAGCAGGCCGAGGGAATCTCACCCTCTGCCTCTCACAGAACCGGACGTGATACTCCCTCATCATCCGGCTCTTGTCATCCAACCTATAGAGGCTTCGCTGTTTTTAAAAAATTCCTCCTACCGACAACAAACGTTATCTAAGTGGTTGATCTCTGGATTCAACGGGATGACCGTCCCTTCGCTCCAGGTCCATTACAGCCCTTCCTCACTACTACCGGGTCGTCCGCCCTGTGCCATGCATTGGCACTCATACTCTTGCAGGTCCTTGCGTGGTTACCGCCCTGAATGCAAGAAGTTTTTCCCTGTTTTAGCATGTGATCGAGTGCGGTCTTGTGTCAGGCCTGTTTTTGCAGCATTTTCAAGAGCTGCTGGCTGGTATGGTGATCGGCGGACCGGCCCCAAATCTCCTGGAGGAGCTTAATACTTGGCCCTGAGCCGTATACTGGTTTTCCCGATACAGATCTGTCCGATCATTCTGCCCATGCAGAGTGTTGACTTCTCACAAACTCCGTTAGCCGATGCTTTGAACTTGCGTAATATGCATCAAGCGGCCTTCAACGCAGGGCTCATGCAGTCTTCCTTTTTCGTCATCACTGCCCGGATCTGACATGCCATTTTGCTGGCAAGCGCGATAGTGACCAGCATCTTTGGCTTACGGGCCATTAGACAATAAGGCCAGAAGCCTGGCTTGATCCCTTTTCACCCCGGCCAGCTAAGCCGTGACAGAGCTCCAATGATGAGTAAGCACCTGATGTCAGCCTGCCCGGCCCTGGACACCTGCCCTGAGCGCTCCCTGCCTCCCGAAGAAAACCGGCGTGGTACCAGTCCCGGCCACGCAGCGAAATCCCCCACAACGGAAGGATGCCATATCGCGGGTGAAGGCCTCCTCGGCAAGCGCCGTCAGCGGACCAATACCCGGCATTCCTCGCGCACCAGGGCCGGTAGATTATATCCCTCATCTTCAGGAAATACCGCAACATATTTAAGTTGGCCAATACCTTTGGCGATGCAGTGGCCGAATTCACAAAACATGGCCTTTAGCGCATTTACAGGCTCCGGGCGCTGATGCACCAGACCTTCGCGACCCTGAAACAGGACTGCCCGGGCCAACTGATCGTCTGTCCTTGGCTCAACAAAACGCATTTCCGGGCGCTGTGCTGCTGCGACAATTGCCTCTGCGTCGGCAGCCTCGTTTCTGCCGTTTTAAAAAAGGTTTAACATATTGCGGAGCGGATCAACTTCACTTCGTGACCGAACCCGCACAACTCGCGTGCCCACAAGGAGGCGTTTGCCGTAAGCCTCATCACGACGATACAGAGCTCCTGTTTGCCCATAAACGCCGCAAACTGCGCCGTGCAAGTGTCTTGCGAAAATGCAACTCTCCGGTCATCTGAGCTCCGTGGAGCGCAAACGGGAAAGCGTGACAAGTGCGCTGGATCGCATACGCAACGCTGCAAAGCACAAGAAGAAGGATAAGTTCACTGCGCTCCTTCACCACATGAGCCCAGCAAGTCTGAGGGAGGCATTTCACGCAATCAAGCGTGATGCAGCCCCCGGCATTGATGGGGTGACGTGGCAAGCATTTGAGGCGGAGAGTGATCAAAAGATTAGAACTCTACACCACAAAGTGCAAACAGGAGCGTACCGACCTGAACCGGCTTTGCGGACCTACATACGCAAAGCAGATGGTCGGGAAGGACCCCTCGCGATTGTTGCGCTCGAAGATATGATAGTTCAGAGAGCAACGGCAACCATATTGAACCAAATCTATGAGGAAGACTTCCTCGGGTTCAGTTATGGCTTCCGGCCAGAGCGCGGCCAGCACGATGCGCTGGACGCCCTTTACGCTGGTATTACAACGCGCAGAGTGAACTTCATACTCGACGCCGACATCCTAGGTTTCTTTGACAACGTCAATCAGAAATGGTTGCTCCGTTTTCTGGAACATCGTGTCGGTGACCCTCGTATCATTCGCCTGATCCGTAAGTGGTTACGGGCCGGGGTGCTGGAGGATGGTGTCACATCGATTAGTGATAAGGGAACTGGTCAAGGGGCGTCAATTTCGCCGCTACTGGCTAATATTTACCTGCACTATGTTTTCGATCTTTGGGCAAACCGCTGGCGACAGCGGGAAGCTAAAGGGGCTATGATTATCGTACGCTATGCGGATGATAGTGTGCCACGAGCACTGACACTTGTGTAAGCAGTGTCAATGCGAAACTGCACAGAAGATGAGGGTAGGCCCCTCGAA
>CANNAV010000288.1 GCA_947502585.1 uncultured Pseudovibrio sp.
CCCTATTGAAACTAATCTATCCATATTAGATATATTCGCACACATTTAGATAGATATCAAGCGAACAGTTAAAGCCCTTGACCGGTTTCAACACCGACGACAGCGCTATCGCTGACACGCAGACCCACGGCGCCGAGACCATCTATGAACTGTCCGCCTTTTCGAACGCCCTGCCCAATCAGGCAGCCAAGTACCTCTGCCCCGTTCAAATATCCCGCATCGGGCTCCCAGATTGCCTCCTGAGCTCGGACATCCAACTGCCCAAAACGTCCCAGTTGATCCGCCCCAATCACCTGCGCCTCTCGGCCCAGCTCGCCCATCAATGCCGCAATGCCACTCAGCACCGCAGACTCAGCAAAGTGAAGATAACCGCTATTAACAAATCGGAGCGCCGCACCTGCGTCCCTAATCAAGCGTTCATAAGCCTCCATTCCCAACGCGGCAGCTCTGGTCGCTTCCCGATCTCCATGCGCGGCCCGGATGATCCCACCCGAAAACCCAGTCACTCCCGACCCCAAACGGCCCTGTTCCAGAAGCATCACCCGGCCTTGCCCGGACAGTCGTTCGAAACACCATGCCCCGACAATGCCGCCACCCAATATCACATGGTCGTAAGAAGTATTGAAAGTCATCTCAAACCCTACTCCGCACCTGCTTGCTGCACTTTAAGTACACGCTCTGCCTGCCAACGACCGTAAACTCCATACACTGTGAACACTGTCACAAGGAGAGCACATCCCAACACCTGCCAACTGGGAGACAAGCGAGGATCAAGATATTGGGCCACATACGTGAACCCCAGATTGCTGGTAAACAGGAGAGAGGCCATAATTGGCGATGTTCTGGAAATGCCGACTTGCAACAGGTAAATCCCAACGAACACACCAATTACAGCAAGAAACAAAATGGCCAAAACCGCGTCTAGTGTGTACGAGCCCCACTCGCCCTGCCCAGTTGTCAGGCAGAAGGCAACAACATTTAGCAACGTAAATCGTACACACATGATCTGCGAGGAGCTAAATCCTGTGTCCGACAACGCCCGGGTCGCATATGTGTTCCCCGCAACTCCAAGCGCTGTTAGCGCAGCCGCCAATGTTCCCAAACCAATTTCCATCACAGAAAGCTGCTGCAGCCCGCTTCCTCCTTGCAAAATGACATAGACAAGAAGAACTGAAGCTCCAAAACAACCCGCCGCTGCAGTCAAGTCGGAGCGAAACACCGGAGCCCCTCGACGTAATGCGGGCGCGAGTATCAATCCCAAAGCCGGAATAAGTCCGACCACCAAACTATTCACAGCTGCGGGAGGTAGGAAATTCAATGCATACAAGACTGCAAACCAGGAAAGGGCAGTTGTAAGATTAATGCCAAGTACCGCTCCAAGGTGCCGCGCAGACTTTGCGAATAACTCTCTACGGTCCCTTTGAAGGACGATGTAGGCTACCTGCGCCAAAACAAAAACGTTTACAGCGAGAAAAGCTGGAGAGAGTTGGACCAGAATATAGCCTTCATAAACGGATTTAAACGCGTTCAAAGCACAATATGCTAGGATCAGTACCGTGCCCGACACAGCATAGGCCTCAAGTCGTAATGTCATAGAACTGCTCGCCGTCCAGATGTCTGATGGTTCGAGAATCCCGTGCCACAATCGAACGATCGGAATGGCTAAGGATAATCATCATGGGATAGGTGAAGTCGTTATGTGTCCGGGTTATGGGCTCCCCTGGCTGGACCAAGATCATTGCTTCCCGGAAACTCTCCAACTCACGAACAGCGGCCAATCCAGGATAGCCGTTTACCCGACCTGATACGGGCGCGATCAAGGAAACCGCTGCTACGTACTGCGAAGGGGAATAGCGTGTATCCAGCCCCGACAGAAAGCGGTCCTTGTCGCAGTAACCAGCGGCAATCACATCCAGCTGACTGGCCTCTAAACCAAATCGGGCTATTCGGCTCAAGGGCCCGCCAACCACGCGCGCACCCATCTCAATGAGCTTCGGCCCTTGCGCGGTCATTTTAATTTCCATATGGGCTGGTGAGTTCTCCACCTCCAGACAGTCAAGGCAATCAAAGGCATAACGTACCAATTGATCTTGTAACTCACCTTCCGATGGCATGAGAATGCCAGAATCCAAAAGGTTATACGTTCCATTGGCGGAGATGTGCGTAGTCTCCCATATCTCAGCAACGCGGTGCTTGCCATCCCGCGACATGGTGTTGACGTAGTATTCTGTTCCATCCAGATAGGTTTGAATAACTGCACTCTGGTTCGGCAGGTCCAACAAGTTGTCTTTCCTAACGATGCTGGCGAACGCTGCCTCTGCCTGTGGCCCACTCTGGCAAAAATGCACATCATCACTGCCGGCAGAGTTCACCGGTTTTAGAACAACACGACCCGGATGACGGTTACAAAACTCGCGTACATCCTGCAACGTGGAACACAAGCTCTGATCTGCGGTCGGTACGCCTGCATCCGACAGCTTTCGGATCATTTCAAACTTGTCACGCCGCGCCCCGATGGACCGTGCGGGATTGAGAGGACAGCCATAGTGGGCCGCCAGCTCTTCTGCCACCTGCACTCCAATTTCCGTGCCCGACACGATCTGGGTGACCCCGAGCACACTCAGTTTTTTACAGGTAGCAACCACATTCCCCAGATGGACGATATTGTGCTCAAACTCTTCCCGCCGGAAACTCTGCGCATACACTGCCGGAATCTGGGCACTACTTTGCACATGCACCACATCCGCACCATATCTGCGAAACGCCGCGGGCAACAGATTGGCACTCGAGTAGGCATCCACAATTGCGATGCGGTGCTGTGGGGGCTTTAACTGTTCGCTTGATATCTATCTAAATGTGTGCGAATATATCTAATATGGATAGATTAGTTTCAATAGG
>CANNAV010000289.1 GCA_947502585.1 uncultured Pseudovibrio sp.
AGGGAAGATGGCGAAAACTACGCGGCTTTGCCGATCCTGGCAAAGTCATCACAGACATCAAATTCAAAGACGGTCTCCTCGCACCGCGGCGATGCTCTGCTATGAACGGTTCTGTAAGAGGTGGCTAACTCGCTGTTATGCGTGCAAAAAGCGATAAGGGGGCAGAGTTGCAGAAATGGGCTCGTGCGCTCAGGTCGCAGACAAGCTACAAAAGGCGGTCGTCGCCCTAGCCCGTAAGCTGGCTGTTCTCATGCATGCTATCTGGAAAAAGGGAGCTGAATTTGAAACCAAAGTCGCCCAGAAAATAGCCGGAACAAAACCAGCTTGTTAAAGTTAAAGGTTGCCGCACCAGTCAACGCGGCAGGCAGTCGGTTAAGCCCTTGTAAATATAGTGCGATCTGAAACCAGAAGCACGCATGAAACTTTTGGGAAACCGAACGGTGCCTGATTGTGCGTAGCGTGGATGTTCCATGCGTTTTGTTGCGGGTTTTCCGCACTTATGTCAGAGGCTGTGGTCGGCCTTACTGACAAGGCCAAAAATGATATTTCCCTCATTATCAATAGCTTGTGATACTACTTCAAGGGAATTTATATCGAGCGGGATATAAATCCCTGCCATAAAACCGCGACAATCTCAAAAATGTGAAATCCATTTTCTCCTTATAATACAGCGGTTAAGACTCCTTCACAATGGCGGGAGAATCTTTATTCTTTAGAGAGCCTGGCCATACATTCGTTATGTATGGACTGGATTTCGGAGATTGTGACTTCCAGCGCTTCTCTTCTTGCACTCAGCTCTTTGAGCACCTCCCCGGTTCTGGATCCAAGGTATTCAAGTTGCTGGCGATGCCCTTCTCCGTGCTGTCCGTAAAGGTCCAGGAAGTGCTTGATCTCGGAGAGAGAGGACCCAATCGCCTTTCCTCGCAAGATCAACGCCAGCCGCGCTCTGTCTTTGCGGTTATAGATACGCACACCATTGACGCGCTGAGGTGAGATCAGACCTTTACTCTCATAAAACCGAATGGATCGGGTAGAGATTTCAAACTCTTCAGCCAGATCGCCAATTCCGAAGAGCTCCTGATCGGCGCGGCCAGTTGTTCTTTCCGCTTCCTCAAGAGGGTTCAGAGTTTTTTCTCTTTTTTCAGTCATGCATCCCCCTGAATCGAGAAACCTGTTGACGTTACTTTACGTCATCGTAAAGCATCACCATATTGGCTACGCAATATCACCAATTTGTCACTGCGTTTACTGCTTCTCATCTTCTTCCCATTCTTTACCTATAGGATAACCACCAGAAATTAGTAGAGATTGCAATTGGCCAGTTAGGTAATATCAAGAAATATTGATACTCCCCTCTAAAAAGAACGGGATAAACCCTTAAGGGATGCTCCAGAACTTCAGTTTCCTGCCTATTATTGAATTTTAATTGCGCTGCCGCATTCCCAGGCTTGACAAGTAAGAGATTTTGGAAGACCCCTGCCCTTTGACGCCTGCTGAAGCAGCTTGCCTTTGGCTTAGCTCATTTCAGTTTTTGTTTGCATATCCTCTTTCGTGAACCGAATGGCCACGTAAGGAGGTACGCTCTGGGATAAATTATGAGTAAAAGCCTTGAGGAACGGATCGACGAACTGGAAATGCACGTCGCACACCAGAATGAAACGATCGAAACGCTTAATGATGTCGTTTCCAACCAGGCACAGGTTGTCGACCGTCTCGTCTCGGCATTGGGACAGATGAAGGATCACCTGCTGGATATTCAGGATCTGGTTGATCAATCACCAGCCAGCCAGAAACCTCCACATTACTGAGCAAACAGGTCTTTCCCATACTAAGAGAAAACTGTTTTCGTGCTGAACATCAGCAAAGATAGGTATACTCAGGTAAAGGGGAATCTGATATTACCGGATAGCGGGTCTGCTTTGCCTGAACGCAGGCCTTTTTTTAGTGGATTACTCCACGATATGAGAGTGATAAATACAATTTTCTGTTCCGCTGCCTAAAAGGGCTGCCACTGCTGTAACTTTTTGAACAGCACCTGAGAACAAAAAAGCCTGGATGAGAAAGTAACCCAATGGCTATTGAGCAGATACTGGCGACCCATAAAAAAGAGAGCCTTGCCGACAAATCTTATCGTCTGATCGAAGAACTGATCGTCAACCTTGACCTTGCGCCTGGCATGGCCCTGACTGAAGGGGATCTTTGCGATCGGACCGGCATTGGCCGGACCCCGGTGCGCGAGGCCATCAAGCGCCTTTCAACCGAAGGGCTGATTGTTATTCGCCCACGCAAGGGCCTGTTCGTTTCTGAGATTGAGGCTTCCGAGTACGTTCTGGTTCTGGAAACAAGAAAGCCTCTGGAACAGCTTCTCGTCGCTTCCGCTGTTAAACGAGCTACTGCAGAAGAGCGTGAGGCCCTGCACCAGTGCGCGGAAGAAATCCTCACACAGGCCCGCGCAGCCGATGTGAAGGGCTATCTGCGTGCGGATAAGGTTTTTGATGAAGTGCTCTGTGCGGTCTCCCGGAACCAGTTTACAGCCCGCGCAGTGGCCCCGCTGCAAACCATGAGCCGCCGGGCCTGGAGTGTTTTCCGCGGAGCTGAGAAGCTTGAAGATTCTGCTGTTCGTCACCATGATCTTGCTGAAGCTCTGGCAAACAACGATGCTGAAAAAGCAGAAGCAGCAGCAGTGGAGATGATGGACCACCTGACCAACTTTGCAGTTAAGCAAGCTCAAAAGGGTGGTGACGACGCCTGATCAGATAGCCCGGACAATAAAAGAGCGGAGCCTATGCTCCGCTCTTTTATTGTCCGGGCTCTAAAGTTTTAGGCTCTTTATGGGTTCCGGGGAGTTAGTTCAAAAGTAGTTCAATCAGCCCTGAAATGGCAGCTTTTCCTCTGCGC
>CANNAV010000290.1 GCA_947502585.1 uncultured Pseudovibrio sp.
CCAACGGATGTTCCTGGACTTACAAGGCTACGAAAAATTCGCTTGAGTACCATTCCTACAGAACGGACGGAGAGCCACCAATATCCTCATAATAGCGGATGGTTTTGGTCGGAATGCCGGAGCGTTCTGCTACTTCGCCAATATTCATGGTGGTTTTATCCCTGTTGCTGTGCCGTTGCCGCTTTAATCCAGCGTAACCGCAAAGCGTTGGTTAATACAAACACGCTCGAAAGGGCCATAGCTCCAGCTGCCAGAACGGGAGACAGAAGCGGGCCTCCGAATGGATAGAGAATTCCTGCAGCAACCGGGATCAGCAGTGTGTTGTAACCGAATGCCCAGAAGAGGTTTTGCCGGATGTTGCGCATGGTTTGCTGGCTTATGTGGAAGGCATTGACCACACCGTTCAGGTCCCCGGCCATCAGAACAACATCTGCTGTCTCAATCGCGACATCAGTGCCGGTGCCGACGGCGATGCCAACATCTGCGGTTGCGAGTGCAGGTGCATCATTTATGCCGTCGCCGACAAAAGCCAGTTTACCGGTAGCATTCTTATGCAGATCTTGCAGTGCCCGTACTTTACCGTCAGGCAGCACCTCCGCAACCACGCTGTCGATACCGAGTTCAGCTGCAATGGCGTTTGCTGTCTTCTTGTTATCACCTGTGATCATAATGACCTTCAAACCAAGCGCACGAAGGGACCTGATTGCATCCGGGGTTGTTTTCCTGATGGGATCGGCGACGGCAATCACCCCTGCCACCTCCCCATCAATCCCTACGTAAAG
The DNA here is from genome assembly GCA_947502585.1 of uncultured Pseudovibrio sp. Classification (GTDB taxonomy): domain Bacteria; phylum Pseudomonadota; class Alphaproteobacteria; order Rhizobiales; family Stappiaceae; genus Pseudovibrio. The sequence continues at coordinate 783 of CANNAV010000290.1, forward strand.
TGGGGTTTTTCCTCGGGTTGCAAGCTCGGTTGCATCAACAGAAAGCTGTTCGAGTGCAATGCCTTCATGCTCCATCAGACGGTCAGCCCCAACCAGAACATTGTACCCTTGCACAACTGCACTGACCCCAAACCCTGTCACGGAGTTGAAGCTCTCTGGTTTTGGAAGTGTTATGCCACGCTCCCGGGCGGCCTGCACAATGGCTTTTGCAATCGGATGTTCGGAGCTTTGCTCAACGGCAGCAGCCAGCCGAAGAACATCCTCCTCCTCAAAACCTTCGCGCAGGATGATGTCTGTCAGTTCCGGATGTCCGGCGGTGAGTGTGCCAGTCTTATCCAGGGCAACTACCTTTGTTATCTGAAGCGTCTGCAATGCATCGCCTTTGCGGAACAAAACGCCGAGTTCAGCGGCACGTCCTGTGCCGACCATAATGGAGGTTGGCGTTGCCAGACCCATCGCGCATGGGCACGCGATGATAAGAACTGCTACACCTGCCACCAGAGCAAGACTAAGCGCAGGATCAGGGCCAGACAGGAACCATATTGTAACGGTCAGGAGCGCTATAGTGATAACTGCCGGAACAAACCACGACGTGATTTTATCGACCAATCCCTGAATTGGCAGCCTGGTGGCCTGAGCCTGTTCCACCATCCGGATGATCTGGGAAAGGACCGTGTCCCCGCCAACTTTGCTTGCCTCAATCCTCAGGGCACCTGTGCCGTTAATCGTCGCGCCAACAACCTCATCGCCTGAAGCTTTTTCAACCGGGACCGGCTCACCTGTAATCATGCTCTCATCTACGAAAGTGGAACCTGAGACAACAACACCGTCCACGGCAATCTTCTCACCCGGACGCACCTGAATGACATCTCCGACAAGGATCTCTTCAATCGGAACTTCTGACGTCATACCATCGCGCTCAACACGCGCGGTCTTCGCCTGCATGCCAACGAGCTTCCGGATTGCTTCTCCGGTCTGTCCTTTTGCACGAACCTCCAGAAAGCGGCCCAGTAAGATGAGGACAACAATAACAGCAGCCGCTTCATAATAAACATTTACTGCCCCAACCGGGAGCAGTTGCGGTGCAAAGGTTGAGACAAGAGAGAATACATAGGCTGCAGCCGTTCCCAATGCGACCAGAGAGTTCATATCCGGTGTGCCCTTAAAGAGAGCCGGCACCCCTTTCGTATAGAAATAACGACCGGGGCCGGAGAGCACCACAGTCGTCAGGGCAAACTGCAGATAGTAGCTGTTTTGCAACCCAAGAGAGTTCTCAACCAGCATATGAGCGCCGGGGATGAAGTGGCTTCCCATTTCAATCAGGAAGACAGGAAGGGCCAGTACGGCGGCGAGCAGGACCCTGCCTTTCAGCTGCCGGATTTCATTTGCTTTACGGTGAGCAATTTCAGTGGGCTTGATCTTCTCCAATGAGGCAGGATACCCAGCTTCTGTGACCAGCTCAGCAATCATGGAGGGGGTTGTTGCGCCCGCTACATAGCGCACAGTTGCGCTTTCTGTTGCCAGATTGACATTTACTTCCAACACGCCGTCACCGGCACGCAAAGCTTTTTCCGCCCGTCCCACACAAGAGGCACAGCTCAGGTTGCCGACGCCAAAGGTGATGCTTTCTGATATTGCCGGATAGCCGGCCTTTTGCAACGCATCAGCTACATCCTGCGGCGTGAGGGTCTCATCGTAATTAACCTGAACACTCTCCGTCGCAAGATTAGCAGAGGCCCCCACCACACCGGAAGTGGTCTGGAGCACCTTCTCGATACGACCGACACAGGAGGCACAGTTCATGCCTGCGACTTGCATTTTCAGTGTTGAATTGTGGGACATCGTTTCACCATTTCATCGTATGTTGAAAGCATTCTAATGGTTCCATCCACTGGAAGGTCAAGAGGGATTCCTGCAATTATAAGAAAAGATTCAGGCCCTTGGGTAAGGAGTGGAAAAACATCACAACCGATGTGAAATCGCAGAATTTCAGGCTTTCCCTTCATTCTGTAGGAGGGTTTTCAAGCGAATTTTTCGTAGCCTTGTAAGTCCAGGAACATCCGTTGGAAGATGG
>CANNAV010000291.1 GCA_947502585.1 uncultured Pseudovibrio sp.
TGGGTGTGAAACTCACTCTCACAATCATAGTATATCTTTATGCCGTCGGGCGGGGCATCCAATCCATCAACGCCATTTTTATACGGGTTAACCACTGGTTGAGATTTACAAGTCTAGGATGTCGATAAGTCATGAGCAATGACTTTTATTCGGGAGATATCGGGTCATGAGGCGGGTCCTCCATCTAATTGCCAATTTGCAGCTATCGACGAAAATCGGTGGTGGCTTCATTATTGTACTCTTGCTTTCCGCTGCAGCTGGTGGGATCGGAATTTTTGCTATCTCTCAGCTCACGAGACAAACAGAGATGACAAATGCAACAATGCGTTTAATGCAGGGGCTGCATGATACGACATCAGCGCACGAATCTTATCTGCGTGGCCGGACCAGGAATGATGCATCCGTTGCTGTTGAAGTGCTGGATCTTTTGGGCACAGATCTGAAATCTCTTCATGAGCAATTTGTTGCTGAAGGAAAAGATGGCACTGCCTTTGAAGAAACACACGTAAGTGTCCAGGCTTTGAAGGTTCTGTTCAAGCGTGTTCGTATGTCGACTGATATTCAGGAATCTCAGATTTCCAAAATGAGGTCTGCTGTTGCCAATCTTCAGGCGATAGGCAAAAGTGTTCAGGCTGACATCTCAAAGACTGCAACCTCAGCAGCGGAGCAGGACAAGCTGGCTAAAGAGCAGTTGAAAGACGCTGACAAAGCAGGCCGTCTTGTTGCGACTATTCAGAGCCAGGCCCTGAACATGCGCTACTTTTTTGTAAAGGCGACAACAAGTTCTGAAGAAGGCGCTCTGCGCAAAACGTTGCTCAGCGCTGCGAGAGCACACCGCGAGATAAAAAAGCTGCAGGAGATCCAGCTGTCACATCTGGACCCTAAGGTTCTTCAACGTCTTGCGGATGTTTCTGACACGCTGGTTGATAAACTTAAAGCATTACGCGATTCTACGGATTTTTCCGAGATGTATTCACTGCGTCATGATATCACCTCAAATATTGATGTGCTTGGTGAAACGGGTCAGCTTGTCATCGGCTTTACCTATCGCTCCATCGATGATGCGAACAGGAAGCAGGCTGAAGCAGTTGATCGTAAGCAGCAGGTTGATGCTGCACTGGCGTCTGTTTCCACTCTCATGCGCCAGACGCTGGCTGTAAGCTCGTCTTCTCTTTCATTCCTGCGTGCAGGTTCTGGCATTAAGTCTGAGGAAGTTTATAGGGAAATAGATCAACTCGGCGCTGCAGGCCGCAAGTTACAGACAGGCATCAAAGACATTGAGGGCGGCGTGAAGGCGGCTGAGGATGCCATAAAAGAAATTGGTGCAATCCGTTCTGGCTTTGGTGCTATGGCCAATGGCAAGAAAGAACTTGCCAGTCTGGTCTCAACATTGACCGCGCAATCCGAAACAGTACAGGACCAGATCATCGGCATTGAAGTACTTGAGGCTGAAAATGCGAGTGCTGCAGGTGATCTTGCGACAAACCTGATTGCAACGACTGTTGCTGTTAGTCTGGCACTTGGTGCGCTGATTGCACTGGGCCTGTCTCTTGCTATCACCCGTCCGACCCAACGTCTGACCGATATCATGGAGCGTCTGGCAAACGGTGATACCGATGTCAGGATTGCAGGCGTGAAGCGCAAAGATGAAATCGGCGACATGAGCCGTACAGTTCAGGTCTTCCGCGATAATGCTGTGGAACGTGCTCGTCTGCGGGAAGAGCAGGAGCATGTTGCTGAAAAGGATGCTGAGAAACAGCGCGAAGTTGAGCAGCTGATCTCTGATTTCAGAAATACAGCCGCAAATTTGCTGACCTCTGTGAATGACAGCATGGGCGAGATGGGTGAGACAGCCAGCGTCATGGCGGACCTTGCGCGCGGAACTTCTGATCAGACAGAGCGGGCAGCTGCCTCCTCAACGGATGCTGCAAACAACGTGCAGATGGTTTCTGCCGCAGCTGAAGAGCTGAGCAGCTCAATTGAAGAAATCGCGCGACAGGTGAGTGCAACAACCACCGTAGTTGCCAAAGCAACAGAGAGTGCGCACGTTTCCAATGATCGCATCAATGAACTGGCGGAAGCCACAATCAAGATTGGTGAGGTTGTAGGGCTGATTCAGGCAATTGCCGAGCAGACAAACTTGCTGGCATTGAATGCGACCATCGAAGCGGCTCGAGCTGGAGAAGCTGGTAAAGGATTCGCAGTCGTCGCGGCTGAGGTGAAGGAACTTGCCAACCAGACGTCCAAGGCGACAGAGGAAATCAGCTCCCAGATTTCTGCGATTCAGAACTCTACGACGGTTGCTGTATCTTCCATTGAGGGCATCTCGCATACAATGGATGAGGTTACCGCATTTACCTCTGCAATTGCGACGGCCGTTGAGCAGCAAGGGGCTGCAACAACTGAGATCAGCCGCAACGTTCAGGAAGCTGCCGTGGGCACATCCAGCGTGAACGAGAATATGACACTGGTTTCTGATGCTGTGAGCGAGACCAATATTGCGTCATCGCGTGTGCTGACAGCCTCTACAGAGGTGACTGAAAGTACACGTGCGCTTGGCAGAGAAGTTGATGACTTCCTGACAGCGGTTGCAAAGGTCAGCTAACACACTCAAAAGCGCTTCTATTAATTTGTAGAAGTCGCAACTTGATCTGACACCGCCCCCAATCAGCAGAGCTGAAAGAGGGGCGTTGATGGTTTAGCCGTAACGTCCACAGATGACGCAACCTGATGTCTGGAAATTGCCGTGGCGGCTTTATTCATCTGTGCTTTCCCATTTGATATATGCCTTGGTTTCTGTTTCCCATTTTTCGTCGATTTCGACGAGGACTGCAGTTGAGAGG
>CANNAV010000292.1 GCA_947502585.1 uncultured Pseudovibrio sp.
TGGTTCTCCGTGCCCGAAAGACACGAAATCCTAACAAACAAGGCGGGTCATTTTTAAATGCAAATTATCCCGCCAGCAGGGTCAATTTTGCATGCTGATCAACACCCAGGAGTGGTGACTGGCTGTGCCTTAAAGCTCAAATTTCCATTGCATCGCCGCCCTCCACTGCGTTGCGGCCCTGCGGGTTCCGCGTGCCTTCTTCTGGTCAGGTATCGCCTTATCCAAGAACGAAAACGGCACCTGAAAGGACCAGTCATGATGACACCAACCAGCTCCCCAACCGCAACTTTGCTTGAAGACGCAGCGCTTTACGGCACCCGCCCTTCAGCTGGTGAAACTGACTTCCGGCCCTTGCCTGAGAGCGAGACCATCACCTTTGCCATGAGCCAGCTCATTGAAGCCACAACCCTGATGGTGGCAAACACCAGCCTTGAAGACGACTTGAGCGAACTGCTGTGGTCGCAGGTCAATATCTTCCACCGTCGCCTCACCCATATGGACAAGCTTCTGGATGACAACGAGGTGGCGCAAAAACGTGCCGTCAAGGAACAGGATGGCTCGGAGGTCAAGTCCGTCGAACTGGAACAGCTGATCGCTCAAGGTCAGGTGCTGCTTGAAAAGCGTGATGCCTTTGAGAGCATGCGCGATCTTGCCGCTGAACACTTTCAGGTCACCACCGCTTCCCCATGGTTGCCGCGCATCGGCTCAAAGGTCTCCCATAAAAACCTCACAGCTGCTGTCATCGACAGTCGAGATTTCGTCTCGGCAAAGCGCCGTCAGGAGACAGAGGTTCACTGCCCGAAGGGAACACGCATTGCAATTACCGGCGGCGACTTCCAGGACTACCAGCTTATCTGGGATGTTCTTGACAAGGTTCACGGCAAATACCCCGATATGGTTCTCCTTCATGGCGGAGCTGACAAAGGCGTGGACTTTGTCGCAGCCAAATGGGCACAAAACCGCAAGGTGGCTCAGGTGGCCTTCAAGCCGGACTGGACCAGAAACGGCAAAGCTGCCCCGTTCAAGCGCAATGATGAACTGCTCAAGGTCATGCCTCAGGGGCTTATCGTATGCCCCGGCAACGGCATTCATGAAAACCTTGCCGACAAAGCCCGCAAGCTTGGCATTGCCGTCAAGCGGCTCGGCGCTTAGGGAATTCCCTGAGCAGCCGCTTCTCCGGCAGGAGCATCCGCAACGATGGTACTGTCACACTCCGAAATCCAATACTGACAAACAGGCTGTGGGTGCCTGACGGCTCCCTCAGCCGGTTTGTAGAGTGCAACTACTGCAGCGTGCTGAAAACACCGGTTCTGCCCTGTCGGGTGACGGTCGTACGCTACGCCTTTTGCTTTAAGGGCTTCGCCCTCGCGTGAGCTAGATCGTCGCTCCCCTGACCACAACTTTGCTACGCAAAGTCGATGGACAGCCTCTCTCCTCACCAGCACCCGCTCACCCGTTTTATCGACGAGGAAAATAGAAACGGAACACACCAAGACGGAGACAAAACATGACCTTTCTTCAAAACCTGCCTTCCCTGAAAGATACTGTTTCCGGGTTCTTCTTCGGCACAAATGAGCAGCTTCGCGAAGAGGTCGAGTTCCAAAATAGCCAGTACGACCCTGACGCAGACTACTATTTTGAAAAGATGTTGGAGCAGGAAGCACTTGAGGATTTGGGCGACTTTTGCGAGCTGGCCGAATTATGTGTAAGTGAAGAAGTTCAGGAAGGTGAGTTTGGCTGCATTGTGCGCATCTGGCCCTCGCTGGATTTGCTGGATGAGGGAATCGAGGAATACAAAGAAGTCATTGAAGCAGAAAACTTCGCGCAAGTGATTGTGTTCTTGTCCTCCCGTTACAATTTTGAGCGTTTCTGGACTGTTACAGCACGCGATGAGAGCGGCAATGAATTCAGCTAGTGTTTTGTTGCAGAACGCACTGGGCAAGAGATTGAGACCCAACAACGCCAGGACGAAGCCAACCTAATTAAAAATTATGGCTGCACAGCGGGTGAAATTGCGATCTTTTAAACGCAATGCAACGTGATCACTCAAAGGCTTGAGTGATCACCCATAGCAACCAGCGGATGAATCTGCTAAAAGGACTTTGAAGATTTAGGACAAAAGCAGCGGCGCTGAGCCAGCCAGCGCATCGGGAAAGATTGGCTCTCCCGACTGTGGCAACAGCCTTGCCCTAAACTGGAGATGAAGAGATGTGGTTTTTACCCATTTCTATCACGCTTAAAATGAAAAAAACGCGGAACAGCTGGACACTGGAACTCCGCGTTAATTTCAAAATCTAGGCGTAAGGAAGGGGGCTTTAGCTCCCTTCCACTCCTGCATCATACTCCCGGATTCCTCAAAAATCAATTACACCGCAGCGAAAACCGCCCAAAACCGGAACAGGCTTACCGCTCATGCGAGGCGATCTGGCGCACAAGCGCTCAGCGGGGTCTGCCGACCCCACATCGCACTTGCGCCCCAGATCACACATGTTTGCCTGGGGCCGGGGGCTGGCAAGCGCCCCGCGCACGGACCACATGCCAGCCCCCGGCAAGCCGCGCTTCATTCTTTCTTCCTTGTCGCCCTCACCTGATGAACCGTTGCCAGGGCTTCGCCCTCGCGTGAGCTAGATCGTCGCTCCCCTGACCACAACTTTGCTACGCAAAGTCGATGGACAGCCTCTCTCCTCACTAGCTCCCGCTCACCCGTTTGCTTGGCAAGGAAAATAGAAACGGGCATCTTGTGAGCCGATTTAGGGTAGATCCCAACAAAAGTACCAAACACGACATGGGTCCGAGAACTAGGGATCTTGTCAATCTCACCTCAAATTTT
>CANNAV010000293.1 GCA_947502585.1 uncultured Pseudovibrio sp.
ACGGTCAAAGACACATCGGCATCACTGCCTCACGTCATATACCCTCAGTAAAGTTGCACTGGCGAGTTGAATCCGCGTCCAATTGTATGCCAGCGTCAAGCTAAAAACGGATTTTCAATAACTCGGAGTATAGGCAAAATCTGAGAAATGGCCGGATGTGATCGTTCAGTTCCGGCCATTTATCTAATTCAATTGATGAAATCAATTTAGCCCGAGACCTGATCTATTCTCCGGCAAGAAGCCTGGTCACCACATTTTCAATGATTTTATGACCGCCGTCCTGATCAAGTGACATGATTGATTCTGGATGGAACTGAACGGCGCCAATAGGCTCACTCTTGTGCTCAATTGCCATAATTACACCGTCTTTGGTCTCAGAAGTCACCTCAAAACAATCCGGTAACACATCCCGCTTTGCAAACAAAGAGTGATAGCGGCCAACACTGACAGGTGAACTCAGCCCATCAAACAGCCTGGAATTATGACGAAAGGAAACAAGAGACGGCTTACCATGTACAGGCACATCAAGCTGATCCAACTCACCACCAAACGCTTCTGTCAGTGCTTGTAAGCCCAGACAAACTCCAAAGATTGGTAGCTTGCGTGCACGAGCCCGCCCGATGGTAGCACGGCAGTCAAAGTCCTTCGGAGAACCAGGGCCAGGTGACAACACGACCAGATCCGGATTAACCCGGTCAAATACTTCATCCAGCACCGGGCTACGATAGGTCACAACCCCTGCACCTGTCTGACGGAAGTAATTTGCCAGCGTATGCACGAAGCTGTCTTCGTGGTCGACAAGCAAGATCTTCTTGCCTTTGCCCGGCTTGGCTTTAACCACATTCTCTTCAGATTTCAGGGCTAGTCCGGCCTCGCGAACCGCAGCAATCAACGCAGATGCTTTCAGCTCGGTCTCAGCCTCCTCATCCTCCGGGATGCTGTCATAAAGCAGTGTTGCACCCGCACGGATCTGAGCCACACCATCCTTAATGCGAACTGTGCGCAGTGTCAGGCCAGTGTTCATGTCACCATTAAACAGCACAGCACCGATGGCGCCGCCATACCATGCACGAGGACTTTTTTCATGGTCCTCGATAAACTGCATGGCCCAACGCTTCGGCGCACCAGTGACAGTCACAGCCCATGTGTGAGACAGGAACGCATCCAGTGCATCCTTGCCATCAAGCAGAGTACCTTCTATGTGGTCCACAGTATGAATCAGGCGAGAGTACATCTCAATCTGACGGCGACCAATTACACGCACAGACTCTGGTACACAGATGCGGCTCTTATCGTTCCGGTCCACATCCGAGCACATGGTCAGTTCCGCCTCATCCTTGGCGGAGTTCAGCAGCTTGCGGATTTGCGCTTCATCTTCAATTGCGTTTTTACCGCGGCGAATCGTACCGGAAATCGGGCAAGTCTCCACACGGCGACCACCAGTCACCCGCACATACATCTCAGGAGACGCACCAACCAGATACTCGGCGTTTCCCAGGTTGATGAAGAAGGAATAAGGGGATGGGTTGATCTGCTGCAAACGGCGGGAAACAGCGGATGGAGGGTTATTGCAAGGTTCATAGAACACCTGGCCTGGAACCGTCTCAAACAGATCACCACGTTTGAAGTAATCGACTGCAGAGCGTACCAGATCAGCATACTCACCCGGCTCATGATCGCCACGCTCCTGAGTCTCAGTCGCTGCTTTATACGGCGTCTCTTCACCATCACGCGGCAGGCCGTCTGTTGTCTTGGCGTTGAACTCGAAATCGTACTCCAGCACATGGGCTTTACGGCCATAATGATCAACAATCAGAATCTCATCCGGCAGGAACAGCACCATATCCCGTTGATCGCGAGGACGCTGCAGCTTCTGATTAATTGGCTCAAACTGGAACGTCAGATCATAGCCAAACGCCCCATAAAGCCCGAGCTGATCATCATCACAGGCGAACAGATCAACCAGGGCACGCACTACGGAAAAAGTCGAGGGCTGCCGGGATCGCTCTTCCTCCGAGATGGCTCGGTCCGGTGTCTTGATAGTCAGATCAATGCGGGACTCATCTGCATTGAAAAACGCAATATCCTCCTGACCTTCCAATGCTGCTTTAACGGCAGGCATCAGCACGTGCCCACGCTCATTCAGTGCCTGAATGGAAATCTTGCGGTCGTTGGATTCAATCAAAAGCGGTGGATTGGCCAGCGCCATGTCCCAGCGCGTGTAGCGGCCCGGATACTCGTAGGACGATGAAAGCACAGCACCGCGTTGGCTGTCCAGTCTGTCCATCCATTCGTTTGTACCAGCGGCATAATCAGCATTGCGGCTTTTGCGGCGGATGATAACGCCGCCTTTGCTCTTATAAGTCCGTTCTGCCGTGATCGGCATGGTCAATCCTCCGGGTCGTGCACACCAGTTTTCGATGTTTGCGAGGCGGTAGATACAACAAAGCCACCTGCAGGAAATGCGGCGGCTTGGGAATTACAGGTCAACAAGACATGCGTGTTCAGCCACCGTTACGGCGCCACCACCACAGCATGTTTTGTGATTGCATACTCATCATGCGATTTTCATAACCTAATGAACGCATAGGTGCAACTCCTGAAACAAAATTACGCCCAGCATTGAAAAGAAGGGCCCTTCAACCCATCGAGAGGTATTGTCAATTCTGGTGTATGAGCTTTTGCTTAAGCATCTTTTTGATCGGGTTCTGGCTGTTCAATTCCATCCTTGAAATTGATGCCTGTGATGACGGTCAAGTCCCAGGTCTGCTGTAAATTCTGATTTCAGGTTTGGCGGGTTGATCAGATCTGGATGATGTTTTTGTC
>CANNAV010000294.1 GCA_947502585.1 uncultured Pseudovibrio sp.
CAAAAACATCATCCAGATCTGATCAACCCGCCAAACCTGAAATCAGAATTTACAGCAGACCTGGGACTTGACCATCATCGGCCATTAGCTGGCCTGTTGTGGGATGAAACTTTATTTTTACTCCACACCTGTTCTTGCCTTGTCTCACCCTTTCCACTGCGGCAGGATCACGTCTTTGCTCAACATGACATTGAACTGATAGCCGGGCCTAATTTCCAAGGTTGGCTGAATGTTCATATTTTGTTGGACCATCTGCGTGCCGAGCTGCGCAAATTGTTGCCCCATGGCAGCAGCGGCCAACTCACTGGCCGACATGTTGTCACTGTCATTGCCGCCTTGCGAAATCGCCGCCCCGGCACTCAGAACTGACAGCATGAGAGCATCGCCAAACGTGCGCCAGAAATGCCGATTGACCTTATCTTTGAAGCCCGAGTATCCGGCAACGTCCGTCCCCGTCATGGCCCCCAGCGAGATCGAAGAGCCATCCGGGAAGATAATGCGTTCCCATGCAACCAGAACACGGGTCTGACCGTGCGCCACTTGGCTATCGTAGTTCCCGACAACCTTGGCACCCGCCGGGATTAGCAGATATTGGCCGGTCGCTGAATCGTAGACGTTCCGGGCCACCTGCCCCACGATCTGCCCTGGAAGGTCGGAATTGATCCCTCCAACCATAATCGCGGGGATGACGGTTCCTGCTTTCAGCTCAGTCTTAGATCGTGGGGCCGTCCGGGAAGCGCTGAGATAAGTATCCGTTGCCGGTTCTCGATCCAGAAAGGCCAGCTTTTGGCTTTGCCCATTCGGATCAGCCGCGCCCGACGCCGCCGCAGTTGTTTGAAGGGACGGAACCACCGGAGCCGTTCGCGAAGTCGGAGCGGCGGCTTGCTGGGTCGCTTGCTCTTGCTGTTGTCGGCGCTGTTCAAAACCCTGAACGGAAGACCCCGCATTCATGGCGTCCTGACGCGCTCGAATGCGATCTTGGTCATCCTGTGTCGGTTCCGCAGGACGTTGCGCCTGCCGCAACATCTGTGCGGGCTGCTCTGGGGTTTCCTCTCCGGTGGTCGCGGGCGCAGCGGTCACTGTCTGCGTCTGACGCGCCGGAGCGTCCCGCATCAGGTCTGAAGGGATGATTGCCCCCGTCCCGCCGGTTTCCTGCATTTCTGCCGTGCGGGTGCCCCCGGACTGCATATCGACTTGCCGCTTGTAGACGGTATAAACCATCGAGCCGATTACGAGGGCGGCAACGCCCCCGAGAAGGATCATCACCCGCCCTTTAGGGCGGCGTCCAGCCGATTTGATCCGTCCCGTCTGAGGCCCCATAGGAGAGGCCGGGGGAGTGTTGTCGGTATCGGTCATTTCGGCAGCTCCATGTTGGACCATGGGCCGCTTGCCGCGATAGAGGACTTGTCTGCGCTGTAGCCATAGGCCCGCGCCAGCAGTCGATTTGTCAGCTCAAACCGCGCCAAAATAAAGCGCTCGTCCGCCGTGATCTGATAGAGGAAAGGCACGCCCTTGACCGGCACGGCCTTTTCGCCGGGCTTCGGCGGTAGAAGGTCTTGCACAGCGAAGCCTTTTTTCCGCAGCGCCTCATTGACCACCACGCTCAGAGCCTCTTGGTCCTGCTTTGTCGGAGAGACAACAAGCGTCGTTTTTGCAGGAGGCACCAAGCGAGCCGCTTTGTCCGCCATATCTTTGGCAACAACGCCTGTTGCAGCGGGCGTAAGTGCAGGGTCAGCATAGCTCATTTGAGAGGGAGGAAGAGAGGCGCAGCCCGCCACGGACAGCGCCGCCAAACTCAGGGCTGCAATAGCGAAAATTTTCATTGTCTCAGCCTTTCGTTTTGGTGATTTTCACAAGCTGTTGAGTGCGGCCCGTTCCCACGACCAGTTCGGCATTGTAAAGAACGCGATCCACCACATAGCGGTCCCCGGTCAGCCGGTAATTGACCATGACAGGCGACCTGCTTGTGAGCGCGACCAGAGCCGGAGCACCATCAGGGAAGGAAGACGAGGGGAATTGAATGTAGGTCTTGTGACCGTCGGTATAGACCCGCACCGGACGCCACGGCGTCTTATCGCCGCTGATCCGATAGTTAAAATTCAGGTTGGCGACGTTCTGCCCGCCCGTGTTCGGGATCGTGTTGCGCCGCACTGTCGCGGCGGTGGCCGCTTTCTGGGACGCGATCTTTTGGCGGTAAGCAGCCCATTCGGCATCCAGATTTTGCGGGTAGTCGAACGACAGAACCGGAATCCAATCTGACGTGGTGCTGACCAGCTTGATCATGTAGGCGCGTTTATCCGTGGTGACGATCAGGTTTGTCAAAAGGTTCGCGTCGGTCGGCTTCACCACCACCATTGTGGTTTGATCGCTTCCCGTCCCAATCGTGGAGGGGCTAATACGCCACCGGGCAGTGTCGCCAGAGTGAACGTCATTGACCTTTTCGCCCTTCTCAAGCTCGATTGTGCAGACAGCTAGAGGCGAGCAAACCATTGTCGGCAGGGTTGCCCCAAAGAGATAGGTCACATGCCCGTCCGGCCCTTCACGGGGCAGCTCCGGGCGATCCTTCCACGCATTCGGGTTCGTCCCAACATAAGTACCAAATGCGACACGATGTTTTATATAAGTCGCTGCTATGTATATACAATCATGTTTTCGACACTCGTGAAATCACTATCCAGCAAACAATCTGATCTTATGAGGTGGATATCGAGGAAGTCAAGCTTGCGAAAAATTATCGAATAAACGAGCGTTTCCAGACTACGCAATGTTCAATGAATGTCACTGAATAAAAAACATCAAAACATACAAAATAAATGTGATT
>CANNAV010000295.1 GCA_947502585.1 uncultured Pseudovibrio sp.
TCATCTGGAAAGCAAAACCAGATGACATCATCGCTGCCAGAAATCGTGGGTTCCAAACGTTGGATTCAATCCACTAGTTGGCCTCGTTTTTCTTAGCTCAAACCTCACAAAGGTTGCTTTAGGTCCTTTCATAGGTGCTTTAATTGATAGCTTGAACCGAAAAAGCCTTGTAGTCATTAGTCAAGTTCTGATTGTGCTTGCATTTAGCTTACCCTTTTTATTTGGTTGGACCCACCCAACATTACTATTGCTTGGTATGGCCACAATAAGCGCTCTGGGACCGCTAATTGTACAGGGAGCCCTAGATTCAATCCAACAACTGCTTCCGAAACAAGGAGAGATTCAGAGGGTTACAGCAATTGCAGGAGGTTTGAGGCAAAGTGGTATGGTCGCAGGTGGTGGTGTGGGTCTACTGATTGCGAACACTTCTGTGAATAGCACATTGTCAGTAATAATAGCAATTTGCGTATTATCATGTGCACTTTGCATTTTCTTACCTAATACTCACAAATTGGCATCTTCTGAGAGAGCGGACAACTTCCCTGACACAGAGGGCCTGTCTGCGAGCGCTCGCAGACATAGCCTTTTTCGCCCACAGGGTGGGTCAGTTTTGGATGCAAAAAGTGGGTCAATTTTCAATGCTGATTGACACCCCGGAATCCATAAAGAGCCTTCCGCAAGACACTGGCACGGGCGCAGTTTGCGACGTTTATGGGCAAACAGGAGCCCTGTATCGTCGTGGCGGAGTCTTGCGGCTGCGCCTTGTTGTGGGCACGCGAGTTGAGCGGGTTCGGTCATGAAGTGAAGTTGATCGCTTTCCCGATACCCAACTCAGCAGCAACCTTCTTCGTATTCTCTTCACCGCGGGAAGCAATCGCGACAACCTCAACGCCCTTAGCTTTCCGAAGTGCAGGAATAATCTTCTCGCGGCCAATCCTTGCAGTTGAGAGCCCCCCCCTTCTACAATGATAAATCTCCTAATGTATTCTGCAGGAACCGCTATTTAACGCTCGCAACAGCGACCACTTTCTGTCCAACCTCGGTTTTACAGAAGCGATCCAGCTCTGAGATGGCCGAGATAATGTGATAGAGTGAGCTTGCCGGCGCCGCTTCCTTCACAAAGCTACCATCAGGCAAAAACTTGTCTTTCCAGAGACCTGCAGGCACATCTTCAAAAAACAGCTCCAACGCCTTCAGCGCATCCTGCATGGACTGTTGGTAACGCGACCGCTCACTTTCTGGAGCACTCTCCAGCATGGCGACAGCGCCTTTTAGCCACTCAGCTTGAGACCACAGGCGCGCCAGCGGGTCTCGCACAGAGAAATCATCATTGATGCCCATCACCGCAACACCGCGCTCCCGATCCACACCGTAAACCTCCCCTATCTCAAAGAGACGTGTCGCAGCAACCTTGGCGCGGTCGTCACCACGCAGCTTGCTCCAGCGCCTTAACAACCATGCCCATTCAAAGTGATGTCCCGGCTCAAGCGTCCTGCCCTCATCACCTGGCATAGGTGTCCAGTCCAGCGCAAAGAACTCACGCAGTCCCCCCGTTCTCTTACAGATGAAATGCCTGAGGCAAAGCTCACCCAACTCATCAGCCAGCGCTGACCAGACAGCTTTCTGTTCTGCACTAAGATTAGCAGAACGCTCCCATTCAAGGCACATCTCAAAAAGATGCATATGCGGATTTGCACCCAGTGGTACAAGTGGTGGTTCAGCCTCCTGAAAACCAGCGGCAGGATGCTTGAAGCGTTTTTTTAACACATCCAGCAAAGAAACAGCCTTTGCACACGCTTCCTTACGCTTATCATTGTTCACATCGGCAATGCTGGAAAGAGCCAGTAATGCAAAAGCCTGATTGTACAGGTCAAAAGAAGTATCAATCAGCTCGCCGTCCGGCGTCGCAAGCGCACCGATAAAACCATCAGCAGTATCGTAAACCCGTTCCACATAGGCTTGCGTGCGCAGCGCAACGTCCATCCATGGGCCATCCCAGCCCAAACGCCCAGCTTCACAATACACAAACACCATACGTGGATTGACGCGACCACGCCTGTTATCCGCGCTGCCTTTACAATCCAGCGTGATGGTCTCTGCAAAACCTCCGTTTGCAGCGTCTTCGCCAGCTTTCAACCAAAGCGGCAATGCATCTTCAAACAACCACGCACGCAACTTTTCAAGGTGATCGACTATCACGTCCGGTACTCCACACCATACGCAGCCCGCTCCTGCGAAACCACGATGGTTTTCCATATGTGCAATTGAAATCAATGCGCTTAAAGGTTCTGCAAAAGGACCAGAAAACACAAATTCAAGCCTACGACGCACAGGCGACAAGACAAAAACAAACTAACATTTTTTTTGGGCGATTATAAAGTATCAGAGAGTTAGTGGTGTAAGCAGCAGGCTAAATTTGCAAGGTCGAACCGTCGAACTTGTACTGATTTCAGATTAAAATTCAACCATCTATAGACGTTCTCTCTCCCGTTTATTTTGATCGTGTGTACCATCAAATGTGCTTGTTGTGTACCACAAGCATTTTTGGAAGCAAGGTATAAAAGTGATTACAAAATGATTTGGCTAAAAATTGTGAGCGGATAAATCTAAATAGAGGAAACCGCTTTACCCCCATGCCTCTGTGTCAGGGAAGTTGTCCGCTCTTGTAGTGCCCTGGAGTTCTGAGACATTTGATAGTGTTTAGGCTGCCATGGCTCGATTGTCGATAGCATCCCAGGGCGATTTATTAATTTTCATTAACCTATTGAATATTTGTTTGAATTCTGAATCTATGGTTTCATGACAAAT
>CANNAV010000296.1 GCA_947502585.1 uncultured Pseudovibrio sp.
CAGAAGGGATGCTATCGACAATCGAGCCATGGCAGCCTAAACACTATCAGATGTCTCAGAACTCCAGGGCACTACAAGGACAATCGAAATACAGCTATACCATTCCTGACAAACCAGAACAGCCTGCACTTTCATTGAATCACCCTGAACGCTGATTGAACTACTTGTGAAATAACTCCCCGGAATCCATAAAGAGCCATGACTTAGTGTTTTTGGTCATTACGAGATTGCAGTAAGTTCTTAACACCAGTTCCACCTGAAAATGATTTCAATACCTCATATGCACTGTTGAGCCTCTGCAGTGACGTGTAGGAGGAAACTGCATTACCACTCTGGAACACTGGTGCACTGCCACTTGTCGGTGTTTTGTGAGCACCTGAACTAGGTGGCGGGAGGATTGAGCTGCCAAAGGACGTTGAAACTGGCTCCTCTGCAATCTCAGGTTTTGGGGCATTCACGTTTGCGTTTGTCGCAAGAGCGCTGTTGATGCGAAGCTTGAAGCTGCTTATGGATGCGACTTGTGTTGTGCTCAAGTTACGTTCGTATACGATTGCCGGATCGATCCGGCTGGAGTTGAACGCCAGAAGATTTTGGGCCACAAGAATAGGTATGTCGTATGGCCTGCTCTTTGGCGTTGGCGCTGCTCCAGAAATTCGGTTTACAGGACTTGCAAACGCGAACATGGTGCGTGGCGCGGAGTTGTCACCGTTCCAGTTTCCGCCGTTGCCAGAATAAGATGCCAGTAATCTCTTCTCATCTTGACCATGCAAGGGAGCGCGACTTACGTATTCAACGCGAACCTTTGCAACGCCGCTGGATTTGGTACCCAACAGGTCGGCTACACGCTCAGACAGATCAATCACGCGATTATCATGGAATGGTCCACGGTCATTTACGCGCACAATCATAGAGCGGCCATTTTGCAAGTTTGTCACCTTAGCATAACTTGGCAGAGGCATTGTTGGATGCGCTGCTGTCAGCGCATTGCGATCAAAGATTTCGCCGTTTGCTGTTTTGCGACCATGAAATGTAGGTCCGTACCAAGATGCTTTCCCGGTTTTCTTGTAGTTGTTGTCCTTTTGGGGATAGTACCAATTGCCTGCAACCTTGTAAGGTTTACCGACAACGTAACGACCTCCTCCTTTGGGGACTGGCTTGTTGCCTTTTACCATACGAGGACTTGCAGCTACACCGTATTTCTTTTCGCTGAACTTTACCTTGTCTGCACCGCCACCACAGGCCGCTATACCTGCGCAAAAAGCAACTGCAGATATGCTGGTCGCTATACGTTTTATCGTTTCGGGAGCTGGTGCTTTCACCGAATAACCCCAGTTCAGTAAGGAAGTCATACCGTTTTTACTCACTACATGTTCGGCACTGACAGATTTCAGTCTGGTTAAGCAAAAACACCCGAGCTCAATACAAACTGAACCAATATTAAAAAGATAGCCGATAAACCTTAACTGAATCCGATCAAAATGTCTCTACAAGAAAGCTGGGCGATTCAATGAAAGTGCGGGCTGTTGTGGTTAGGCAGGAATGATATAGCTGTATTTCGATTGTCCTGAACCTTTTCGATTGCTCTTGTTGGTGACTTTCCGATTTTTTTGAACAGTGTGAGGGTAGCGCTTATGAGTGTGAAAATATTTCCTGGGGCATGATCTAGCCGGTTTGTATCGCGATCCTCGCCAAGGGTAACTTTCTTGCCGCGATGCATGATTTCGATTGAAGCCTGAGATCTCTTCTGGTTCAGGGTCTTTGATGCTTGATATCAAATAGGTTATCTCGGTTTCTTGTTTGGTAATACCAGCGGCACTTATAATTGACCTGTGTGTGCCCATTGTCTCATTCCGATTGATGTGATGGTGCTGGGTTGTTGAATAAGCTTGTTCCATGCCTGGCAGGCAGCCTCGAAATCTCTTGATAGTTTTGAAAGACCCTGTTTGAAAGCCAGTTTTGGCGTAAATACTGCCAGATATTCTCCACCGGATTGAGTTCCTGGGAGCGCGGGGGAAGAAACATAAGGGGTATGTTGTCAGGGATTGTCAGTTTTGCTGTGGTATGCCAGCCTGCCTAGTCCATCAGTACCACCGCATGGGCACCAGTCGCGACGGTTCCGGTGTTTGTCAGACAAGTTGTCCACTCATATCATGCGTCGTCTCTAATTTTAGTGCCGTTGGTTTGGCGCTCCGGGTTTAGCCAGAAGGATCCAGCAGATCGCCAATTGCAAGTTTTTCCTGACCAGCGTTCTGGCTTTTTCGCGCGAGCATTTTCATAGATCTCCGAGCAGTTTTGAAGGAATACTTTGTCTTGGCCTGAATGGCGCGCATCTGGTGTGACAAAGCGGATGGCGCTGTGCAGGTGCTCGCTGTTATACCAACTGACAAATGATCTCACCCACGCCTGTGCATCGGCTGTGATAGCAAATCCCTTTGAAGGCCAGTTAGGACGATATTTGCAGGTTCGAAATAACGCATCTGAAAAGGGGGGGGGGCGTTGCTGACACGTGGCCGCTGTAGGAGGCTGTGATACCCAGCCTTTCCATCGTGGTTTTCATTGTTGCGCCCTTCATTGGACTGCCGTTATCTGAGTGCAAAACCAGAGGCTTCAAAACGCAGCCCTCGGCTAGTACCGCCTTTTCGATCAATTGTACAGCTAGCTCTGCGCGCTCTCGTTCATGTACTTCCCAGCCAACAATTTTCCGGCTGTAAATGTCCAGTATCAGGTAAAGATAGAAGAACATTCCCGAGACCGGGCC
>CANNAV010000297.1 GCA_947502585.1 uncultured Pseudovibrio sp.
TGAAACTCACTCTCACAATCATAGTATATCTTTATGCCGTCGGGCGGGGCATCCAATCCATCAACGCCCTTCAAAGCGGCAACCGTGATGCAAGCCAGAACCCGAAGCTCATCCAGATAATATCAAAAACAGAATTCGGAACACTGTAGCCAAAGTAATCAAGCTTCATGGTAACGGTTGATGATGTAGCTGGAGTTCTCGACAAGCTCCCAGGACGCCTCAAAAATAAACTACATAACCAACCAAAAGAGCCCATTGGCTAGCCTGCACCACCTGTCAAGAGGCGGCCCATCCACCAGAACAAAGCGTAAAACAGCATGCCGTGGATGATGTGAGAGGGTGCGTGCCAATCACATATGTGCTGGCTGCCGTCAGCACTGTTGACAGTACCCGCCCAAAGCTTGATCGCCCCATTTACAGCCTGGCTGCCGCCCCATTGCAGGAAAGACAGCGGCGGGCAGGATTAACAACAGAACGGTGGCTAACGCATAGTGCCTGTTGCTCAAACGGTTGAGCATCAATCAAACTTGCAAAATGAGCAGGGCCAAAAGAACAATCTGGCGGAAATGAAAGGCCAGTGAGCCTCCGAGCCCTTTCCGCAATTATGCTGTCTCCAACTGTCAGCTCCGCTTTCCGAAAATCACCGAGGCATTCACCCCACCAAAGCCAAAGCCATTAGACATGACATAATTCAGGTCTTTTTTTTTGGACGCATTCGCCACCAGATCAAACTGAGCTGCCTCATCATCAGGATCCTCCAGATTCAGTGTCGGAGGAAGCACACCTTCCCGCAGTGCCATAATAGAAGCAATTGCCTCAACAGCACCGGCAGCACCCAGTAGATGCCCCGTCGCAGATTTAGTTGAGGAAACAGCCAGATCCTTCCCACGGTCTCCAAACACAGCCTGAATGCCTGCAATCTCTGCTGCATCTCCAACTGGCGTCGATGTACTGTGCGCATTGATGTAATCAATCTCGGCAGAATTAATCCCTGCCTGTTTCAGTGCTTTACGCATCGCAGCCTGCCCGCCCGCTCCATCCGGAGGCGATGCGGTCACATGGTGTGCGTCCGCTGATGTGCCGTATCCCAAAATTTCAGCAAGTGGAATCGCTCCGCGAGCAAGGGCGTGGTCAAGTGTCTCAATCACCAACATCGCAGCCCCCTCACCCATAACAAACCCATCCCGACTTTTATCAAAGGGACGAGAAGCTTTGTTTGGCTCATTATTGAAACCGCTCGACAGCGCACGGGCTGCAGAAAAGCCAGCAAACGAGACCGCATCGATGCAAGCCTCTGCACCACCAGCAAGGGCTACACTTGCCTCACCGTTCTTGATCATGCGCACAGCATCACCAATTGCCTGCACGCTGGCAGCACATGCGGTCACAGGGGTTCCCAACGGGCCTTTAAACCCATTGGCAATCGAAACCTGGCCCGCTGCAAGGTTTGCAAGAAAGCTCGGCACAATAAACGGCGACAAACGCCGCGGCCCCCTGGTCTCCACGGTGCGCGTGGCTCCGGTCATCGCAGGAAATCCACCAACACCGGATGCAATAATCGTCGCAGTGCTCTCCTTTTCTTTGTCGGTTTCAGGATGCCAGCCAGCCTGTTCAACGGCTTCTTTGGCTGCAACCAGAGCATAATGGATGAATAAATCCATCTTCTTCTGGTCTTTAAAAGGAATAGCAACACTGGCATCAAAGCCAAATTCATCTTCTTCGATGGTCGGAACCTGTCCGGCCACCTGACAAGCATGCTTGCTTCCATCAAATCTGGTAAGAGTGCGAATACCACTTTCAGAAGCTACCAGTCTCTTCCAAAACGGGTTGATCCCAACACCCAGGGGAGAAACAACCCCCATACCGGTTACAACAATCCGCATCTTTCCTTACTCCTAAGTCAAAGAACGCCGCAACCGATTCCTGCGCGCCCTAAAAAATGCCTTCGTCCCAATTATGACGCCAATTGGCAGCCAGAGTAATTGGATATGTTTTGAGAGTTAAGAACAAACTGAACAATTCCGGATTTTAGTGGATAACATCCTGGGATTACGGAATAATCGGTCTTTGCGCCCTAAGGATGATGGGTGAGCTCTAGAGTGAAGTGCAACGCCGTTGGCCATGTGTTAATGGCCATGATGTTTCATCCAGATATAGGAGGTTGCAATCTCCCACTACAAACATTTGAGCTGTGAAGAAAGAGACCAGCTTGGGTCTTTGAGAGCCGCGGGGGCATCAATCAGCACTATTGCCCTGGCTCTCCGCCGCAGCCGGTCAACCATCAGCCGGGAACTCAGACGCAACTGTTTACCTCAAGGTGGCTACAATGCGCGTCATGCTGATGGAGCCTATATTCAACGCAGACAGCGGGACGCGATCCTTCAGCTGGATGAAAAACTACAGGACTTTGTTATTCAGCGTTTGGCTGATGGTTGGTCGCCAGAGCAAATTTCTGGTTGGCTCGCAGCAGGGCACGAGCACTTGCGCCGCGTTTGCCCGGAGACCATCTACAGGTTCATATACAGGGCCAGTCAGAAAACACGTCAGTTATGGCGGTATCTGACCCGGCGACGCAAACACCGGAGACCTTTGAAAACCCGGCCCTCGCGCGACACAATCAAAGACCGGAACTCTATCCATGACAGGCCCAGGGCGATTTATTAATGTTAATTAACCTATTGAATATTTGTTTGAATTCTGAATCTATGGTTTCATGACAAATTATTGTAAGAAACCGATAAAATCT
>CANNAV010000298.1 GCA_947502585.1 uncultured Pseudovibrio sp.
ACTCAATGCCTGCCGCTGTGCGGTGAGGTCCTGACTGTAGGTCGAGCAGCGTGCATATCCGATCTTTTCCATTGGTCCACTGTACGTTTGAACCCCCTTCACTGCAACTTTTATCGGACTAGCTATTTGCGACACCTTGAAGCCTTGGTTTTATAGGCGAGGAATCTGGGGTCTGAGCTGTGCGCTGAAGGTACCTCTTGCGGACAACATGATTGCCAAACACCGGGAACGGAAATTTCGGCGGTTCCGGCTTACCCGCCCTGATACTGTCGCTGCTGATTCGTCAGCTAATTCTTGCCTTCGAGGTTCCAGGAAAGTTTAGTTCTGGTAGGTGAATATTTTGGCTCTCCGTCCGTTCTGTAGGAATGGTACTCAAGCGAATTTTTTGTAGCCTTGTAAGTCCAGGACCATCTTTCAGCGGATGTTTCTGGACTTACAAGGCTACGAAAAATTTGCTTGAGTACCATTCCTACAGAACGGACGGAGAGCCACACGAAATCCTAACAAACAAGGCGGGTCATTTTTAAATGCAAATTATCCCGCCAGCTGGGTCAATTTTGCATGCTGATCAACAGTCACTTACGAAGCACTCAGAGAAAAGCTTACAGTCAACACCGTAATCGCCTCGCGAGTAGCTGCACCTTACAGATCGGATGAATTGCGACAATCGGGATGCCGTAAAAGTGCTAACAGCAGGAATCGCGGTGCGAATCCTGCCGAGAGCATAGGTAGGTGTTGTTTAGACTTATCGTATAAGGCCGAACCGAAAACCCTCAGCCACCGCGTGTGTTCTATTCGAAGCATGCAGCTTTCTCGCAGCCGAAGCCAGATACCAGTCTGCAGTATGCTGAGAGATGTTTAGGATCTGACTGATCTCCCAACTTGTCTTGCCTGCAGCTGCCCACTTCAGGCATTCAAGTTCACGAGGAGTAATGCGATGACGAGCGCGGCTGATGTTTGAACCAGCTAGTTCACGCACTTTATTATTCGCATAAATACCAACCAGATGAAGAACACTGATTTCGCGTTCATTCAGTCGAACTTCTGGTCCACCAAAAGTCAGCATGCCTTGATAATTCTGAAGGCCACGCACTGGCACACACACTCCGTCATACATTCCGTAATCGCGCGCTTCTGACAGAACTTGCTGTGCAGCTGCAGAAAGATTGCTATCACGGGCAACGCTGGACCAAAGGAATGGACGACTAGCAGTACGCGCTTTCGCGACAATCGGATCGTTTTGTACGTAATTACGGTCGAGATAACGTTGTTGCCATTCAGGCCGCCAACCACTCAACATAATAGACCCATCAAAGGATGCGTTAGCTTCGGGGATCGCAGCAAGGCAAAAACTTGTAAAGCCAAAAGACTGACCAAGTTCAGCAAGACGCTTAGAAACAAGATCAGGTGTCTCTTCATTATAAACAGATTCAATAAAGTCTAGTGCAGCAGTCAATGAGTTCATTTTATACGCCCCTACATATAATGCCTCCAACAATCTTACCTTACGAAACATTCACCTGATTTATAAGGTGAAGCTATTACCCATCATCTAAAATAGTCTAACTATTTTCATAATAATAAATAAATGTATTCAATTTTACTTCTCTACCAATAGAAATATGCCCATTAATATTAGTGTTGTTAAATTGCACTATGTTAAATTCGAAAAACCTCACTTAAAAATTTCAAATGTAAAATTATAGATATATTTATATTGGGAAAATACATTGAAATGAGTACATTAACACTTGGTTGGTATTTTCTTTCTGATACGATTCCGCATTTCATCCAATGAAAACATGTGCTTTTTTACACATGATCGAGATCAGATTTCACGCTTCTATTTGCCCTGCATAGATGCAATAACTTCAACGATATATCTGAGGGGGACAACGGGGACAACTCCATTTCAGAGCCACTTTGGGCTCAAAATGCCGCTTATCTTATCGGGCGCTTCACATAATCATATGCCGAGAAGAGCTCTCCAGAACGAGACCGTAGTCTCATCTGCAAAGACTTGCGCAACCCTTGATAGAAACGCCCGGATGGCAGCTTCTGGCCCTGGATGCTGGCAAGAGCTTCTCAATTGCCTGAGTTTTCGCGGTGCAGTGAATGGCAGCGAAGTCCTGCATTCCGGCTACTCCCATTTGACCCACGATAGGCACTTCGGGTCACGAGCACCCTTTCAGGATGAATCTTTATTTTCACTTTTGCGCCTGTTTGCCCCTCGCCTCATCTTAGCTAACGCAGCGAAAGGATGAAACTTTATTCTTAGCAACCGAGAACAATTAAGGAACAAAGGCTCGTATCAGGATGAACCTTTATTTTCCTCCCACAGAAAAATGTGAAGGGGATCAGGCGGCAAGCGGCAGGGCATGGCGGGCTTCGGGCAGGCAGTTGCTCTCAAAGTCTCCGAGGAAACCACCGCAGCTGTCGATGATCTCATCATCCTGTTCGATCTGAAAGCGGTAGACATTGCCTGTCAGGTAGTCGTCATAGGCCGCAACCTCGCATTTAAGCTGTTCGCAAACCTGGTCCCTGATCGCCTGTGTGACGCGCCTGACGCCGTATTCTTTGCGCACATCTTCAAGGCTTACATAGATTAAGCCGACCAGACCGGAATCCCACGAGCACGAAAACCCCGTGGCGTTCATGGTGATGGGTAGTGTAATCTGACGTCTGGAAAATTGTGTGAGGCTTGTGCTCAGAGGCGTTTTACCGGGAGCATGCTCCCGGTA
>CANNAV010000299.1 GCA_947502585.1 uncultured Pseudovibrio sp.
GAAGCGGATCGTACAAAAGATGAGGCGGCGGTTCTGGTCGGCATCAAAGCTGCGCTGGACTGGGTGGGCGCGATGCGTGCCATGTGCCCGGAGCTTACCGCAGATCCAGACGCCGATTTCACAGCAGATGCGAGCTGGCCGGATTGCCCAGTGGATGTGGTGGCTTTGGTCGGGCAATTTTAACGAGCCGGAACACATCCGGCGAAAGCCGCTGTGACCACACTTTAATATGGAGCGGAAGGCCCGGAAAGCTCTCCGGGCACCGGGCCACAAGCGCTAACAAGAAACCCGGCTAATGTGGCAAAGTGCAGAACAGCACTGGTTTGAGGCAATAATTCTACAGCCTGCTCAGTCGATAGAATGTAACGAAGGGTCATCTGAAGTCGCGTTCAGGACGTCTGAAAATACTGTTCCTGACTGGGCCTTCTGTCAAACTTTAAAGGTATGCAATTCGTCTGCGTCAAAATGTGCATTTTGCCGGTCATTCAGAGCTATCCTAAAATACGTTCTTGATAGCTCTTTTAGACACTTCTTTGAGGTGCAGAACAGGGCTTAAACAGAGCGTTGGAAAGGTGTGTTTTATCTCCTTCTATACTCCGAGTTGGACCTAAATATTCACAACCCAGCGGTGAACAGAAATTTGCAGCTCGCAGCTCAACTTTTTGCCGCGCCACACATAGCGATGACAATTGGCCACGGGTGGCGATTGCAGCGGGGGGTAGGATACCGGCTCTATCGCCATTTCCTTATGCCGTGCCGGCTCTGTCAGGTCATGTATAAGTGTAATAATCACGGGGAGTTGCAGGGTTTTGTATTCTACCGCCAGTTCGCAGGCCATCTCCACAGCCTCTGCGCCGTGTTCGTCATAAAGTGTCAAAAGCTCAACAAAATCCCGGTCCCCGCCCGGCTGTGTAGGGTAGATCCCAACAAAGGTAATGGAATGGACGGCTCCTTCCCTGCGGCGTCGAATGCGCCATAGTGGGGACTTGGCAATCACTTACTAAACGAGAGGAACCATCCAATGCCGATAGTAACGATAGGTCTTGATCTGGCCAAGTCTGTTTTTCAGCTGCACGCGATTGATGAGCAAGGGGCGGTTATTGTGCGCAAGCGTCTCACGCGTGGTCAGGTTTTACCCACGCTTGAAAAAATTCCGCCTTGCCTGATTGGGATGGAAGCCTGCGGCTCAGCACATCACTGGGCGCGTGAAATCCAAACTTTGGGGCATGAGGTTCGCCTGATGCCTGCGCAATATGTGAAGCCCTATGTGAAGCAAAACAAGACTGATGGCTCTCCGTCCGTTCTGTAGGAATGGTTGTCAAGCGAATTTTTTGTAGCCTTGTAAGTCCAGGAACATCCGTTGGAAGATGGTCCTGGTGTTGAAGAGGCCATAGCATCTGCGTTTGAGGACCATTCCTACAGAACGGACGGAGAGTCATGGGTGTTCCTACCGCGAGGGCGTACTACAACCTGAGCTGGATTAATGCAACAACGCCGCATCGGCGCGGGTTTGCTATCACATTCTCTTTGATTGTGATGGACCGATTGACGAGAGCTTGCATGTCTATTCGTCTTATAATTACATACATTGCGTATTGTCTGTAAAATCTGTATAATGCGCAAAGTGGCAGCGCAGGAGAAGCCGAAATGAAAGAATATACGTTCACCCAGATTAATAGAGAATGCGGCAGCGTATTAGATGAGGCAATGAGACAGCCAGTTACGCTGTGCAAGAATGGAAAACCTAAGATCGTGATGGTTCCATATGAGGCTTACGAAAGGGCGGGCAACACTCAAGCCGCCTACAAGCTAGGTGAAGAGCCACCAGAGGTTTCCGCGCTTCTGGACGAGGGATTAGATAACATATTGAAAGATGACGATTAATGAGACAGGGCGAGGTTTTCCAATATCGTTATCTATGGGCACACCAAGCCAAACGCGGAGAAGAAGCGGGACGCAAGAGCCGCCCCTGCTGTTTGGTAATCAAGGTTAGAGATCAGCTCGCACTCTTCGCGTGCACCACGCAGGAACCTGAGGGGCAGGGCCGTATATACCTTGAAATTCCAGAGTTGGAGCGTAAGAGAGCCAATCTTGATACGCGGTCCTTCATTGTGCTTGATGAGTTCAACATCGTTCGTGATGGGCTGTTATACGACTTTGAGAGCCTGAGTCCTCAAGGTCAATTCTCAGAGCAATTCTTGCGCAAAATAGCGCGTGTTCTGAAAACTGCGCGAGCAGAGAAAAGACAAATTCAAAGTACGCATCGCACGTAGGTGGTCGAGTAGGCCGGGGGAGTTTCACCCCCAGCCTACTCGACCACTTAGCGCCCTATTTCGCCCCCTTCCCAATTCGACCCCAATAACAGGGCCGTAAATCCTATGTCGCATTCTGTATGTATGGACGACTCCTGTTTGCATGGTGTTTTTCGGTTTTGGCATGTGGTTATTTGCATGTATGTATCCGGCCGGCATTGCCAAGTTGTTTGAAGCTTGAATTTGAGTTATCTAATCCAAATGAAATTACCGAGTACACTTCCCCGCCTGAAGGGCTATCGTTATCCGCGTGAGGTCATTGCTTATGAGATTTGGGCCTATCATCGTTTTGCGATGAGTACCGCTGATGTTGAGGACCTTTTGGGCTCTACTTCCATTGTGTAGAAGCTTTAGTCATTGTAATATAATGGTTATTGTAGTTAAAGTCAGTTTTCAAATA
>CANNAV010000300.1 GCA_947502585.1 uncultured Pseudovibrio sp.
AGCCCCCAATAGGGCGGTGACGTGACGACGCAATCGACGGAGTTGGCAGGCATCTCACGCAGTCGGTCGAGAACATCTCCCAACCGGATTTCGCAAGGCAGATCACCAACAAGGGCGGGACTTTGCATCGCCTGCATATCTTGCTTGGAGGTCACTTTGCATCGCCCCCCCAAAATGCTGAAGTCGGATCATCATGCAACTCAACAGTAATGGGCGGCAGCACAACGCCTTTGTCATGTGCTGCTTTTTTTGCATACTCTACAAGTGCAGATGCAGTTTCCAATCTTAGGTCTAATTGATCGCCCTTTATAAACTTGGACAAGGCATTCTGTGCCACACCAGCCTTCACAGACCAAATGTAAGAAGAGAGATTAAGAACGTCTTTCACTTCAACAACCCACTTACGAAATGCAGCAGGCTTCGGAATAGCCACATCCAACATTGCTTATACCCCTTACGGTAGACCAGCACCTTTAAAGGGTATACAGCATATATAAGGTTATTGAAATTACTTTTTGGTATATTTCCATTTTAACCGTTTAGGGTGATAGTAGCCTTATAGAATTCACCCATGCAATGACAACGAGCGACAAAGTGAACAATTCAAAAACTCAACTCAGTGATGCCGAAATGTGGGAACGTAGAAGAAAGAACCTCAAAGCCATTTTGGGCTTTAAGGATCGCGTTGCCGCAAAGGTATCTGTTGAAGCAGGCTTCTCAAAGAACACAATCGGCAAGTTTACGCGTGGAGAAACTTACTCACTTAACTGGAGCACCTTGGAAGCAATATGCAAAGTACTGGACCTACCATCAGCTGCCGTGCTGGATAATGAGAACCCACTCACAAGCCCCAAAAATGACATCTATAGCCTAATGAAAGAAATTACCGATGATGAAGCGCGAATTGTATTTGAAGCCGCAAAATCTGCCTTATCCAAAGATAAATGACCTGTATATTTAAATTCTCTAATCTTATTCAATAATATCGAAACTTCATTATCTGATAAACTATCTATAAGTTGGCACAATTCTTCCTTAAAGTTAATTGATGAATTATTCATAACTACCTCGAAAAATTATATTATGGCAATTTAATACATATATTAGATTGCAAGTAAATAATAAAAAGATTACATTCACCTTGTGGGGTTACGAGCTATGGTGGATATGTCATGATTGACGATCACTTTCTAGATATCTGTGATGACGGTTTTGCTATCGGTGTAGGCTGCTTTAAAAGCAATAATATTGACCTACTAACCACCTATTCCGCCGATTGGCAGAACCAGTACTTTGATCTTGGAGGTCTTACGATAGATCCGGTCATTGCGTTTGGAACGCAATACACTGGGCTACACCATTGGACTAACGACGCTCCGTCAAATGATTTTCTTGCTGCTGCCCGCGACCACAACCTTCACAAGGGCCTTGCATTTTCTGCTGTAATAGCAGGAAATCGGCTCATTGCAGGTATTTCCAGGCAGGCAACCTTCACAGATGCCGAGAAAGCCGTAATTCAAACCTCATTGAGAGAGTACCACCTCAATAAACTCTGCCAGAGAATGCTCCACCTATCTTCAACCCAGAAAGTTCTTGTACAACTTACAGCACAAGGATTTAGAGCAAAGGAAATTGCTTTTCACTTCAACGTATCCGAAGCAACTATCAAGCAAAGAAAAAGCAAAATCCAAGATATAATCGGCACCAATAACTTTACATGCATTACGGCACTAGCTGCGCGAGCAGGGTTTGCATTTAACCCAATAAACTAGAAGATATTAGCAAAAATCTTAGAGATTATATTCTCCAACCACAACCAAATGGAGAATATGATGCAATCAGCATGCTTTAATTTTGAGACCATCCATTATTACGGTGACTTTTGGCTACAACATCTTAAGTTACGAAAAGAACTTTTTGTCGATCAAAAACGCTGGGACGTTCCACATAACCATTCTATTGAATGGGATCAGTATGACACTGGAAATACCCAATACGTCATTTCGCATTTAGCTGGAAGGGTCGTTGCAGCCTCCCGTTTAAACCCATGTGATTTTGAGGCTTGCGAACGCTCTTACATGATCAGAGACGCCCACCTAGGCAGGCTCCTTAACTTTCCTGATTTGCAAATCTCATGCCCCCCAACCGACTCCAAAACTCTAGAAGCAACTCGCTTCACCGCTGACCCCAAACTCCCACAAGATGTTCGCGCACAAGCGCTGGAACATAATGCGCGAACTCTCGCTAAGACTACGCGAGATCTAGGAGCGGAGCGATTGATTGCATTGATGCACCCAGGGTTTGCTCGCTGGTTATCTCGCCTTGGGCTCCCCACAAAACCGATAAGCCCCATTGTTAAGGACGCAGACGGAAGCAAAATTTGCGTCCTTCAAATGCATCTCAACCAATAGGTTCCATCAATTTATATTTGACTAGCACCTTTAAAGGTGCTAGTCAAATATATAGATTACAATCATCGAAATAACCGCCATATCAGGAACTCGTAAAAGTAGGAGATGTACAGATCTCAGCAACATCTCCGACTTTCAAAAAATGGAGTACCGTAATGCATAGCGCCAAACTCATTCAATTCCCAGCGACCAAACAAAGCCCAGATCCAGCACCAACCAAATCCGTACAGGAAGTGGGTGACGATGCCCTTGCCCGCACAGGTGAAGCGCACGGAGACATCTGCATCTTTCGCT
>CANNAV010000301.1 GCA_947502585.1 uncultured Pseudovibrio sp.
AGGAATTCAACTCCAAGCCTGTCCTTGCATAGGTTTAACTATGTATGGACAGATTTGGATAAGTTTGAAGGAACGGCTCGTGTCTACGGAAAGTGTCATTGTGTGTCTTGGCCCGCGTACACCAGGGTTCCTAGAAGCCCATGGATTTTATGAGCACGGCTTGTGGAACCAGCTTATAGAGGTGGTGCGTTTTACCTCAAAAAGCGTCTGCCTCGATGAGGTGCCCTGTTTCTATGATGACCTGTTAGATATTAACGGACGCCACTGTCCGCTGACGAGAGGTTTGTATGTGGGGCATACGACCCATATAAAAACAGACAACGCGACCACCAATCGCGATCTTCGGGCCGGCCATGCTCGCCGTGTGCGGGAGCTTGCGCGCGATAGGTTTGGGTTTTTGCAGTCGGCCCAGGCGCAGGGCGGTCTGTGTCATGTTGATTGTTACAGTGGGTCTGGCGTCGGCCAGGTAAGCTTCCTTGATGGGGCGCCAGATGGGTTGGCAGTCGTGACGGGTTTTCGTGGTGGCGGCTACAAGATGGCCCCATACGCTGCGGGAGTTCTGGCTGATCTGCTGATTGGATGATGTGTTCTCGGCTTGAATAGGTTTGGGTGCGTTATCGGTACAGGTACTACTAATTTACAGTGTCGTAGGGTGATATGAGCGGGTTGCCGACTGTTGTTTGTCACACGTGCGTGGTAGCTTCATAAGCATAGTTGATTAGTGCATATGTTGTAATTTATGAAAAACGAAGTGTTTTTGGATGGTCTTCGGATCGATCGCGCCAGTGAAGTTTCTTTAGGGGAGCAGTTACGCAACAACTTACGTAGAGCGGTTTTGGAAGGAAGAATTAAGGCCGGTGCCAGAATGCCATCGACCCGGCTTTTGGCGAAAAAACTTAAAGTAGGCCGTAACACGGTTCTGAATGCCTATGAAACCTTGATTGCGGAAGGATATCTGTACTCGCGAACAGGGCAGGGCACGTTCGTCTCTGGCAATATCGCCGCTGCACCGAATGCGAAGGCGGAAACGGCGTCTGTGGAGATATCTGATCGGGCACAGATGCTTCTTTCCAATTCGGATTCCTGGCAGTTGATGAACGCAGATCAGGTTCTAGAACCTGGAATTCCTGCTCTTGATGCCTTCCCGCTTGCGCGCTGGAAAAAATGCTGGACCGCGGTGACCCAAGGCAGACTGAGGGCTGCGCTTAACTTTACCGATCCGCGAGGGAGCTTGGGGCTCCGCCAGGTTATTGCCAACCATATTGGCCCCAGTCGGGGGGTGGTTTGTACGCCGGAGCAGATATTCATTTTCTCCAGCATGCGTCAGGTGCTGCATTTGTTGATGCTCTTCTTGCTCGACGAGGGCGGGAGTGTTCTGATCGAAGATCCAGGCTTGCCGGAGACACGTAGTGTGACCTTGGCACAGCGCCTAAAACACATGTCACTACCGATCACCGAGGGAGGTGCCGATATTCGCAAGGTCGGGCCGGCCGCGGATGCGGCGCGTCTGGCAATTGTTACGGCCAGCCATCAATACCCCCTTGGGGTAACACTTGGCGAGGAGCAAAAGCAGGCCCTTTTTGAGTGGGCCGATATGGCCAATGGCTATATTATCGAGGACGACTACGATGGTGAGTTCTGGATGGACAAACCGGCTCCACAGGCCTTGTTCGCGGAGAACACCAGTAGTCGGGTGATTTACGTAAACTCCTTTAGTAAAACACTTTTCCCGGCACTACGGATTTCCTATATGGTTCTGCCGCCCCAACTTGTTGAACAGGTGACCCGTTTAAAGGGGCTGTTCGAGCCCCATGTGAGTAGTAATACCCAGCTGGCCCTGACCGAGTTTATCAGCTCGGGGGCGTACAATACCCATTTGAGAGAAATGCGGGCCTTGTATGTGGAGCGGCATAATATTTTGAGGCATGCTCTTGAGCAGAGTATGGGTGAGCGAATTAAGTTCGGTCCAGGTGGGTTTGGTTTGCATTTTTGCGTTGAGCTGGACGACCGGATCGATGATGTCACCGTATCAAAGCAAATGCAGGCTGTTGGGTTGGGCCCCCGCGCGTTGTCGCGATATTATTTCGGCTCCTCCAGTACCCCGACCAACGGGCTGGTGATCGGCTATGCGGGGTGGCCTGCCCCAATGCTGTTACAGGCCGCGCGAACGTTTGACAAATTGTGCCAGTAAGAATTCTGACAGCGCTGGGGGGAAGGACCTGCAGAAGGCGGAACAACTGGCATGCATAATAGTTTTGTCAGATTTAAAATACTTTTATTTTCATGGCTTTAGCCGGATTGATTTGTTTTGTAGCCATTCGAGATCTTCTAGTTTTTCGCGGAATTCGAGGATCTCGCATGACCTTTGTTCCTTCAGGGACTTATTTGTGAGCAGACCCTAAGGAGCACGTGATGGGCACCCTAACTATCCAGCTCAATCGGGGCGGCATCGACTATTCCACTTCGATTGTCCATTTCCCGCCTCTGTCCTTGAAAAAGTAAGCATACATGTAGTTGTTGCATCTGATCACATGTCGACCAGACAGCCGCCGCAGATAGTGTCCCTATAGTGCTGTAAATTATCTGATTTAGAAATTGAGATAGCCATCGTGAGATTTCTCTTTAGGTTTGGCGATCACAACCACGCTAAACCCGAGCGAGAAGATACCAACGATGAGCGAGTACAATAT
>CANNAV010000302.1 GCA_947502585.1 uncultured Pseudovibrio sp.
CTACATCTTCCTGTCTCGCCCTCTTCAGAAAATAGAGAAAAATGAGAGAGCGGACAACTTCCCTGACACAGAGGGCAACCTCGGGATACGTACCTCGACCGTACCGCTACGGGTATGCCAGGACCGGGAGCGATAACCATTGCAATGGTTCAAACGATTTTCTGAGCGTTCATGGGTACCCGCGCCACACAAGGCCTCTACATCCAGCTCCATGAGCTTGTCGGCCATAAAACCAACCATCTGCGCAAGAAGGTGTACATCAGGTGTTTGAGATAACGCTTCTTTGAATGCGGAAATCTGTGATACCATTTCTTCGGTCATTGCTGGGTTCCATTTGAATAGATTTGTTGTTTGCAAACTCAATCTACCGGAAAACATCAATGGCCACTCAGGTGATATCCACCACGCCGGATCCACCTGAGCCAAGCAGCGTGCAGCCCAGCACCCGCTCCATCCGAATTTACACCACCTCTCGGGACACTATCAAAGAGAAGTGCCACGATGGCTATCTCAATTTCTAAACCGGAGAATTTACAGCATTATAGGGACACAATCCTGATTGAGACCGCAAAACTCAATGATCTCAACCCGCAGGAATATCTCTCCGAAATCCTCGCTCGCATCAATGATCATAAGGTCAACCGCCTTTCTGAAGTGCTGCCCTGGAACTGGAAAGCTCTGACAAAAACGCAATGTCAAGAAAAAAGAACCGCGTAATGAGCGGGCGCTTACGTCTCTTCAACACACGGACCATATTTCAACTGCTGTTGCTGGACTTGCAAGGCTATGAAAAATACGTTTGAGATACATTCCTGCAAAATGGAGGGAGAACGAGAAAAGCCGCAGTTATCAAACTGCGGCTCTTTTATTACCTGGTCTGACAGGGTAGCTTATTTCTCCCGTAACTCCCTGCGCAAGATTTTGCCTACGGTGGATTTCGGAAGCTCTTCCAAAAACTCCACGTATTTCGGCACTTTGTAGGCAGCCATCGCTTTGCGGCAGTAATCCTGTACAGCTTCCGGCGTAACCTCCTCGCTGTTGCGCACCACAAATGCTTTCACCGTCTCTCCTGACCGCTCGTCAGACGTACCGGCAACAGCCACTTCCACCACACCCTTGATCTCAGCTATTACAGCCTCGACCTCAGCTGGATAAACATTGAATCCAGACACAAGCACCATGTCTTTCTTGCGGTCTACGATTTTGAAGTTGTTGCGCTGATCCATGATCGCAATGTCACCGGTGCGGAAGAACCCGTCAGGTGTCATCGCTGCGGACGTTGCCTTCGGGTTGCGCCAATACCCCTGCATAATCTGCGGTCCTCGTGCGCACAGCTCTCCTGGCTGACCAGGAGGTACCTCATTGTCGTCCGTATCCAGCAGCTTTATCTCTGTCATCGGCACGCGTTGCCCAACGGTTTCACTAAACTCCGTACTATCAAGCGGGTTCACAGAAAGGATCGGCGAGGTCTCACTCAGGCCATAACCTTCAATAATGTGGTGGCCGGTCACCTGCTTCCACTTATCCGAAACTACCCGCTGAATAGCAGAGCCTCCGCCCATGGCAAATTTGTAGTTGCTGAAGTCCAGTTCATCAAAACCCGGTGTGTGCAGCAGGCCGTTAAACAGCGTATTTACCCCGGTGATCACACTGAATTTCCACTTTTTCAGTTCATCCACAAACCCAGGTAAATCGCGTGGGTTGGTAATCAGCACATTGCAGGACCCCAGCCGATAGAAGGACACGCAGTTCACCATCAACGCGAAGATGTGATAGAGCGGCAAAGCGGTGATAACGATCTCCTGCCCGGCGCACATGAACCCGTCAGTTGCGGCATCAAACTGCGCAATGTTGGCAACCAGATTGCCATGGCTCAGAGCGGCTCCTTTGGAAAGGCCGGTCGTACCACCTGTATACTGCAGGTAAATCAGATCGTCCGGGTTGATCTGCGGTGGCCTGAATTCCAGCTGCTCACCTTTTGCGAGCACGTCATTGACTGTTAAACGCCCCGAAAACATCTCGTGTGCAGGCGGTGAGGGCATATCGACACCGGATACGTCGCCCACATTTGCAATCATCACATTTTTAACAGGCGTATCAGCAATCACCTCTGCCAGGGTGGGGCTGGAGCCTGAGAAAACGAAAATTGTGTCGGTGTCCGCATCATTGAGCTGATGCTTCAGCTCACGCGGAGTGTACATCGGATTGACGTTCACCTGCACGAGTCCGGCACGTAATATGCCGAACATTATGACTGGAAACGCCAGAATATTTGGCAGCATAATGGCAACGCGATCACCTTTTTTCAGGCCCAGTTCACTTTGCAAATAGGCGGCAACTGCGCGAGACTTTTCATCAACATCTTTAAACGTAAGCGACTGGCCAAAATTGGTAAAAGCGACGTTTTTTGCAAAGCGGTCATTGGCCTCTTCAAATATCTCAATTACGGACCTGTAACCGTTCGCGTCAATTGGCTTGGTAAATACAGCAGGTGACCAGGCTGGAGCACTAAGTGTATCTGTCATAATTCCTCCCAAAATTAAAACCTATACGCGTATAGTAGAATGTTTTTTCAGCTTACGCTTCAGGAATATCGTTCATCCTTCGATTTATCAGGGTGATTCAATGAAAGTGCGGGCTGTTTTCGTTTGTCAGGAATGATATAGCTGTATTCCGATTGTCCTGTACC
>CANNAV010000303.1 GCA_947502585.1 uncultured Pseudovibrio sp.
GTACAGGACAATCGGAATACAGCTATATCATTCCTGACAAACGAAAACAGCCCGCACTTTCATTGAATCACCCTGACAATCAACTATATCAATTGGTTAACTTTACGTAATACGATCAGCTGCTGCATTGTGATCAGTGGCAGGGATGGCTAAAAGAGACCATCTTCTGAACCTCCGCTTCTGCTAATGTACCCAGTCTTCAAGTCTCAGCCCTGGAACGCGTTCGAATTCTCGTGTGTTATTGGAGACCAATACCAAACCCAGAGCCCGGGCATGGCCGGCAATCATCATGTCATAGGGCCCAATTGGTTTTCCGATCTTTGCCAGTTCTGAGCGCAATTGTCCGGTTTGAGCAGCTGCCTCCTGATCGTAATCAAGGACGCTCAACCTAGCCAGAAAGCCCTCAATGACCGATAAGTTATCGGCAGGTTTGGCAGACTTCTCCGCGCCATAGATCAGCTCCATTGCAGTCACGGTCGAAACAGCCATCTGATTAGCATGCGTCTCGAACTGCTTTCTAACCTCTGGTGGGCGGTTCTTTATTGTAAAAATGCAGATATTGGTATCGAGCATGTACTTGAGCATTAGAACGCTTCTCGCTCCTGCATTTTGGGTTGACCCCGATCACTCATAAAGTCCTCCGTGACAGAAGGACCCTCGAACCAGGGCGTCCAGCTTTTGCCGACTGGAGAGATAATGCGAGTATTGCCAATGGCGACGATCTCAACCCGCTTTATATTTTGTGGTAGCGATGCAGCTTTTGGCAGGCGAACTGCCTGATTTCGATTTGATGTGAATACAGCACCTTCAAACATGAAATCCTCCTCGGGATATACGTTGGGTATATCCAAGGTAGCGCCGAAAATAGGATATGTCAACGGTATATCCCAAAAGCAGTAGAGAATCGAAGATGCGTTAATATGTCATCAGCTTTGCAAACTTCGTTGAGTGGTGTCCGCAAGGGGGCCGGTATGCGTACGTGTTTGTCGTGTTGGTCTGTCAATCAGCATTGAAAATTGACCCACTTTTGGCTCTCCGTCCGTTCTGTAGGAATGGTACTCAAGCGAATTTTTTGTAGCCTTGCAAGTCCAGGAACATCCGTTGGAAGATGGTCCTGGTGTTGAAGAGGCCATAGCATCTGCGTTTGAGGACCTTGATCTTGTTGTTGAGCCCTTCCACAAAACCACTGTTCTTTCTGGCCTTGAAATAGTTGGCAACAGGCCCCCTGTATCTGTTCAGGGTTTTGATGAACCGGTCACTTATGGCAGGTACTGTGATCGTTCTTACTAACAACATCAAGAATGATATTCCCTTCATTATCAATAGTTTGAGCGATAATTTCAAGGGAATCCATGTCGAAAGGGAGGTTGATTTGGCTCATAAAAACGCGACAATCTGATTATTTGAAAACTGACTTTAACTACAATAACCATTATATTACAATGACTAATGCTTCTACACAATGGAAGTAGAGCCATGCTATCGACAATCGAGCCATGGCAGCCTAAACACTATCAGATGTCTCAGAACTCCAGGGCACTACAGAAGCAGAGCCTTTCATTTGGATTAGATAACTCAAATTCAAGCTTCAAACAACTTGGCAATGCCGTAACCTGAGCTGGAATAATGCAACAACGCCGCTAATTTAATGCAAGATGCAACAGCATTCGTAACCTCTCTCTATAACTTAAGGGCTATGACGACTCCTATGCTTTGAAGAAGCAGTGTGAATGAAGCACAACATACCAGTAACCTGGTCAAAAATTATAGGTCTCCCATGCCTTCGAACCTCGAAAAAACAAATAATGCACCTGGTCAGACAGTTAGCTGGGCGAATAAAATAGCCGAAGTTCTGAATATCGAATTGCCTGATGACGAAGGTGACACGGATCTGGATGCGGTAATGGCGGGGGGAGGCACCAGTGCCTCAGCTGATGCAGTAATTGTGAAGGAAGACGACAGCGCTTCACCTGATGCGGCAGTGGCTGACGCTGCGAATGCGGATAAGCAAAAACAAATTCTATATGCCCGTAAGCAAGCTATTGCCATACCCCTGGGGAAACTGCCTGAGAGAAAAAAAGGTATTCTCTTCAGTCCGGAAATGGCAAATTATATCAAAGGAGCACGTTTGGAGCTGCTTAATCTTCTGCTTGAAATACAAACAATGCTGGAATGCGATGGCATGCCTGATGTTCCTGGCGTAACTGCTAAACTGGAAGCATCAGAAAAAATTTTCGACAGGATAAATAGCAAATATTCGGAGGCACTTCGCGAAGCTGAGGCTGCTGTTGACAGATATAGAGATCAGGTACAGGAAGCCCACAACAACCTTGACACTATCGGCCAAGCCCGGGACGAGATTGCAAAATGGGACATTGATATGTCTTCGTTTGACGAGGCCTACGATAAATCAAGTAATAATATTACAGCAATGGACACAGCTTTTAACTATTGTTTGTTGCGTGATCTACAAAGGACGGTAGAGGAAGAAAAAGCCAATTCTGAAAATCTTCGTCAGGCACACCATCAGGCTATAGTGGCCGCTGAGTCAGCTAAGGAGAGGCTCTCAGCGAAAGTGAGTTCGATCGACAGCGACATGGTTTCATTACGGGAAAAACTTCTCAGTGGGGAAGCAGGGGCGGACACGAATAATGTCCCTGCCGTATATACTGCATTTTTGGCGGATAA
>CANNAV010000304.1 GCA_947502585.1 uncultured Pseudovibrio sp.
TATTTGAAAACTGACTTTAACTACAATAACCATTATATTACAATGACTAATGCTTCTACACAATGGAAGTAGAGCCCTAAAATTTGCGACAGAACCCTATTGCATCCACGAAATTACACAGTATTTATGAGAGTGTGGCCCAAAAGGTGCGCTAAGATACTTTGAACCCGTAATAGCCGTTTCGCGCAGATTAACGGAATGAGAATGACAGAATTAAGTGAAGCCACGCTGAAGCTGTTGGAAGATAGCGCTGTTCGCAAAGGTCTTGCGGAACTCCGCGTGGGGATCGAAAAAGAAGCTCTGCGCGTAGGCAGGGATGGCTTTATGTCATTGCGTGATCACCCAGCATCTCTGGGCAAAACGCTAACGCATAAATTTATTACAACGGACTTTTCCGAGGCTCAGGTGGAGTTTATCACACCTGCTTTGCACTCTGTTACAGAAAGCCTTGAGTTTTTGAAAGAACTGCAAGCATTTACAGCACGCAACATTGAGGCTGGAGAGTACCTTTGGAACGCGTCCATGCCGCCGGAAATTGCCAGTGATAAGACCATCCGCATTGCGGAATATGGAAGCTCAAATGCGGCACAAATCAAAACGACTTACCGTAAGGGACTGGCGCATCGCTATGGCAGGCGTATGCAGACGATCTCCGGGATCCACTACAATTTCTCTATCTCCGATGGCCTTTGGCAAACATTTCACGACCAGTGTACCTCCGGCGAATGCCTTCAGGATTTCCGCAGTGCCGGGTATCTCGGCCTGATCCGTAACCTGCAGCGCCATGGCTGGCTGGTGCTTTACCTGTTTGGTGCTTCTCCTGCGATTGACAGGAGCTATCTGGCATCCCCGCCCCCGCCCCTGTCTATGCTGGGAGATGATACTTATTTCGGTGAGTATGCAACCTCTTTGCGCATGAGTGATCTGGGCTACACCAGCGTCGTGCAAAGCGAGCTGGATATTCACTACAATTCCCTTAGCGATTACATTGAAGGCCTGCACGGCGCTCTTGCAACGTCTGTGCGCGAGTATGAGCAAATTGGTGTTGCTGAAAAAGGTGATTACAAGCAGATTAACACTCATCAGCTGCAACTGGAAAACGAGCTATACGGATCTGCACGGCCTAAACGTAACACCGAGGATGGTGAGCGTCCAATTGCTGCGCTGTGTCGTCGTGGTGTCGAATACATCGAACTACGGTCCCTCGATATCAACCCGCTCAACCCGATCGGCATTTGTGAGCAGCAAGCCTACTTCCTCAATGCTTTCCTGACCCACATGACCCTTGCGCCATCTCCATGTATCAGTTCCGGGGAGCAGCAGGCGCTCAATGATCAGCAGCGCATAATTGCCTGGCAGGGCCGTCTGCCACATCTGATTTTGCCAGCCTATGGTGATGGTGGTATGGAGCTGCGTGAAGCAGGTCATCAGGTGTTTGCCGATATGCGCGTGACTGCGGCAATTATGGATGAAGTCTACGGTTGTACCGGCCATACCGACGCGGTGAATGCCCAAGCGGCCAAGCTGGATAATCCAGACCTCACACCATCGGCTCAAATTCTGAAAGCGGTGAAGCAGAAAGGTACATACTCCGGCTTTATTGCAGAGCTTTCAGAGAACCAGTCTGCTTACCTAAAGGCAATGCCACTGCCTTGTGAGCGCGTAAAGTTCCAGGAAGCGATGGTCTCCCAGTCCCGTGCGGCTTTTGAGCAGGTTGAAGCGTGGGCCGGAAACCGCAGCTTTGGTCATTTCCTGGATTCACAAAATAAAAATGAAGTTTTGCCGCCAGAATGTCTGGGCGACTAATAAAGCCTGATCTTAAGCACGGAAGGTGAGACTTGCTACAGATACTGCCCTATGACAGGGTGATTCAATGAAAGTTCGGGTGTTTTCGTTTTTCAGGAATGAAATAGCTGCATTCCGATTGTCCTGTACCTTTTCGATTGCTGTTGTTGGTGACTTTCCGGGCTCTCCTTCCATTCTGTAGGAAGGGTCTTAGGCGTATTTTTCGTAGCCTTGTAAGTCCAGGAACAGCCGTTGAAATATGGTCGCAAGCGTCGCATATGTGGATGTATTATGCTGCTTTTTTGTAGATAACAGATTGCGCATCTGACCAGTCCTGAGCCCAGGTTTTACTGAACAGGGAGGTTCTGAGTTGCAGGAGATCATGAGCTCCCTCGCGGCTCCACTGCATTTTCTGACTTCTTTTCTGCCGGCTATTGATTATATTGTCGACAGTCACTTCAGCTAAAGTACTCGTAAAGGGCACCCCTTCTGCCTGCCTTTCCTGATAATTCACCAGATAGGCCAGGTTGTTTTCAATGTAGCGACACAGGCTGTCCAGCTTTTCCAGAAGGGCTTTATCCGTAATATCCGTTACCAGTGAAGCAAGTCGTTCAAGGGCTGTCTTTCCATTACCATGCCATAGTTGCCACTTGACTTTTTCCAGCTTTTTGTGATGCGCCTCCCCTACCACATTCAATAGGACGGTAAATCGTCTGGTGATATGAAACCAATCGAGAACCTTCGTTAACGTGTGGCAGTGCGGGATTGTGTCCCTATAGTGCTGTAAATTATCTGATTTAGAAATTGAGATAGCCATCGTGGGATTTCTCTTTAGGTTTGTCGATCACAACGCTAAACCCGAGCGAGAAGATA
>CANNAV010000305.1 GCA_947502585.1 uncultured Pseudovibrio sp.
ATTTGAAAACTGACTTTAACTACAATAACCATTATATTACAATGACTAATGCTTCTACACAATGGAAGTAGAGCCACACGCATCAGCTTCCCCGAAATCTTATCGCACGCCGATGGACTGCAACTGGCTCTATGAGCTTGGGAATTAGGTTATCGCGGTGAAGTTCTATGTCTGTCTTTTGGGTTCGGCGGTGGAAGTTAACTGTCCATCAGATTTTTTGATAGAAGTATTCGAACAAGCTGGCATACCGGTCTTCTATGAGAGTTCAAACAACGCAGTAGTGTGCCGTTTTACAGTTCAAAAGGCTGTTGTGCCCTATGAATCTGGTGCTGAGGTTTTCTTACATCGAGGGTTATCAGGTCGTTTGTGGTGGCACGACTATACATGTCATGTCATTTCGTCCGAAAAAATCATGTATAGCATCTCCCAGAGGCAGGATGAGGTAAAGATTTTTGCTGAAGATATTGATGCAAGCCGCTTCACGGAGGAAGTCGTTCGAGTAGCGAGGGCAATACTAGTTGCATCTGCTCAGGCCGAGGGATGGCGTTTGGTGCACGCAGCCGCACTTTTTGTCGAATCTTTGCAAAAGACTGTACTACTGGTGGGGCCTCCAGGGAGCGGAAAGACTTCACTGCTGCTTGAAATCTTGAGCGTTGCGCCGGAGCAGATGACATTCATTTCCAACGATAAAGTTCTATTTGACCCAATCAGAAATCGGATTGCCGGTCTTCCGTATGCGGTCGGTGTCAGAGCAGAAATTTCAGATCATTACATTGGGAGAATGTCGGCTGCGCTAATCAGGCGTGTTGGGAACAAGCGTTATGTATGGCCACGTGATCTGGCTAAAGCTTATGGCTTCAAAATAGCGGTGGAGGCGTGTGATCCAGTGGTCGTAGCCGCGCAGTGGCGGAAAGGCGTTCCGATCCAAGTAAAGCCAATTCCTCAGGAAGAAGCTGCACAGGCCACAGATTCAATTTTTGAGTTCACGAACCGAGTTGATCCAATGTGGATCACGCGAATAATCCGCGATGGCTTTGCGGACGTCTTCGAAAACGGCCACTTGAACTCATCGAAGCGATTTGGGCCTAGGATGGGTCTTTACGTAAGTTCCGCCCTTCACGGCTCACCTTCAGTGATGACGGCGGATACCAAGGAAGGCGGCCTATCGGTCGCGCTGGTGAGCGCCATTAAGAAAGCAGTGACACTTGGATGAATTCGGGCAGAACAATCAGGAGATGATGAAATGACTGAGCCAATCAAGAAGGTACTTATCAATTTTGTGTTTCAGGCATCTCTTCTTGGGTATGCTCTGTTGGCTGTTCACCTAGCCGGCGAAGAAGGCTTCGGCCGCATCGCGATGGTTCTCAGCCTCGGGGTAATCATTTCTGTTTTTTCGAACCTTGGGTTGGACCAGATGATCATCAAAACAGGTGGCACCGATCGTCCAGAGCTTCTAGGCGTGGCTGTGCTTTTATCGCTTGGGTTGTGTTCCATCTTGGTGGTTTTAGGACTGATTTTCGATGCAAATCTGGTTGCTGGA
This sequence comes from uncultured Pseudovibrio sp., assembly GCA_947502585.1. Lineage (GTDB taxonomy): Bacteria > Pseudomonadota > Alphaproteobacteria > Rhizobiales > Stappiaceae > Pseudovibrio. The sequence continues at coordinate 1,541 of CANNAV010000305.1, forward strand.
GCTCTGCTAGGTGCCGGTCTGAGCACCCTGAACTTTGTCGCTGCATCACTGCAGGTCTATGAAAGGTTCAATCTGGCTCTGATTATTCGTACTGTCTTCGCTTACAGTGCAATTTATCTCCTTCTGATTGGATCGATAGTCTTATGGGATCGTGATGGAGCGCTAGTTTTGGCATCAATTGTCTTTCTAGCGTTTGCATTTTCTATTCTATTCGTAGCCTTTGGGCGCAGGCTAAGTGTCGAGGGGCTGTCATGGAACTACGTATCAGCCTCCGTTAAGGCCGGTCTTTACATGTGTGTGTTCTCATCAGCGTTCTTATTATCTCAACAAGCTGATATTGTAATAATGTCCTACTTTCGATCTGATGCTGAAACCGGTGTCTATGCTTTGGCTGTGAGATTTGCGTTTCTTGCTCTACTGGGGCATACGGCGTCTACAGCCATATTGCCGAGAATGTTCGCTCGTAAGTTTAACTCGAGTGAAAATATTGATGTTTCAGGGGCAATTAGAGAGTGGCTCAAGATCGGCTTGACCGTTTTCGTTGGGGTTGTTTTTCTCACTCTAATCTTGTTGTTTGGAGACGTTGTTCCAGAATTAGCTAATAAAGATGCCTTCTTAGCGCTTGCTTTCTTATTCATTGGTGTTGGATTTAATGTGGCATCTGGTCTCTGCGGTTTTGCCATGACAATGTCGGGCAACTATCGGACTGCGGCGTTTGTATCTGTGTGTTCAGCGATGTTGAACATACTCTTGAACCTCCTGCTCGTCCCGTATTTCGGTGGCCCCGGCGCAGCATTTGCGACTATGGTATCGATGGTGTCGATGTACTCAGTATTGGCGATACAAGCCCAAAAAAAAGCGCGGCTGCAAACGTCGGTTCTTACGCTGTTTCGTAGAGAAGAGTCGATCTGATGCTGTGGATGCCGTGACTCAGCTCCCACTAACCTCACCAGAGAGGGTCTGCTCTGGCTAAGTGCAGAACGACACCTTAAACCGGTTTCAAGGGAAATCGCTGTGACCAGGCGTTGTTGCATTAATTCTGTGACGGGGATACGGTCTGCGAAGTATTAATGATCAAAGACCACTTTATGCCTTTT
>CANNAV010000306.1 GCA_947502585.1 uncultured Pseudovibrio sp.
TCTTTGCAACACTTTCCATGACTAACACCTGGCTGGTTCTCCGTGCCCGAAAAGACACGAAATTCTAACAAACAAGGTGGGTCATTTTAAATGCAAATTATCCCGCCAGGTGGGTCAATTTTGCATGCTGATCAACACTTACCCAACAAGAGCAATCGAAAGGTACAGGACAATCGGAATGCAGCTATTTCATTCCTGAAAAACGAAAACAGCCCGAACTTTCATTGAATCACCCTGTCAGTTGTCAAAGAACGCTCCTGTACCGGAGTGATTCGTGCTATGGTTGTGTTATCGGGTTTATTCCTAAGATACATCCATTACGTTTAAATACTTATTACGTAGCGTTTTAAGGTCCATTCCATGATTGTTTAAGGAACGATAAACTTTCGCCAGACAACAATGGCGCAAAGAGATTTGCGCATGTCCCATACGAGTGCTTAGGGGATAAATAAGCGCCCAAAATGGAGTCTATGTGGCAATCTCGCGACTATTATCATCCAATGGATTAAACCGCATACGTGCGGGGGGCATAAAATGCACATTCCAAAGTTTGCCTGGATATATTCCGTCGTAACCAGAGTTACGGCTCTTGGGTTACTGCCGATACTTGTGCTGGGGGGGGCTCTGATTTTTCTCTCTCAAATGAATAGCCAGAATGCTGAGTTTCAACAAAATACGCAGACATACAACGAGCTGATGCAAAACGCGCAGGCGATCAGTGCGGCAGTAGATCGTATGCGCGCAATTGGTGGAGAGTTTTTACTTCATCCAAAAGCAGAGGCATCTGACATTGCAACAAACGCACGCGAGCGTGTCGTTGTATTGGTTGAAGAAACGCGCGCTCTGAATGTGCCGGGTATAGAAGACGAGCTCTACGATAATCTGGAAGGCTACGCCTACGGGTTTTCGGAGACTTTTGGCGCTGTGGTTGAAGCAACTCTGGAGCGTGGAACCAGCTCAGATGGAGGTCTCATCTCAGTCCTTCAAGGTTTTAGCTCTACGATGCAGCTTGAAATCAATATGGCACGCGGGAAAATGGCACGCGGAAAAGTGAACGACAGCAAAGATATTCATCGTGTCGCTGGTTTGCTGGAAGATCTTAAGGCCATGGAATGGACTATTGGCGTTGATGATTATGAAAATGAAAAGAACACCTTCAAAAGCCGCATTGAGCAGTTTGGCACGGTCATTCAAACAGCAAAAATGCCGGAAGAAACATCTCAGATAATAAACGAACTCTGGGCAGCCTACACAGAAACACTGGAGCTGATTGAAACACTGAATGCTGACATTCAGGAGGAAATGGTCTTCGCTCTGGAACAACTGGATGAAATGATCCCGGCCGCGCAACAACTTAATGACTTTGGTGCAACAGGTGAGACCGATGCTACAGCACTTCACAAAGATGCATCGGCTGCAAGTATGCAGCGCTTCCTGTTGCAGGCTGCTGCTATGGGCATTGTCGGCCTGATGATTGCTGGCTACCTCGCATGGCGTATCTCCCGTCCTCTTGCAAACCTGCATACTGCTATGAGCATTCTGGCAAAAGGGGATGTCTCAATTAAAATTGAAGGCACCAAAGGTCGGGATGAGTTCGCGAACATGGCAAAAATTCTGGAAGTCTTCCGTGCTAATGCTATCGAGCGCAATCAACTGAACGAAGAACGCGATGAAGACAACAGGCACCGCCAGGAGCGTGAGCAAAAAGTTGCTCTTCTTGTAGGCGAGTTTGAGAGAGCTGCAACGACTGCAGGCGAAGGCTTTAACGCCGCGATACAGTCCTTACACGAAGCCTCCTTCGCATTGAATGTTACTGTCGAAAGTGTCTCTGATAAAGCGGGGAAGGCAGGGGAGGCGGTTAGTCACGCATCTACGTCAGTGGCAACAGTTGCATCCGCCAGTGAGGAAATGTCTCTTTCTATTAAGGAAGTGGCGTCTGAAGCCGTTAACTCCAAAGACGTTGCCGATAAAGTTGGCGGCCTTGTCGTTAATACGTCCAGAACAATTCAGGAGTTGGCTGATACAGCATCCCGTATCGGAAAAGTTGTCAGTCTGATTAAAGACATTGCAGACCAGACGAACCTTCTTGCTCTCAACGCCACCATTGAGGCTGCGCGTGCTGGCGAGATGGGCAAAGGATTTGCAGTTGTAGCCTCTGAAGTGAAGCATTTGGCAAACCAGACCACCACGGCTACGGAAGAAATCTCACAACAGATCCATGCGATCCAGCAGGTGTCTACAGATGCCGTTGGTTCTATTGAAAAAGTGACCAGCATGATGGAGAAGCTATCCACCAGCTCTTCAGCAGTGGCAGCTGCTGTGGAAGAGCAGTCCGTAACCGTGGGGGAAATTGCGCGTTCTGTGACCGATGCTTCTGATCAGTCTCGTATTGGTGAGGCTGAAATGGGAGAAGTTGCCAGCACTATTGAAAACTCCACTAAAACTGCAGAAGATATCAACAATCAGGCAGACAGCATCTCTAAAGAAGCTGAACAGTTCAACCGCTCGATCAAAGTCTTCCTCGAGAATGTTCAAGCCGCTTAACCCGGCGTTGATGGATTGGATGCCCCGCCCGACGGCATAAAGATATACTATGATTGTGAGAGTGAGTTTCGCACCCAAAG
>CANNAV010000307.1 GCA_947502585.1 uncultured Pseudovibrio sp.
GCTTTGCGTTGTGCGACTTGCGGGCCAGGCCCCTCAAATCAGAAGCGCTGTAATCACTGCGTAATTCAACTCCAACCAAGACCAAATCCTGATGATTGTTCAATACTTCAATAGGCAACCACAAGTAACACCAAAAGGAAACAAATAAACACGAGTCAATGATTGGGAAGGTTGGTATAAGTTAAAGCTTGTCTCCTAATTGCCCCACACTTTTGGGTGCCCTCCTTCCTCAAACTTTCAGCCGATTGTTGATAGTTTCGAGAAACAAGCGTGCGAGCTTTGAGAGCGCCGCATTTCCTGAATGAACCGAAAACAGTTTGATTTCAGGGAACCGCCAATCCGGTAGAACTTCCACGAGCTGACCATCTTTTAGCGCGGTCTTACACAGTGGTTCTGGCAACTCGCCGATGCCATGCCCGGCCAGGATGGCAGCTCTGGTCGCTACATAATCATTAATGGAAAGATCGGGGTCGATCCGCGCGCTTTCCGATTGTGAACCTTTCGTCAGGGTCCATGTGACTTGAGGAGACTTATGGAACCCAAACCCAATAAGTTTGTGCGCTGTTAAGTCCGAGAACGCTCTGGGCAATGGATTGGCCGCTGCGTAGTGTGGCGCAGCCACCAATCGGTGCCGGTAGCGAAGTAATGTCCGCACCTTCAGGTCAGGCTGATCCGGCGGCGCAACTCGAAACGACAGATCAACACCATCATCGACAAAATCTAGCAGGCGCTCTGACACAAGTACGCGGACACGGGCCTTTGGATATTGCAGTTGAAATGCCTCAATGGCTTCTAGAAACAGCTCCTCGACTAAGTTGGGCGGAACAGTGATCGTGATAGTACCAGTGGTATTACTGTGTCGGTCGCTCATCACCCTATTGGCAAAGGTCAGGGTGTCGAGACCTTTTCTGCACAGTTCAAGATACGAAGCACCTGCCTCAGTTAGCCGTATCTGACGCTTGCTCCTGTCGATGAGGTGGGCATTCAGATCGGCTTCGAGCTCCGACACCTTCCGACTGACCGATGAAAGCGGCATACCCAAAGCGCGTGCGGCTTCGGAAAAACTTTGGAGTTGGGCAACTTGGGCGAAAATTGCAATGGCATCTAAGCTTGGCATAACATTTCCATATATGGAATATCTATTCCAAAATTACTTGTTTAAGCAGATATAAGGGAATGTTAGTGTCGTGCCAACGCTCCAAATGAGGTTTGCACAATGTCCCACAAAAACAAGACAATAAATTATATCGAATTCCCCCTGACCGACCCAGCTGCTACAAAGCAGTTCTATGAAACGCTGTTCGGCTGGGAGTTTCAGGAATGGGGACCCAAGTACCTGAGTTTCAGCAGCGCTGGCATCGACGGCGGGTTTAATGGCGAAGACAAAACTCCGGTGCAAAACCCGGGTGTATTGGTCATCCTGTTTTCCGATGACTTGGAGGCGTCGTTAGCGTCAGTCAAAGAGGTTGGAGCGTCGATCCTGCGCGACATCTACTCTTTCCCTGGTGGGCAACGGTTTCACTTTGCTGATCCCAACGGAAATGAATTGGCAATCTGGGCTGAGGTGGCGGAATGAGCATTCTCGTAACGGGCGCCACAGGCACGATAGGAACTGAAATTCTGCGCTTAATCGGTCAAAAAAATCAGCCCGGCGTTAAGGCACTCGTGCATAATCCAGACAAAGCTACTTCGGTTGCTTATCAAGGGATCGAACCCGTCATCGCCTCCTTCGAAGACCGACCCGCCTTGGACGCCGCTGTGAATGGAATCGAGACAGTGGTTTTAATCACCCCAGCTGGCCCACAGGCCGAAGAACAGGTGTCCAATGTGGTTACATCAGCCAAGGCATCTGGCGTGAAAAAAATCGTGCGCATCTCGGCCATTAAAGCTGACCCGAATGGCCCGACCAACAACACCCGCGCTCACGGCCAATCTGAGGCCGAGATTTCGCAAAGCGGGCTGTCATACGTGTTCCTGCGCCCAAACCTATTCATGCAGAATATGTTCATGGCGGTCGATCAGATCAGCCAACAAGGTCAATTTTCTTTTGCTACGGGTACAGGGAAAATAGGGATGATCGACACCCGTGATATTGCGGCCTGCGCCGTCGAATGCGCCTTGTCAGATCGTTGGGACGGGCAGACGTTGGAACTCACGGGGCCGGACGCCATCAGTTACTCCAATGTCGCCGATGTGTTGAGCGGACTGCGTGGAACCCCAGTCAATTACATGCCGATGCTGCCAGATGACATGTTCGCTATGATCGTAGATGCAGGTTGGGGTGACTGGATGGCTGCTTTGGCGCGGGACTACGGAACAGCCTATGCAGCGGGCTGGGGTAATTTCACAACTGATAATGTTAAAGAGATCACAGGCAATCCCCCGCGTGCATTTCGGGAATGTGCCAAAGAAGTGTTCCTGCCGATCCTCCGAGCGTGATAGGTGTAGCAACCTGCAAACGTAATCCGCTTGGCTTGCAAACAGCGCTGTTTTGAGTCCGAATTAATTGCGGCTCTCCGTCCGTTCTGTAGGAATGGTACTCAAGCAAATTTTTCGTAGCCTTGTAAGTCCAGAAACATCCGCTGAA
>CANNAV010000308.1 GCA_947502585.1 uncultured Pseudovibrio sp.
CGCAGAGGAAAAGCTGCCATTTCAGGGCTGATTGAACTACTTTTGAACTAACTCCCCGGAACCCATAAAGAGCCTAAGCATTAAGGAGCAGTTGTTCGCCTGCTGATGCTGCGGTTAGGTTTTAAAGGTGCTGGAAGCAAGAAAAGGAAAGTTGATCTGACATGCGCGAAGTCACGGTTGCCGGCAACATTCAGCGAAGCGGACCACCACTTCCCGGAAAGCTCCTTATCTACCAACACCGGAACTTTACCGGGGAGGCCGACAGGAAGATAAGCGGATTCCTCTGTTGAGCCTGCAGCGTAAACCCGAAACACCAGACAGCCGCTGGAAATCCGGGGGCTGTCACACCTCCAACAAAAGCTGCCAGAAAAAGGCATCCGCAATTGCAACAAGTTCCGTTGAGCAATACGCAGCCCCCTCATAAAGAGATAACTGGAAAAATTCTCAAACATCTGGCACAACGCACCTGACCTAATAGGAAACCTAATACCCTATTGGAAAATCCGTTAGATTTTGTGAAAGCCCGTGAGCTATAATGTGGAGAAGAAATGCAACTCTGGTTTAGACTAATCCTTTACTTCCTTAAGTACCCTTTTCAGGAAAAACTGGCAGACATGTTCAGCAACTCTGTTGTCTGCCTGCGTGTTCTTCCCTCGGATATTGACCTGAACATCCACCTCACCAACAGCCGCTATCTTGCCATGATGGACTTTGGCCGCGTGGACCACATGAGTCGCACCAGGCTCGGCAAGGCGATTTTCCGCAACAAATGGACACCACTGGCCAACCACGCCACCGTCCGTTTCCGGCGCGAACTGCCATTTGGCGAGCCGTTCAAACTGGAAAGCCGGATCGTATACTGGACCGAAGATGCAGCTGTTATGGAGCAGCGTTTCATCTTTACCAAAGCCCCGAAGAAGGGCATCGTAGCAGCGACAGGTCTGGTGCGCGTCAGCATGTATGACCGCGCTCGAAAAGCCTTTGTGCCCACCACAACTGTGCTGAAGGAAACAGATACCCCGGTCAGGAAGCTTCCGCTACAGCCGCATATCGAGGCTTTTTTGAAAGAGGAAAAGGCAATTCAGACCTATGAACGCAATTCCGCTGGTATTGCTCCAGTCGATTTATTAGAAATACCAGCTGCCGAAAACGATCAATCAAAGGCAGACAATAAAAAGCATGGCTGAGCAGACGTCCCTTCCGATCCTGTATTCGTTTCGCCGATGCCCCTATGCAATGCGCGCAAGACTGGGATTGGTCGCCAGCCGTGTAACCGTTGCCCTTCGCGAAGTCGTGCTGCGGAACAAGCCAGCCCATATGCTGGAAATCTCGCCCAGGGGAACGGTTCCGGTACTGCAACTGGCTGATGGAACCGTCATTGAGGAAAGCCTTGAGATCATGCTCTGGGCTTTGCAGCAAAACGACTCTCAGGGCTGGCTCTTACCAAAGATCGGCACCATGGAAGAAATGCTGCAGCTGATTGAAGAGATGGATGGCGACTTCAAACGCAATCTGGACAGATACAAGTACTCAACACGCTATGAAGATACAGATCCGGATGAGCACTATACACTTGCTACCCAAGAGCTCTCCAGACTCTCTGACCGGCTTGAAAGCTCCGCGTACCTGTTCGGAAACCGCCCTGCTCTCGCAGATCAGGCTCTCTTCCCGTTTGTACGCCAGTTCGCCAATGCTGATAAAGAACGCTTTGAGAAGGAAGCCCCTGCAAGCGTAAGAAAGTGGCTGATTAAACTGATCAACCAGCCGGATTTTAAAACCGTGTTCGGCTCAAAACGAAAACCATGGTCACCCGAAAATGACCTTGTACTCTTCCCGGAAAGCGCACCTACACACGCCCTATAAACAGCGCAACTTCGCCAACCACCTAGATTGTAACATCCCTGAAGTATGTTTCCGGATTGGAGCGCAGGTCATCAGGGTTATCATGAGCATTCGGGGAGATGCCTTCGCTGTTGTAAAATCCCATAAGCTTACGCGCGGCCCAGTCTGGCTTTTGCTCTTCGCCTAAAATAGTCGAGCCGAACAAGATCCCTCCGTCATTCAGCCGTGACCGGAGGTTCTCAAACACCCTATACTTCTGCTTCATGGTTCCCGGCACGCAATACAGCAAATAGCCCAGATTGATGCTGTCAAACCTGGCGTCAGTCCACTCGATCAGCTCAAGCACATCGCCCTGTGTTGTGCTGACATTTCCCACCACAGAACGGGCCCTGACATACTCCAGACAGGTCACGTTGAGATCCATCAGCACCAGACGCGCCTTGCCCGGAAACCGCCCGGCTCCAGAAAGTCGCCACTGCCAACCCCAACATCAAGATGATTGGCACTGACATTTCGATTGAAGAGGCTCAGCGCTTTTTAAGCAGAACAGCGCCTCAGAAATGCGTTGGAGATCGCAGAACCAGCAAGTCATAAATGCGTAGGGTTTTGCGGGAGTAAACTTCTGCCCGGGCGCACTGTCCAAATTCTCTTTGTTCATACCCCCTCTGTGTCAGGGAAGTTGTCCGCTCTCTCATTTTTCTCTATTTTCTGAAGAGGGCGAGACAGGAAGATGTAG
>CANNAV010000309.1 GCA_947502585.1 uncultured Pseudovibrio sp.
TAGCCAGCTCACACGTCTTGGCTTCCGCCGTCATCTGAAGTCACCTTGCCATGCAACGCTTACCGAACTCCTGCGCAGGCATTGCCAATGGCGGAGTTGCTACTGAATGAGTGAACTATCGGCACAAATGCTGGATTATCACAAAGTTTTGATCTAATTGAGTAGATCATCGTCACTTTTCGATCTATTTTATTAGATCGTCTATTGAAAATTTCTTCTGATCTGATACATTCCTACATATCGAATATGGAGTTTGATATGTAGGAATATATCATATGGTCTATGAAATTGAAAAACTGGCAAAGAACCTGAAGGCTGCTCGCCAGAAAAAGGGCCTTAGTCAGCGTGCGCTTAGCGCGCTTGCAGGCGTGCCGCAGTCACACATCTCGAAGATCGAGAGCGGCGTAGTGAACCTAACGCTTTCCAGCCTTACAGCTATCGCCAACGCCCTCGATCTGGAACTTGCCCTCATCCCGCGCAAGGTGGCCCCAGCTGTCAGAACGATTACTCGCAGTGTTAACAACGTGCCGCAAGCCACGCCTGAAGTGCGCAAAGAGATTATGCAGATCGCCAAGGAGATTGAGCACATCAAGACACTAAAGATTGACAAGTCTACCTTCGAGGGTCTGCAACGTCAGTTTAGAGAGCTACAGCAGTTCGGAAATCTTATCCAAAGCAGCGATGTATTGCGCAGTATCAGAGAGAACCTCAAAGCGATTGAGAATATGGGTAGTACCCCAGCTCTTCGAGAAGCATCACTGCAGATAAACAGATTACGCCACATGCTCGCTCATGGCGTAGCTGACGGTAATCAGGTGCGCCAACCGCGTCCCGCCTACCGTCTTGATGGAGACGACGATGAGTGATGTTTCAATTTTGAATGTGAAACTCTTTGACAATCTGATCGGTACGCTAACTAACCTTGGCGGTGATCGCACCATCTTTGCCTTTACGGACGAATATATCGCAGATAACGACCGACCGACACTAGGACTCTCCTTCAAAGATGAATACGGTGAGATCCTTACGGATTTTCGCCCCTATCAGAAGCGCGTCATGCCCTATTTCTCAAACCTTCTTCCAGAAGGACACTTACGGAAGTATTTAGCAGAGCAGGCAGGCGTGAATTCTGAGCGTGAATTTTACCTACTCTGGGCACTAGGTCATGATTTACCTGGTGCCATCACCATCACCCCCGCCAATAGTGAAACTGGGTTGCCCCATGCGGATGGTGATGATGATAATCATGATGATCATCATCATCATCGTGAGGCTGCGCTACGGTTCTCACTGGCTGGCGTTCAACTGAAGTTTTCGGCCGTGATGGAAGCAAGTGGAGGGCTGACTATACCCGCCTTTGGGGTAGGCGGTTCTTGGATCGTCAAGTTGCCATCGCGCGAATATAATGGTGTACCCGAGAACGAATTTTCGATGATGAAGCTCGCCAGTCTTATAGGTCTGAATGTGCCCGCAATTGACCTGATTAGCATCGATACAATTAAGAACCTCCCTGAAGGGATCGACAAGATCGGAGGTCGCGCATTCGTAATCGAACGCTTTGATCGCCTCTCTGATGGGTCGCGTGTGCATATTGAAGACTTCGCACAAGTCTATGGGCTATATCCCGATGATAAATACGGCAGTGGTAGCTTCCGAAATATCGCACAGGTGATCGCAGCTGAAGGTAATGATGACGACATCATCGAATATATACGGCGCCTGACCTTTAATATGCTGATCGGAAATGCCGACATGCACATGAAAAACTGGTCGTTGATTTACCCTGACAGGCGAAACGTTTCGCTGGCACCAGCCTATGACTTTGTTGCGACTGTGCCCTATATTCCGGGAGACGCAACCAATATGAAAATCAGTCGTGCCAAGGTGTTCTCAGCCTTTACGGTCGATGAATTAACACATCTTGCGGTTAAGGCCGCGATCCCACAAAAAATGGCAATCGATGCTGCAAAGGAGACGGTTCAGCTTTTTCGGGAGCATTGGGAGCAAGAAGCAGTGAACATGCCAATGAGTAAAAATGTAAGATTGGCAATAGAGGCGCACATGAATACTGTACCTATTCTGGAAGAGCTTTCGTAACATCAACGACAGCTTAATGCTGGTACGATATGCTGCACTTGCGAAGGCTGGTAAGCTGATGGGGAAACGTTATGGAGGCAACAAACCGCTGTTATAATAGGCCCCAATGACAGCACAGATCTGAGAGAAGCAATCACCGAGCGGCGTTGTTGCAATATTCTTCTGACATGGTGTATCTTCTTCGAAATTTCCTATTCTGAAGATTATCTTTATGCCTTTTAAACACACAGATGACCGTCGCCACAAGTTCGACAAAGCCCAATTCAAAGTGAAGAACTGGTCTGAGTATAATGAAAGCCTGCGTCGACGCGGTGATATCACAATCTGGATTGATGACAGCGTTGCTGATGCCTGGTCCGCCCCGGCGAGCAACCGCCGTGGGAAGCCGGCCACGTACTCTGATCTGGCCATAGAAACCTG
>CANNAV010000310.1 GCA_947502585.1 uncultured Pseudovibrio sp.
TTGGGTGTGAAACTCACTCTCACAATCATAGTATATCTTTATGCCGTCGGGCGGGGCATCCAATCCATCAACGCCGGTTGAACTCCAGTCGCGGCTTCTACAAATGAGCGGGCAACTTGTTTGGCAAACACTGTTATACGGACTGCACTTTGTAGAGGAAGTCGTCAATCTGCTTGCTTAGGTCAACAATCTCCTGCCGCACGGAAGACGCAGTTCTGGATACCAGGTCAGAGGACTGATTGGTTTTCTTAGCCGCTTGCGCCACCTGCACCATATTATCTGAAACGTTTTGCGTACCTGTCGCTGCCTGATGCACGTTTTCAGTGATCTCGGCAGTAGCTGCACCCTGTTGTTCAATAGAACGCGCAATGTTGGAAGCGAACTCGTTGACCTGCCGGACACTGGAGGTGATATCCTGAATGGCTTCAACGGCATCCCTGGAAGATCCCTGTATCCCCGCGATCTGCTGCGAGATTTCTTCGGTCGCCCTGGAGGTCTGGCTCGCCAGTTCCTTCACCTCGGTTGCCACAACGGCAAAGCCCTTGCCCATCTCACCGGCGCGGGCCGCCTCAATGGTGGCGTTGAGCGCCAGCAGGTTGGTTTGTTCAGCAATGTCCTGAATGAGGTTGACTACCTCCCCAATCAGCTGCGCCGTGCCGTCCAGATCAAGCACCTGGGTGTTGGCCGCCTGTACAGCATCGTTGGTTTGGATGATCACTTTATTAGTACGGGCGATCTGCTGCGCAATCTCTTCAATGGAGTTTGAAAGCTCTTCAGAAGCAGATGCCACTGTCTGCACATTCGCAGTTGCCTGTTCTGAGGCTGCAGAGGTTGCTGTGCTCTGAACGTTTGTGTCCTGTGCAATAACCGTCAGTTCCCTCGAGGTCTGCTCCAGCTCATCAAACCGGCTGTGAAGGGCCGCTAACGCGGTTTCCGCAGTGCTTGAGAATTCTTTGATCAGCCTGGCCGATTCCTCCTGGCGCTCCGCTTCGCGCAAGTGCATTTTCTCCGCTTCTGACTGCAAGCTCTGTCGTTCAGAAACCGCAGTTACGAAAACTTTCAAGGCGTTAGCCATCTGACCGATTTCGTCGGAACGACTAGTATACAGCACCTCATCACAGACATTGCCATCTGCAAGAGACTGCATTCGGTGTGTCAGGTTAACGATTGGACGGGCGATTGAATTGCCAATGAACCAGAGAATAACAGAACCGATCAGACCGGAAACCACCGCCGTAATCAACGCTATATCTCTGGTGTTGCGGGCACTGCCAAAAAGCTCATCTGTCGCGACGGACATACCTGCAAACCAATGCTGATCCGTCATACCCAGTTGAAATTTTTCCAGAATAAACAGGCGGTCACCAACCGCTTGTACATTCATCTTCTCGTTGATGCCGCTCATGATACCCTCAACAACCGGTTGAACTTTCTCACCCAGAACAGAGCGATCACTGTGACTGATCCAGAGTCCGTCTTCACTGACCACAGCCAGTTGGCCTGTATCATAGAAGTTGGCAGCAGCCATTTTTGCCTGCAGCTTGTCGAAATCAACATCAATCACCACCACACCAACAGCCTCGCCCTGTGCGTTCAGGATTGGGTCCAGAACAGAAGCGGACAGGATTTTCCTGCCTTCGACGTCAAAGGTGTAAGGCTCTGTTATAACCTGTCTTTTCTGTTGCATGGTGCGGCGCATTCGGTCCTGAACATCAGTGCGATCAATTTCCGCTGTCAATGATTGAACTGAGCCGTTATCCACGTAAAAGTATGGAACAAACTGGCCAGTGTCAGAAGCGTAGTCCTTGCCAATGTAATCGCTGTCTTTGCCGACAACATCTGGTTGCAGGAAGACGGCGATGCCGAGGATGTCCGTTGTGCCGCGTAAGGCTGCTTCGGTCATGAGCGCAATGTTGGCGCGTGAAGCTTTTCCGCTGTCGATCTCGGCACCGTAAGTATCTGCAAGTATAGTGGAAATAACCTGAGACTCTCTTAGAAGATACTGCGCTGTCACAGCCAGGCCAGACGCCACCGAATTGAACAAGGCGCGGCTGTCTTGCTCGGCGGTTTGCATGCTGAGGTAGGTTTCGATGGAAATTATGAGCGATGAGGCAACGAGAAGAACCGCTGCTGAGGCGCTTACAATGCGATGACTTAGTTTCATTTTCTGCTTCGCCATACTGTATAAATCAGAATGGATTCCGCTGCCTCTCACTCATATGATGCTGGTTACAGCCACCTCCGGTTGATTCTCTCCCCTAAGGTAAATATAACAATATATTTATTATTTTCATGTTAATATTTAACTGAGTACATCATCATAATTCACAAAATAGACAAGCTTAAATCAGATGCTATTCCTGATATAGAACACATTTCTTCAAATATATCGAATTAAAAATATATTCAATATTAGGAATTATCCATAATTTAATAATATATACACGATTCACTCCAAAATCCGAAAATTTTGATGTGAAATGATTCTGAAATTGTCAGTGACCTTATCTCGGAAT
>CANNAV010000311.1 GCA_947502585.1 uncultured Pseudovibrio sp.
TCAGAAGGGATGCTATCGACAATCGAGCCATGGCAGCCTAAACACTATCAGATGTCTCAGAACTCCAGGGCACTACACCAAGGCTATTCAGCCCAAGGAGTATAAAAGGGATAAGATATAGATCTAGTGTATATTTTTTATCCAATCATAATTGGGGAAAGTGCATCCTGGGGAAGATCCCACAATCTCAGAGAGAATGGTCTGTGGTAATATTTGAAAAACCTTAGGCCAGATAGTCTTAGTGTTGAATCGAGACGGGGGTTCGGGCAAACTAACCCCAGCATGGTGGGTTAAGCAAATGATCAGAGTGTATCAGCGAGAGACAGGCAAGAACGTAAAGCGCGCTGCTGCACTTGCGCTGACGTTAACGCTGGCAGCTTGTCAGGGAACAGAGTTCGCCGCCGAGAAGCATCAGCAACCTGTCAGCAAAAGCCTTAGCAGCAAAATGCAATCCAGGGACATGGAGCTCAGATCTCCTATCATGGTTCGTCTGTTTAAGCAGGAGTCTGAACTGGAGATCTGGAAACAGACCCAATCAGGCCAATACGCTTTGCTTGAAACCTACGAGATCTGTAAATGGTCCGGAAAACTCGGGCCGAAGTTTAAGGAAGGCGACCGGCAGGCCCCAGAAGGCTTCTACGAAGTCACGCCGGGCCTGATGAACCCGCTCTCCTCTTACTATCTGGCATTCAACCTTGGCTTCCCAAACAAGTTTGACCGTGCTCATGATCGTACAGGCTCAAATTTGATGGTCCATGGTGCCTGTTCTTCCAGCGGGTGTTACGCCATGACGGACGAACAGATTGCAGATATTTACTCTCTTGGTCGCGATAGCTTTCTTGGAGGTCAGAGAAAGTTTCAGGTTCAGGCCTTCCCATTCCGCATGACACCGCAAAACATGGCGAAGCACGCCAACTCAGAGCACTATGAGTTCTGGCGTATGTTGAAGCGTGGGTATGACAACTTTGAAGTCACCAGGCGCCCGCCATCTATAGAAGTCTGCGAAAAGGAATATGTCTTTAACGCGAAGGCAGATACAAGCGGCGCCAAATTCAATGCACGCGGCGCTTGCCCAGCCTACACAGTGCCTGAGCACATCGCAGTGGCAGTAGCAGAAAAGCAAGCTCGGGATGCACGAGAGATCGCTGAGATACGGATTGCCATGGAAGTCAGCAGACGTCGCAAAAAGAAGATTGCGGCATTATTTGGCGGCACCTCAACAACTGACGTTGCAAAAGCAGAAGCACCAAACGCCACACCTGAGAATGTAGAAACCGCAAAAGTTCTGGCACTTGCAACTGTGGAGCCATTCCCGGAATCACAAAAGGCCTCTGAATCTGAACGCGCCTTCAGCTACTTCACCTCCCTGTTCTCCAGAAGCCGGGTCACTGATGGGAAAAAGGTTGTCGCAGAGGTCAGGAACCCTTATCCGAACGCCCCTGCACCACGCGTCAAACCGCAATTATAACGTTACGTTAACAAAATCCCGGCCTGACTTTATGTACTCTTGCCTCAATAAAGATAAACAAGTCAGGTTAGGGCCTGTTGAGTTTACCTGGCTTCAATCAAACGACAGGAGTTTGCTCCGCCAAAGATATTAAAGTACTATGCGTAAATGAAAATGAACACGGCTGTCTGGCGGCTGCTCAGCAAAGACTGCATTGACAGCAGCATCCATCAAATCATCCCGCGCAGCGCCTTTTGGTGGCTTCTGATCAGGAAAGCTCTACATATAGTCAAACAAACTGCACAAGCAAGTCCCTCCGTGCATCCAGACCCGCAGGAAAGTCTGCTTCTCTTGACCTTTTAGGAACCGCAATGGGTTTTTGCCCGTTTAATCGCCAGAATCCCATCTCGGGATGAACTTCAAACACCTGCGCTTCCAACTCCGGCGTCATGAGCTGATTAACTTCCCGAATTTTGGGGAAGATGTTGAACGCTTGCTTAGATATGTTGATCAGCATGCAAAATTGACAGCTATAGCCTATACCCTGATTGAAACTTGCAAGTTAAATGGCGTAAACCCCGAAGCTTGGCTTGCCTGGGTGCTGGAGCGCATCCAGGACCATCGCGCCAATCGCATCAACGAGCTGCTACCGTGGGCCTATCAGACCATGATCAACGATCAGAAAGCTGAGGCTGCATGACAGGCAGGCCTGCTTCTCTTCAAAATCCGCACCAACAGTGGGATTTATTTGGGGAGCGAGGCGTTGAATGCAGCTATATCGCGCCGAAAAAGGGTGTCGTTGATCCAGAAGTCCTTGATGATCAGACACTAATTGAGCAACTACCCAAGGCAAATCTGTCCAATGTTAACACTCTATGCGCTCAAATTGTAACGCGAGGTTTGGGAGAGCGAGCTTTGCCTGGGCTCGTGACCCTATGGGCCCGTTTTAAAGGCTTTGGGATCATAAATCCCTTGCCCGAACAGCGGCTGGCTTTGCAAACTCTGGGGGCAATTGGGACGAGCGATGCACAAAACGAGATCAGAAAGATCCT
>CANNAV010000312.1 GCA_947502585.1 uncultured Pseudovibrio sp.
AAAGACAAAAACATCATCCAGATCTGATCAGCCCGCCAAACCTGAAATCCGAATTTACAGCAGACTTGGGACTTGACCCGACACTATCAGGAGCAAGAATGGCATGAGGAGATTAGAGGAGTAGGCTGGTGGTTACAAAGCCCTATAGAACTCATCTCATACCTGGAACAACAGTATGATTTTGCGAAAGACCGTGATGATCCATTTTCTTTGATAAAGGCTAATCATTACCGGAAGCAGATTGACTCTTTACAGCAAACGGCATTAGATACCGCTGGCAGGAAGGTCTAATTTAATTTCCTTCATAGTAGCATTTATCTTGTAATTCTGATATAATTGCCATTATGGAAGCATTTAAACTCACCTCACCAGACGAAATCCTGAAAGCTCTCGCTAACCGAATGAAGGATCGGCGTATTTCGGCCAATCTTACTCAAAAAGAGTTAGCGGCGCGATCAGGTGTATCATACGCTTCAGTGCGCCAATTGGAAACAAACGGAAAAGGTTCTCTTTTGGCAGCCGTCAAGTTGGCTTATGCCTTAGACGCTGAAGACGGTTTTGAAACGCTTTTTGACACCAAGACTCCTCGATCTATTGAGGATGTAATCGATAAGCCTAAACGCAAACGAGTCCGATGATGAAACAGCCGCCAGCAGTGTCTCGCCTTATGGTTTCCCTCGACATCGAGGGTGAAACCCGCAAGCTTGGAGAACTCGCTTGGAGCCGGCAAGAACGAAGGGCATACTTTCAGTATGCTGGGGAATTCTTAGAAAATGCATTGATGGTCTCCCCTTTTCACCTCCCTATTCGCTCCGGCCTTCAAGAAGCAAAACATGAGCCATTTAATGGTCTTCATGGCTTGTTTAATGATAGCTTACCCGATGCATGGGGACGAATGCTCGTAGACAAAAAGCTGTCGCGGCTTGGTATCAATTTCTCACAACTCACCCCTTTAGATCGTCTTGCAGCTGTTGGAACAACCGGGATGGGAGCCCTTATCTATGAGCCGGCAATCGAAAGCGAAGCGGAAGAGCTGAAAGTTGCCGATCTTGATTGGTTCGCACAAGAAGTCGAGAAAGTAATCCAAGAAGTACCAGCAACAGACATTGAGGCACTCCAAGCTGCACAAGGCGGCTCTGCAGGCGCCAAGCCTAAAATTGTTGTAGGGCTATCCCAAGATCAGAACACTGTCATACTGGATCATGGCGGAGGTTTGCCCGATGGATTTGAATCTTGGCTGGTAAAGTTTCCAAGCAAAGATGACCCTGCAGAGATTGGCGTAGAAGAGCACGCCTATGCACTCATGGCACATGACGCTGGAATTGAGATGTCAGAAACTAAGGTCATCTCAACGGAACAGGGAAACAAGCTATTTGCTACAAAGCGATTTGATCGTAATGAGCAAGGTAAAGTGCACATGCACACTGCCAGCGGGCTTTTGTATGCCAGCCATGCCTATTCTTCAATTGGGTATCGAGAGCTGTTAAAGCTAACTGGGATGATGACCAAAAACCAAGAAGCTGTACAAGCAATGTATAAGCGCATGGTCTTTAACGTTCTCGCCAAAAACCTAGACGACCATACGAAGAACCATGCTTTTTTGATGGATAAAACAGGAAAATGGAGTGTCTCTCCTGCCTACGATTTAACCTATTCGATTGGACCAGCTGAACACAGCCTATCTATTGATGGACATGGCCGGGACATCAAGGATAAACATATGCTAGCGATAGCTAAGGGGGCTTCGCTTAGCTCCGCTGGTGCCAGTCATGATATCGAGCAGATCAGATCTGTCATCAATGATTGGCCCCGATATGCAGAGCAAGCTGGCTTATCACAAAAGAGAACGCAGGAACTTGATCATCAACTCAATGGTGTTCGAGGTCGACAACCAGCACCCTCTACACCATCCAGCGGTCCAGGACGCGGATAGACGGGTTAACGTTTAGAGTGGATTATTCAAATTCAGCTGCTGGGTGGAAGTCTATGACAAGCTCAGTAGGCTGGGCTGTTACGCCATCTACGCTTCGCTCAACTCCATCATCAACACATGGCCAAACAGAGACCAGTTTAATGTCACTATCTGTCGTGAACACGGGCAAATCTCCATATTCGCCTTGGACTGGCCTAAGGAAAGTGGAGAGCCGCTGTCTCAATATTTCTTGTCTGCCGCTCGAATGCGATTGGCAATTGATAACCTAACGCCGAGTGTCGCCTGATTGGATTGTAAAAGCCCTCAATGTAAAGGCCAAGTGCCTATTCAGCCTGCTGACGGGTTTGAAAGGCAGTTCGCCACAACATTTCGGCCTTGATGGTCTTGAACACAGTCTCCACCATGGAGTTGTCGAAGCTATTGCCCTTACCGCTCATGGAAGGGGTGATCTTGTACCTCGATAAGAGCCGCTGATTGTGGGATGACGGTGTTTGTCAAGTAAGTTGTCCGCTTGTTTCATGCACTCTCTCTGATTTCAGTGATGCCGGTTTCGCGT
>CANNAV010000313.1 GCA_947502585.1 uncultured Pseudovibrio sp.
TGAGCAGCGTAACACCAGGGCATGAGGTCGTTGATACGGTTGATCTTATGGTCGGCAATTTGAGCCAGAACCCAGGTGAGCCAGGCTTTCGGGTCAACGCTGTTGAGTTTGGCGGTCTCAATGAGAGTATAGGCGATGGCTGCTGCCTTATATCCCCGTCCTTTAAGTCGGGGATATAAGGCGCAAGCGGTATTATTGTATTGATAATACAGAATGATATATATTTTGTTCCGAAATGTCTTATCTTCAACAAATCATCTAATGTTTCTGATATTTACTCATGTGAAGTGCTTGTGATCTTCTTCTCGCAAAGAAGAGATACTATCTTAGGTAGGTTATTTGTTGGAATATCTCTGATTACCAGAGTTCCACTTCCCCGTTGTATATCGATCGATAAGCTGGCATTTGCTTGATTGAAATACGGAGAAGCATTGAAGCAGAATGATGCATCGATATGTCTGGTTGTTAGATCAGCGGGAACTTTGATGCCCAAGGCTTGCACTGTCTCAGAGATCTGTTTTCGTTCTTGCTTCAGCTGTTCCATTGCAATAACAGCGCGAATGGAAAGGGGTTTGACAGGCTCCAGCATGGTTGTATGGATCTCTTTTGCGATCCTGGTGTGTGCTTGCTTAGACTTTAAACGGCTTTTCTTGATCCTGCGAATTAGGTTAGGCACCTTCTCCCCGTTTTCTGCAAAGCGCGCGAACTCACCTATCCAATCGGGAGTTTCTTCTTCAGTTGAGAGAACGAGAGATATACTGATCCAGTCGCCTTCCACTGAAGCCTGTAAGGCAATAGGAATACTCGGGTGCTCAAAACTGGCTTTATCCTGCTCCGTCATAATTGCCAGATGCGTAATCACCTGATTCAGGTATTCACGTTCTGAAATTTGCCCATCATGCTGGTCGGGTTTGGTCATGCGCTGATAGCCCTCAATAATTCGCTGTTGAGTGATCCATATGAGGATTTGAGAAGCCCAACCGGAAGCTAGGCGCACTTTTTTGCAAATGGTTGGGTATGTATATGTTGAAGGGGCAACCGGTAAAACAACTTAGGGCTCGGTCTGTGCCGTTGTTTGAGCGAGTTCGATTTCCTGAGCAATTGCTTTGAGCGGCTTGAAAAGAGTCAGGTCATCGTCTTTATCCGCTGACCTAATGAAACCAAATTTCTCATAGAATGGTACTATATCTTCGGAAAGTGCATGAACAATAACTGCGGCTACACCAACAGTTTTACTAACCTCAAATATTCGGTCAAAGGCATCCAAAAGTAGATCCGTTGCTATGCCTTTGCCTGCCCATTCTACATCAACCGCCAATCTGCCCAGATTAATCACTGGCAAGGGATCTGGAGAATTTCGCACAAGTTTCTTCGGAGCAGCTTTGCGCTGGACTTGCCCTGTTGCCAAGCAGTAATAAGCGACTACCCTGCTATCGTCGTTAGCAAGCACGAATACACGAGAGCCGTTGCTTCGTTGCCATCTCATAGCCGTTTGCTGAAGCCAATGGTTCATGTTGGCGGTTCCGCAATCGAACTGGGAGATGTTGTGCTCACTATTCAGAACTTCAGGTGGTCTCATTCCCAAGACCGTTTTTGCTGCCGAGCTTTGATAACGTGTTCGGAAGGCTGTGCAGGCTTTTCAACAGCAGCAGTGAACGCTTGGTATCCGGCTTCATCCCAAACCATTGTTGTTTGATCAAGTAACTGCTCTTCTGCGTAGCAGGTAGTCGCTTCGATCACCACGTCAGTCTGAGTGCGATCCTGTAACTTCGCCACGCGATCAATGAGTTGGATAACACGTTCCGGCATTCTGTATTGCTTAGGACGGCGGTGGGATAAGAAATCTTCGCTGTCGCCCTTCGAAGTTGAAATCATAACGGGCTCCGTTCTTAGTGGTAGGGCTTCACAATAACACACACCAACCTGCAATACAATGTATTGCTAGTTATATAGAGGCCTGCTTATCCTCCGGTCGTATGGTGGAGCTAAGAGCGGGACCGGCCCAACCCTCTCAACAAATGCTCTGTTTCTTTGGTAAGGAAACCTTCTTCGTCAAACTTGATGTCGGAGATTGAGAGGCCACTTTCTGTCAGAGACTCGGAAATAACGACAAGTAGTTGGATGGCCAGAGCTTCGGACTTCGAGATACCTTTCCCTTTTACACCTTTGAGCTTTTCGCTGATGTTTCCTCGCTTGGAGTTGGTGAGTGGTCCACCCAGATCCATCAATCGTGCGAGATCACCTTGATTGCCTGCAAAGCGTTCAAAGCTTTGCCGGTAAATTTTGAGGCGTTGTTCTGGTGTTGACATTGTAGGTCCAATCATTGATAGCAAAGGTCTTACCCCAAAGCAGTTTCCTCGCTGGAAGGTAAGTTGCCCCGGACGTGTACCAGACGCCGGGGCGTTTTTTATGGGCGTTGTTGCAGTATTCGACTGACATGGTGTATCTTCTTCGAAATTTCCTATTCTGAAGATTATCTTTATGCCTTT
>CANNAV010000314.1 GCA_947502585.1 uncultured Pseudovibrio sp.
TCTAACAAACAAGGCGGGTCATTTTTAAATGCAAATTATCCCGCCAGGTGGGTCAATTTTGCATGCTGATCAACAGCTTGCGGGCCGCATCCGGCAGTAAGTCAATGTGGTATTCCCAACCGCCACCACGTCCAGAGCGTTTGCGGGCAAGGGAAGTAGACTGCCAGTCAGAGCGTTTGGCAAAGCGAATGATAGCACTTTCTGTCAGTGGGATATCGGGTAGTTGGAAATCGGCGAATTCAAGTGCAGTAAACCACTCACGTTTTGCGCCATTGTCCAACAGGGCTGGAACTGCTCCGCTCATTTCTGGCCCTTCCATTCCTTGTCTGCTTGCTGGATCATCTTCTTGATGCGTGCCTGCGCTTCTTCCATCAGCTGCCGTTCAATGAGGGGGCGGTACTTCCTGTCCACCACAATCATGTCGGTGCGAGCTAGAAGTTCATTGAGCAGCGCTTTTGATTTCAAAACCGAAATGAGACCAATCAAACGGTATCCTGCGATGTTGTTGGCTTCCCGAGCTTCGCTTGCCCACGCATCCAGACTGTCACGACTGATGGTTTCGCCAAGATGTTGAGACAGGGCGACCGCAATTTCCTCACGGCTACGTCCATCTTCTTTCATGGCTTCGGAAAGAGCACGGCAGACTTTGCCTGAGGGAGTAGATGAACGAACGCGCGTTGGTTCAAAGCGGGCCTCCACCTTTGGCGGCTGCCAGCTCAGTAAATCATCGGTGTGTTGGCAGCGGCGCGTTTTCATAGCGGGTATCCCGCTCTGTAAGAGGCGACAGCTACGCACGACACCCACACCCAAAGCACAAAGGCAGCAGTAAACAAACCAAGGGCAAGCGCACTTGCAAAGTCTTTGAGGTGATTGTCGTGTCCTGCGTCATAATCAAAGCGCCGATAAAGCCGGAGGGCGACACATCGTGTCACTTGAGCCGTTCTCATGCCGCCACCTCAGCCTCAGAGAGGGA
The DNA here is from genome assembly GCA_947502585.1 of uncultured Pseudovibrio sp. Lineage (GTDB taxonomy): Bacteria > Pseudomonadota > Alphaproteobacteria > Rhizobiales > Stappiaceae > Pseudovibrio. The sequence continues at coordinate 974 of CANNAV010000314.1, forward strand.
GGTGTCAGCGAGAGGCCGTTTTTTCTGACTAGCGCTAGGGCCGTGTTTGTCGCTATTGTAGATGACGTGGGGAGAGCGTTCACGTCGGTTAGGCCAAAGCTCTTCTAATGGAATGTTGAGATATTTGGAGATAAGCTCCGCACCGCGTCCGGTTCCGGTTTCTAGAGCCTTGGTCAATGTGGTACGGTGCATACCTTCTCTGGCGGCGATTTCGGTGAGCGTCCACTCCTTGCGGTGTAGCTCGGCCTTAATTGAATGTTTGTCCCACTTCATCCGGGATGCACGTTTAGTCATTGTATCTCCTTAAAAAGCGGACTGTTGCAGCAGCCGCTTTTTTATTCACCGTGCGTCTCACCTTGGTGATTTGCACTTGTTGGTAACGAATGTAGGCATTATGCGTTATTTATTGCGCAATATAAAGCGATAAAATACGCGTCAGAGTTATTTATACTGCGCAGCGAGCGCCGTACTCTGCTATCTAATTGATATATATGGATAATTCCGTAACTCTGACTGCTGTGGGAAACTCTGACTTAACCGTCAGAGTTAAAAATATGAACTCTGACGGTTTCATAAAGCGATTAGAAGAGATCACTAAGAACGTAAGTGCGCGACAATTTGCGCATAGTGCTGGCATTAGTGAAGGGACCCTGCGTAGCGTGAAGAAGGGTTCCAGTCCAACACTGGAAACTCTTCTCGCAATTTGTCGCGCAGCCAACGTTAACATTGGTTGGCTTTCAACCGGTGAAGGGCCGATGCGTTCGGGAGAGACTGACCAACCTCAAAAAACCAAATTTATCACGATTCCGCGCGTCGACATTTGCCTTGCAGCAGGCAGTGGTGCGTTGAATGGCGATAGCATTGAAAAAGTCGAAGATATTCCCTTTACCAATGAGTTTTTGGGCGGAAAACTGGGCAGAACTAGCGCAGATGGTCTCATAATCCTCACCGCAGGTGGTGATAGTATGGACCCGCTTATTTCAGACGGCGACCTCGTCATGGTCGATAGAAAGCGTAATATGCTACAAGATGGCGTCTATGCCTTCGTCTACGGCGGTTTGGCCCGTGTAAAATACCTTCGTCCAACCCTTCAGGGCGATATTGAGGTAATCAGCCAAAATCCAATTCATAAAGATGAGCTACTCAAGCGCACCGATCTTGACGATTTTCATATCATCGGCAAAGTGGTGTGGTGCGGCCACCGCTTCAGTTGAGCCGGTTTTAAAGCTCTCCGTTTCAACAGCGCGGATTTCTTTTGCTCATTTTTGACCGTTATATGCACACCTAAGCGCCCATTTTGAATAGTTTACGCGCAACACTGTGCAAAATAATTTTCCACTCTTCAATCAGGATTACATAGTCGTTTCAACGGGTTCATTCAATTCCACCCGCCTATACCCCTGTGCAGAATAACAGTCCCCCCCACACGGGGTTGTGAGCAAGGCGGCGCTGATGGTTTCCGGGGTTAATACTGAAGGAAACCGGGAAATCCTTGGTGTTCGC
>CANNAV010000315.1 GCA_947502585.1 uncultured Pseudovibrio sp.
CCGGAACGCGAAACCGGCATCACTGAAATCAGAGAGAGTGCATGAAACAAGCGGACAACTTACTTGACAAACACCGAAGGCAAAGAAAGCCCGTGTTGAGATTGTTGGCTCCCGTTATCTGGATGATTTTCAGATGGAGATTACGGCAAAAATTGACGGGCCGACAGGCTTCACGCTTGCCGAGCTTGGCGTGATGCTGGAGGACGGCACTTTGCTGGCCGTTTGGTCTGATCCTGAAACGCCTCTGGCACAGTATACACCTGGCGTGCCGATTGCATTTTCCTTTGTGCTGGCACTTGCGGCACTTCCTCAAGGCATCATTGAAGTGTCAGGTGATGTGGATCTCCAACTCTTCTTCGGGGAGGAGTTTGCACAGCTGGCGACCAGTCTGATCGGTGAACAACTGCGTAATTTTGAGCTTGTTGAACGGTTGGCTGTGCTGGAGAAACACGCAGCGTTCCCAAATGTGCTGAGCGGCCAGATATCTCAGTTGCAACAGGTCATAGAAAATCAGCAACATCAGATTGATGGGCTTTTATCCCTCTTAACCAATACCGGGGCGTTAGCGCTCAGCAATGCCCGCAAAGTCTTTGAGACACAGGAGATACTGCAATGAGCTTAACGAGCGAGATTACCACCCTTGTTGGCAAGGCGAGCGAGCTGATCGATAAGTTTGAAGAAAAAGAAACGTATATTGAGGAACGTGTTCAGGCCGCTATTGTTGCGCACCCTCGCTGTATCGCACGTTTTATCTGGATCAAGCCAATGGTGATGATGGAAATACGGGGCAGTCAGCAGGTCAGCCAAAGCGCTCACTGGGTGCAGTTATAGAAAATCTGCCTGCGATGTCGTTCGCCAGAATTTTTCTGGTCGGAGATTATATAATGGACCAGCCGCGTTATATATTGCCTTCTGGAACCTCCGTCAAGATTGAGGGACACGTTGCAAACCCACGCCCGAAACTGATTTTGACCTGGCTCTATCACGTTTATGGTTCAGGTGGGCTTGGGGGCTACGAGTTGAGTGGTTTTTACGCTGCTGGAAGCGGCGCGTTGCAGGGCATTTCATGTCAGAATCTTGAGATTGTGTTTACTGTTCCTTCTGCTGAGCAGTCCGCTAATTTCGTGCCGTCTCAGTACTGCGCTCTGCTTGGTGGGAATTATGGAGCAGGTCCCGCCATGACCCTTGTGGAGATCGTTAATTGTACGCTCACGCGCCCGGAAGGTTCGTCAGGGGCAATTATTGGCGGGGAAACCCGTGCGGCTGTCCTCACTGTGAATCATTCAAATTATAACGTGTCAGAGATGGCAGATGCCTGGGTTACGGAGATCGCGGCTGGTACTCCGGTAGTAGATGTTCCGATGATTATTTCAAATCTTGATACCCTTTAAGGAGGCTCTATGTCCACTTTGACAATTGACTATAGCGGTCGGCGCTATGAAGCGTTTGAGGTCAGTGCCTTACTCGCAGAAGGTGTGCCGCAGGAAACAGTTGCTGATGCCATCGCTACTGAGCGCCTCAAAACAATCAAGGCTGAATGTCGCAAACGCATTTATGCGCAGGCCAGTGCTGAGACCCAGATGAACATGGCAACAGCTGCTGCCGCTGTTGCCGGTAACGCGGCCTTTGATCGCAGTGCAGAGGAAGTAGCTCTTCTGACCAGCACCAAAGCAGCGCTCGACTGGGTGGGTGCCATGCGGGCCAGAGTGGTTGCGCTTGCTGATGATCCGGAGGCTGACTTTACGCTGGATGCGAGCTGGCCGGAGTGTCCGCCTGAACTGGCTGTTCTGACAGAGCAGTTCTGACAGGCCGGAACACATCCGGCGCAGGCTTCCTGCCACCTGACATAATATGGAGCGGAAGGCCCGGAGAAACCTCCGGGCACCGGGCCACTAGCGCTAACAAGAAACCCGGCCAGTGGAACAATGCATAACACTGCTCCCGCCGCATCAACTCAGACCAGCTGAGCTGCGGGAGAAGTCTTATGCGAGACGAGAAATGGAGTCTATCTATTGCCGGAATTGTTCGGCACTCCTCCTCAAAAAAGAAGAGAACGCCCTTCAAGGGCGCGTAGAAATCAAGTGTCGTCGCTGCGGCACTTATAACGATCTGAGGCCAGATGAGCCCTTTCAGAAAAACAAGAATAAATGAACCTTAGCCCCATCAAGCCAACCAAACCTGTAGCAGCCTATATCGGAGGAAAGATGCAACTCGCAAAGCACGTTTCCAACCGAATTAGCGCAATTGCTCACCAAACCTATGTGGAGCCATTTGTCGGCATGGGCGGGATTTTCTTTCGGCGTGCTGAACAGCCTATATGTGAAGTCATAAATGACATTTCCGGGGCCCTCTGTGTCAGGGAAGTTGTCCGGGTCTCTCATTTTTCTCTATTTTCTGAAGAGGGCGAGACAGGAAGATGTAGT
>CANNAV010000316.1 GCA_947502585.1 uncultured Pseudovibrio sp.
CGAGCGGGTAAACGCGACCTGAGTTCAAGCGGGTAAGGGCGTACTGCAACCTGAGCTGGAATACTGCAACAACGCCCTGACAAGGCAGGTTGAAGATCAAAACCTTTATAAAACATCAGACTGGAGAAGTACCCGGAGAATGCAGGGGGTGTGTTTTCAGAATTGCGACAACAACCACTCTGCTTATAGGTTCATGCCCTGTTTCCCTCAAACTTTTGAGCGTTCCATGGCCTTAAATAAAACCGCTTTGATAACAGGTATTACCGGACAGGACGGCGCTTATCTAAGTCGTTTTTTGCTGGATAAAGGATACGTGGTACACGGCCTTAAACGTCGCTCTTCCAGCTTCAACACCGGCAGGATAGAGGGGATTTATCAGGACCCACATGAGGAAGATGCTCGTTTCATCCTGCATTATGGCGATCTTACAGACGCCGCCAATCTCATCCGCATCATGCAAGAGGTACAACCGGATGAGGTTTACAACCTCGGGGCTCAATCTCATGTGAAAGTGAGTTTTGAAACCCCTGAATATACCGCCAACTGCGATGCACTGGGCGCTTTGCGACTGCTGGAGGCAATCCGCATCCTTGGTCTGGAGAAAAAAGTGCGGTTTTATCAGGCTTCGACCTCCGAGCTTTATGGTCAGGTGCAGGAAGTGCCGCAAAGTGAAACGACGCCGTTTTATCCGCGCTCACCTTATGCTGCATCCAAGCTTTATGCTTACTGGATTACTGTTAACTACCGGGAAGCTCACGGAATTCATGCAAGCAATGGCATTTTGTTCAACCATGAAAGCCCACTGCGCGGCGAAACCTTCGTAACGCGCAAGATCACCCGTGCCGCAGCCGCGATCAGCCTGGGACTGCAGGAAAAACTTTACCTGGGCAATATCGATGCAACCCGGGACTGGGGGCATGCGCGCGACTTTGTTGAGGGCATGTGGTCCATGCTGCAGCAGGATGCTCCGGATGACTATGTGCTTGCAACAGGCACTATGACGTCGGTACGCAGATTTGCAGAGCTGGCTCTATTAAAATGCGGCATCACCCTGGAATGGCAAGGGCGTGGGGTTTATGAAAAGGGCATCTGCTCTGCAACCGGTCGCACTCTTGTCGAAATCGACCCACGCTATTTCCGTCCCTCTGAGGTGAATGAGCTTCTTGGTGATGCCAGCAAAGCCTGGGATCAACTTGGTTGGAAGGCGAAAACTCCTCTTGAAACGCTGGTTGAGGAAATGGTGCAGGCAGACCTGTTAGAGGCGCGAAACCACAAGGTGACTGAACATGCCTGATTCACAACTGGTTGACTTTGACTTGAGAGGAAAAACGGTATTCGTTGCGGGGCATAAGGGCATGGTTGGGCGTGCCCTTATGAGGCGGTTGGAGCGGGAGAACTGTACGCTTCTGACTGTGGACCGAGCGCAGGTTGACCTGACTATGCAAGCTGAGACACAAAAGTTCTTACAGCATGCAGAGCCTGATGTGGTAATTGTCGCAGCTGCAAAGGTTGGCGGCATTTGGGCAAACAACCAATATCCCGCCGATTTTCTCTACGAAAATCTTGCAATAGAAACCAACCTTATTCGCGGTTCCTTTGCAGCTCAGGTGCAAAAGCTCCTGTTCTTAGGGTCGTCCTGTATTTATCCAAAACATGCACCGCAGCCGATAGAGGAAGGTGCTCTGCTCTCTGGCCCTTTGGAGCCAACAAATGAGTGGTATGCCATGGCTAAGATTGCGGGCATCAAGTTGTGTCAGGCCTTCAGGCGGCAATACGGTTGTGATTTCATTTCTGCGATGCCAACCAACTTATATGGACCTGGCGACAACTTTGATCTGACAACCAGTCACGTTTTGCCCGCCCTTATGCGCAAGGCACACGAAGCGAAGATAAGCGGGGCTGAGTCTTTTGAGATTTGGGGCACCGGCGCTCCGCGCAGAGAGTTTCTGCACTGTGATGATTGCGCAGATGCTCTGGTGCATCTGCTGAAGAGGTACTCTGCAGAAGGGCACATCAATGTTGGCTTTGGTGCAGACATTTCAATTCTCGAACTTGCACAACGCATTTCCAGAATTATGGATTATCACGGTGTCATCATGCAGGATGTCGCCAAACCAGACGGAACCCCGGGAAAACTGATGAGTTCGGCTCGCCTGCGACAACTGGGGTGGGAGCCATCCATCAGATTGGATAAAGGAATTCGTAATACATATCGATGGTTTCTGGAAAGATATCTGCAGAGGGAACAGGTTTAACTCAGCTTGGCTCTCCGTCCGTTCTGTAGGAATGGTACTCAAGCGAATTTTTCGTAGCCTTGTAAGTCCAGGAACATCCGCTGGAAGATGGTCCTGGTGTTGAAGAGGCCATAGCATCTGCGTTTGAGGACCTTGATCTTGTTGTTGAGCC
>CANNAV010000317.1 GCA_947502585.1 uncultured Pseudovibrio sp.
GGGGAGCATCAGGAGCGCGAAGGTGTTTGTTTTGCTCTTGCTGCATCACCAGATCCAGCAGCTCATCACTCTGCTTGCCATAGTAATCCATAATCATACTCTCAACCGTATCCCCCCGGATCGCTCGCTTTAAAACGGCCATAGTGAGCTTGCTCCTGAATAGCGGCTTAAGTTGATGGAAAACTCCATGGCCGTACCTGAGCCTGCATTCACAAACTCGGTTTCTTTCTTGAATATCTCCTCCACACACCAGCGCCCAAGCACACGGCCAGAACTTAAAATAAGGGTCATGGGCTGGCCTGATCCGGCACGCGCTGCAATAGCTTCCATTTTCCATGAGCCTGCTGGCTGGATCTCCGGCCAGATCCCGCCCTTGATGATAAGCGTTTGATCTCCTGGCCCTGTCCATTGCTTAACTGGTGCACCGCCAATTGGATCAGGCTTTGCCCAGATAAACCTCCAGCACCGTTCCAACTCCTCAAAGGAGCCAACATCAGGTGCGAAGACAAACATTCCAAGGGCTGCAAGTGGTCTACTCATACTTCAGCTCCTCACCTGGCACACCAACGGTGATAGAGTGAGATTTTCCCTGCATTCCAGCGTTCGCCCTTTCGTTTTGCGAGCGCCTTACGTTTTGAGCGAAAGCATTTCATTGTAGCTCCACGCAACTTGCAGAGTGTCCAATACTTCCCATCCTGTGCCTCTCTGACTGCATAGCTTCTATCCATCATCTATATCCTCAATCAGACAAAAGGTTTTGTGCATCCGTCATGGCGCGATTCAGAGCGTTTGTAACAGCCTCCTCGACAACATTGGCAATATCCGGGTCATTTGCCGTGATGCTACCAATCTGAATAGAGATCTCAAACTGCGGCCTAGTCGCAGCTGCTGCAGGCGCGGCCTGAGCTGGTAGCGCCGGCAGAATTGGCGCTGCAGTTGCCACTGAAGGCATAGGCGCGGCCACAGCTCCGGCCACGGCTCCGATCCGGGCTGCTCTGCGAATACGATCAGACATCCGCACCATGCGCTTCAGGTTATCATTGTGCGCAATATAGCCGCCTTCACTGGCATATTTCAGTTCCGGGCCTCGTTCCCCAACCAGAAGCGGTCCGGAACGATAGGAGCCGCCGGAAGCACGGGCTTGCACATTGCCGCCCGCCTTTTCATCACCACCGCCAATACCCAGATATTTTGTGGCCCAGTCAGGAAGCATTCCAGTGAGATTGGATTTGATATCCTCCACCATCTGCCCGACCATGGAGGACATACCATTCCACAGGGACTTGATAGCATTGGCTCCCATCTCAAACAGATCAATACCGGTGAAGGCTTTAACCACTTCACCGACCGCCCCAGGCAGACCAAAAAGCAGGATATTGGGCCAGTCAATATTCCCGATTGCAGAGCGCCAATCCACAGACACCAAACTTTTCAGTCTGGCTTTGAAGCCTTCGGCCTTCTGACCAATGCTGGCTTTCGTGCCAGCCCACCATGTGGCAATGGCCGCAGCTCCCTTGTCCATCAGGTCAATTCCCGTGAACTTCTCAATAACCGAGTTGATCGCGGTCGGGATACCCATGCCCATAATCTTGAGCCAGTTGATCTCTTTGACAAACTTGCGCCAGTCAAAGCTGGTCAGCTCAACCGGCCACTTCACAGCGCCAAGCAACATGCCCCAGTCAACTTTTGGTATCCAGCCATCCCAGGAGAATGCCCCAAAGACTTTGGACCATTCGATACCGGGCAGATACCTGTCCCAGCCAAGCGGTTTAACCAGAAGATGCCAGGCCAGTTCCCCGGCCAGCACAGCCCAGCCAATGCCCGGAATAAGACGAGATCCCCACTTCAAAGCCGGAATAAGCAAGCGCCAAGACAGTCTGGGCAAGAAAGACAACCACCGGAACCCACCCACAATGCCGCGCCATGCAATATTCGGCAGGAACGAAAGCCATTTCAGTGGCGTCACAAACAAACGCCATGCCAGCTTAGGGATAAGCATTGCCCACCGGATCGGGTTGAGCATCCTGATAGCGCGGCCAATCAGGCCAATCCGGCCAGCACCCGTTCTGGCACTCATCCCCATCATGAACAGTCCGAAGCGCAGGGGAGCTGCAAGTGCAATGGCAGTTCCCATAAAGGCGAGTAGACCACCACCAACCACAAGCAACCCGGCCAGTGCCGCAACGGTGAACCCGATAGCTTTGGTGAAGCGAGGATGTTCCTTCATCCATTCGCCAGTGCTACGGACCCAGCCAGTCATGGATTTAACCGCATCACGCAAAGCTGGATTGAGTGTTTCACCAAAGATCAGAGCAACCTCTGAGACTGTTGATCAGCATGCAAAATTGACCCACCTGGCGGGATAATTTGCATTTAAAAATGACCCGCCTTGTTTGTTAGG
>CANNAV010000318.1 GCA_947502585.1 uncultured Pseudovibrio sp.
TGTCCTTTGTAAATGATGATAGCGATGAAAATCCCTATAACTTTACAGTCAGTGGTACGGCTTCAGGAACTCCCGAAATTGGCATATCTTCCTCAGAGAGTGGGCCGCTGGCCAACGGTGAGACGGACACAATTGCCACCACCAAAACACAAGGCGTCTCCTCCTCGATCACCTATACTATAACAAACAGCGGCACGGATACGCTGACGCTCACGACACCGACTGTGGCAACGAACGTAACCAGCCAAACGAATTCAAACGTTAGTGGGCTTATATTAGGAGCCAACAACCTGAATGCCGCGGGCGGGTCTACTACCTTAACTGTTGGTTATACACCTACAAGCGCTGACAATTTCGATTTTACATTTTTTCTTGCAAGCAATGATAGTGATGAAAGCTCTTTTGTTGTGCAGGTCAGTGGCACTGCTGGCTCCAAAAACATTGTTGTTACAAGCGGAGACAATCAATCGATAATTGTGAACAGCGACTTTTCCAATCCCCTCGTCGTCACGGTAGAAGATGCAAACGGCACACCGCTATCAGACGAAACGGTGACTTTTACCTCCCCCATATCTGGAGCGAGTTTAGACGAGCCAATTCAAACCGCCACCACAAATGGGTCCGGCATCGCCTCTTTGAATGCGACCAGTAATAGTGTTTCAGGTAGCTATGTCGTTTCTGCAAGTGTTGATGGAGCCCCTGATCCCGCAGAGTTTAATCTGGCAAACCTTGTCGGGTCAGCCGCAGAATTTACTGTGATCTCAGGAACGCCGCAAACAGCGCTGACCGAACAGGACTTTGATGACACTCTTGTTGTCCGTGTCAGGGATGCCAGTGGGAATGGCATTCCAGATGTATCCATAGTCTTTACCGCCCCCTCTTCAGGAGCTTCCGTAACCTTTGAAAACACCGGAACAAACACGGAGGCAGTGAGAACTGATGCAAATGGAGAAGCCACCAGCTCAATTTTAACAGCTAATGGGATTTCCTCACCTCGATTAAGCATCGATTCCCATCAAACCTATGAGGTGACCGCGAGTGGAGCAGGCTTATCACCCCTCAGCTTTTCGCTGACCAATGTGCGCCCGTCAGAAGAGGATGTTAAGCAGACACAAGCTGTTATCGCTTCCTTCGTTGCCACAAGGATTGACAGTATCGTTTCGGAGCAGCCCAGTATTTTCGCACGTCTTAAAAATGGCGCATATGGGCAGCAGCAGAATCTGAACAGCTTCTATTATGATGTGTCTGAGAACAACATCAAAGGCTCATTTCAGTTCAGTTATATGGCGTTCCAGAACCGCTTGAACGAGATTGGCACACCACCCGCGGGCGAAATAGCGAGCCGGATAGAAGATAGCTACGCGGTTCTGTTCCCCGACACACCCGATCCATTGAATTACAGCGCCAATGCCACATCAGGCACGGCGCAGCCAGCAAGTTCCGGCTATGATTCCAACACCTTTGCTGGCAGCGCAGAAGTGGCGGGGCAGTCAGGCTTTGATTTTTGGGCCCAGGGCGTTTATGCAAAAGTAAACAATCGGAAGTTTGAAAGCGAAAACGCTTTAATATTCGCAGGGGTGGATTATCGTTATAAGGACACAGCACTTGCTGGTTTTATGGCGCAACTGGATATTTCAAAGCAGGACAATAGCAGTGCAAACACAAAAGCCAACGGAGTAGGCTGGATGTTTGGCCCTTATGGTGTGGCCAGACTGCACGATAACCTATTTGCTGATGCCCGGCTGACCTATGGTCGCTCCAGCAATGATGTAGACGCACTTGGCCTGTTCACAGACGGCTTCGATACAGAAAGGTTCCTCCTTCAAGGGGCTTTAACAGGAGATTTTCAAACGGGCCTGTTCACCCTTAACCCCTTTGCCCGTATTACTTACTTTCAGGAGAAGCAAGAAAGCTATATAGATAGCCTTGGGAACCTCATAGGCTCACAGGACTTTAGTCTGGGCCGATTGGAGTTCGGCCCGCGCGTATCTTTAGATTATAAAAGTGAAACCGGCCTGATCATTGCACCTTTCCTGGAATTTTCAGGAATATACGATTTCGATAAATTGATAAATGACATTCCTACTGATGCAGTGCTTTCCTCTTCGACGCAAGACATCAGAGCCCGCCTTGAAGTCGGAGCGGACATCTTTATTCCATATGGCAACATTTCTGTTCAGGGTGAAGGGTATTACGATGGTATAGGCACCTCTGACTTCGAAGCTTTCGGTGGCAAACTGAGCGTACTGGTTCCGTTTTAAAATACATTAAAGAAAACGTAAGGCTCTCCCACCATTGTGTAGAAGGCGGTCAAGTCCGGCGTTGATGGATTGGATGCCCCGCCCGACGGCATAAAGATATACTATGATTGTGAGAGTGAGTTTCACACCCAAA
>CANNAV010000319.1 GCA_947502585.1 uncultured Pseudovibrio sp.
CCGATAACAAGCAAGCATCGCGGGAAGATGACAGATCAAAAAAAGCCAATACAGAGGGGGTTCCCTTGATGCTTACCTTGATAGGCCTTTCGTGCAGCTGCAATCAGGGCGGTTCCTGATCGCTCACCTGGAAGCTCTGCCAGACCGCGAAAGATGATATGTTCTGCTGCTGGATAGGCAACAGTATTTATGCCAGTGGCGAGGTCCACCCAGTCGCTGACCTCGCCGCCAAACTCAGCAATTGCCATTGAAAGATCACAACCATGTTGCATTGGTCTCACCCCGCTTCAAAACTTGTTCCTGTTTTAGCGGAGTGACCGTGTGACCGCCATGAATTGCAGTGGCATTCTGCGTGTTTCAACAGGTGTCAGGGGCAGAATATGCAACAGGCTCATACCCTTTTACGCGATTGACCTTTTTGATGTCACCGGCGGCCCATTCCAGAACCTTGGGGTCCATTGTTTTAAACCAGAGTGAAGGAATGGCCGCCAGTGCAAAACAGCCGGGATATCCGCTCGGCAGGCGGGGCAAATCCGGGAAATTTCGCAGGGTTTGGTATGGGCGCAAAGGGTTGGCGTGGTGGTCTGAATGGCGCTGAAGATGGAACGTGCTCAGGTTTGAGAAGATGTGGTTTGTATTCCAGGAATGGCGTGGCTGGCAACGCTCGTACTTACCGCTCTTGTCCTTCTGGCGCAGCAGACCATAGTGCTCAACATAGTTTGCCTGCGTGAGGCCATACCACGCGACCACGCTTTGAATAGCCAATAATAACAGAATCTTCCAGCCCAACAGAGCGGTGCAAATGGCAAATACAAACAATGTGATGGCATAGCCTTGCAAAATGTCGTTCTTCATCGAGAAGGTACTGAGGCCCTTCTTGTGCAGGCGCTCCTTCTCGTTTTGCCAGCCTCTGACGAATGCGCCGGGAATCTCGCGCCAGGCAAAGGCGTAAATGCTTTCTCCCATGCGAGAGCTGGCTGGATCTTCCGTTGTCGCTACGTGTATGTGGTGGCCGCGATTGTGCTCAATGCAAAAGTGACCGTAGCCGACAACTGCGAGAGCTAATTTGGCCAGCAACTGATCCATCTTGTTGGTTTTGTGGCCGAGTTCATGGGCGAGCATGATGGTGCCGGAGCCGAACAGGCCTTTGCCAAAGGCAAACAATACAATAAGCCAGAGAGGAAGGTCATAGGTGCCAACAAGCCATACACCTGCAAAAAGGTTGATCCAGGCATATGGAACAAGCCAGCGGACGAGCCGACTGTAATAGGGGTCTTCTGCCATCTGGATCAGCACATCATCGGGCGGATTATATGGGTCTTCACCAATCATAGCGTCCAGACCGGGAATAATAATGAAGAAGTAAAAGAGAGGCATGAACAGGGTTGCGGTGACTTGGGTGCAGGCATAAAGCACGACTGTAATAAGCGTGACGCTGCTGCCAGCGTAGGCAATCAGCCAATAATATCGTTTAGCATCCCTGAATGTTTTGATAGTACCCGTATCATCTTTCGTTTTGAAAACCATGGCCCCCTCCCAGATGCTTGGTTTACCCTCAGGTAAGTTAGCAGATTTTTGGGCCAGGCGATACTCTTTGTTTCGGGAGGTTGTCCGACATACAACTTCCGGAGTCTGCTCACTTAGTCAAATGACGGTCGAGCAGGCCGAGGGAATCTCATCCTCAGCCTCTCACAGAACCGGACGTGATACTCCCGCATCCTCCGGCTCTTGTCATCCAACCCATAGATGTTTCGTTGTTTTTAAAAAATTCCTCCCACCGACAACTAACGTAGTCTAATTGGTTGATCTCTGAGTTCAACGGGATGACCGCCCCCTTCGCTCCAGGTCCATTATAGCCCTTCCTCACTACTACGGGATCGTCCGCCCCAGGGCTATGCATTGGTACTCATACTCTTACAGGTCCTCTGCTTGAGTGGCTCCCTTAGTTTCAAGGCGACAGGTTCTCACGTTCCGTGCTAAAGCCTCTATAAAGGTCGCGCCGCCTCTATGCCGGATTCCGTTCAGCCAGTAATCAGGTTCCCCCTAAACTTGCCCAACTCAGAGAGCGTAGTTGGTTTTGACATAATCCTATGGATTTCGACGCATCATCGACGGTTCACTTGCGTCCGCTTCCTTTCATGCATACCTGACAGAGTGTCGCTCTGCCGTTTCCTTTATGCTCACCACCATGGCTCTTTACCACAGCAGCTTAAGGTGGTTTGGAACCTCCTCCCGAAAAGCGGTCCCAGTAGCCTGCCCTCATTTTACGCACAGTTCATCTGCGAAGAGACTTCGTGACACACGCTCGCCTTCCATTCTGTGGGAATGTATCTCAAACGTATTTTTCGTAGCCCTGCAGATCAAGGAACAGCCGTTGAAATATGGTCC
>CANNAV010000320.1 GCA_947502585.1 uncultured Pseudovibrio sp.
CAAACCTAAAGAGAAATCCCACGATGGCTATCTCAATTTCTAAATCAGATAATTTACAGCACTATAGGGACACAATCTTTGTCTGCCATGAGGAAAACTCAAAAATGAAACAAATGACCCGCAAAAGGGAGGTTTTGCTTGGATATCGATTATCAGATATTGATAATCAGTCATACTTTGAAACATATGGGAATTCAGAGGTCCGAGAGAATGTTTGGTAGAGTTTGTTGTTTCTCGGTGCTGAATTATTTTTAAGTCCGACAGGTCCCGAAACGTAAGGGGCTATCACCAATTTCAGGGGGTGACGATGCGAGGACATCTTCGCAAGGGAATATTTGCTGTCATTTGTACGTTGGTTAGCTTAGTGTTTGTAGCACCAGCAAGCGCGGGCAAACTGTGGAACCCAGACACACGCCAATGGGACATCTTCCCGGATACACCTGCTATGGCATCCAGCTCAGCACGCCGCAAGTTCAAGCGCAAGCTGATCACATACCGCACCAATGAGAAGCCAGGTACAATCATCATTGATACAGACAAGCGTTACCTCTATCACGTTCAGAGTAACGGCAAAGCGATGCGCTATGGCATCGGCGTTGGGCGTGAAGGTTTTGAGTGGAATGGTACCGAGCGTATCACCCGCAAAGCAAAATGGCCGGGTTGGACACCGCCGGAAGAAATGCGCCATCGTGAAGCGAAAAAAGGCCGTATTCTTCCACGCTACATGAAGGGTGGTCCAGACAATCCATTAGGTGCCCGTGCGCTGTATCTGGGTGCTACCATCTACCGTATCCATGGTACGGCGGAAGACTGGAGCATCGGTCGCGCTGTTTCATCCGGTTGTATCCGCATGTTCAACGAAGATGTTTCCTATCTTTATGACAATGTCGATATAGGTGCCAAGGTTGTCGTGAATTAAGTCAGGGTGATATGTGAAGCGAATAGAACCCGGGGAAACCCGGGTTTTTTATTGGGCAGGTGGATGAGTTCAATGGTAATCATCTGAAATTGGTCGGCAGCCCCTCCCCTGAGTATCACTGGTTTTAGCCCTGCCTTTGTAATGATACGGCAGCCTCGACCCAAACAACGGAATCCAGCGGGGTAAAGGTGCACTATTTTTCGCAGATGGTCATTAGTAAATCGATGCTTTCATAGCCCGTCTGAAGCAAGGTTGCGTTCTTGTCCTGTTCAACCTTTACCGACTGAAACGGCACACGATGGAGCATGTAAATGATGTTAAATTAGGTTACGACGTCTGACACCATTCAACGCTAAAGGAAGGCTCAGTCCCTTCGCAGACGCTCTGAACCAGGAGATCTGTGCCGGAAAATGGAACGGTAACGGCCGCCTTCAGTTTTTTAGCTCCACCGCGACCTTCGATCTCTCCGAGGCTGACATATTGCCAGCGTATCTCGTCAACCTGATTTTGATAGTGTCCCGAGAGGTGGGGTTGAGCAACGAACGTCACCTGAAGCTTTCCAGTCATTTAAGCGATACGCAGATCCTCCGTTTTTTTGCCTTGGTGGATGCCGTATGATCGGGCCAGGCACAGGAGTGCGAGTGTATCTGGCTTGCGGCGTCACTGACTTGCGCAAGGGGATTTCAGGCTTGGCCGCACCGGCAGAAACGCCAGTTACGGGTAAGCATCAAGGGAACCCCCTCTGTATTGGCTTTTTTTGATCTGTCATCTTCCCGCGATGCTTGCTTGTTATCGGCGCGCTGAGAGGAGATTTGATATGGACAACAAGGGTAGGGTTCGTGGCCCCAATTACACGGATGGGTTCAAGCGACAGTTGGTAGCTGAGAGTTTTGAGGCTGGTGTAACCGTACCGATAGTGTCGAAGCGACATAATGTTCCAACCAGTCGTATCTATTCCTGGCGGCAGGATACACGGTTTCATCCGTTGTCCGTGGCTGAACCCGATTTTACTGCAGTAGAGGTCACGGATGCGCCCATTCTGGAAGGCGGGGGTCATGGCCGGACCGATATTCATAAGCGACCGATAAGTAAAACCGTGAGTTGCTGCAAAATTCAGCGCTGCATTGTAATGCTCCTGAGCGCTCTCATCCTTGTTCGCCAGTAAGGCTTCCAAATATGCAATCAGCCTCTCTTCAACCATCAGAGACTTCTTTCGGCAACGTCAGGACTTTTGGTTTTCAGAGAAAGTTGTATGCGCGAGCGCTGCTCTACAGCCGCATATCTGATGGGAACACGCTTCACAAAATAGTAGACGCCGCGACTTAACGTGTACCCCATTCCACACTCCACTAAACGCAAATGTTATGTAGGGCCAGTCGAGTAACAGGGTTCCCCAATCAGTGAAAATGTGATTCAAGGTTCCTTTTAGGGAGGCTTGGATGAGTTCAGATC
>CANNAV010000321.1 GCA_947502585.1 uncultured Pseudovibrio sp.
TCCTAACAAACAAGGCGGGTCATTTTTAAATGCAAATTATCCCGCCAGGTGGGTCAATTTTGCATGCTGATCAACACACCAAAACCTCCATGCTGACCTTTTTTCACGCCCAGTACACGCAAGACGTCCTGGACGAAGCGGTCCTGCATTTCCTTGATGAGAAGAAAGATCGCGTCGGCTCGCTGGCCCGTATTGAGCAGATCGAAGATGCGATCAATGCCTGGGGAATTGGCAAAACAGGCGGCAATGACCCCGAACTTTCCGGTTTCCGCTTTGCCTTTGACCGGGAATTGATGAGCGCAGCCTACGCTGCTGACGGTTGGTTCCATTACACACTGGAGTTTGCTCCGACCGGCATCATGGAGACCATCACCGTGCGCCGCTCCATCAACATCAACCTTCTGGCCGATGCACTGGGGCTTTCCCAGGCTGAAGCGGCTTAAGCAAAGAAAGGGATGATCCATGGCTGATTTTCGCGGTCGTTTTGGGCAGATCACCAACTCCGAAATCTATCTGGGCGACAACACACTTGTGGGGCTCGCCAAGTCTTTCAAAATGCCCAAGATTGAATGGAAGACAGTAGATATTGAAACACTGGGTCAGGTGGCGGTTTACAAAGCGCCGACCAGGACACTGGAAGCGCTCACCGGTGAACTCACCATGAGCAGCGTTGACCCGGAACTCGAAGAAATCTTTCTGGACCCTACGAAGACCCAAACCATCCAGTCACACAAGTATGTGGACGTAAACAGTGCGGACGGGGCGGATCTGGAGCGTTCTTATACTCTGGTCACGATTCTGCAGGTTCGTTTCTTTGGTCATGAGCTGGGCGAGAGCAAGAACGGCGATCCGGAAGAGTCGACACACGAAATGTCGATCTCGCGTCTGGTTCAGCGCATCCATGACAGCAACAAACCGCTGTTTGAGGTTGATGTGTTTGCCAGTTCGGTGCGGAACTCTTCCGGCGAGATGTGGCGCAGATAAGTTCATAACGGTCTATGAAGACCGCGATCTTAAAAAGCCCCCGTTGCTTAACCGCGCGGGGGCTTTTTGCGTTTTACCGACTGACTGCTGATTTTAATGAGAGGTGCACTATGGACAATCAAAGTGAGAAGAAAACTGCCCAGCCTGAGACCGTGAAAGACACAGGTGTTATTGGCAAACTGAAAGCTTACCGCGCCGCCAATCAGGGCGAGGAAACCTTCACTCTCCCGCTCACGCAGGTTGTGGTTGAGTTCCCAAAGTTCCGCAAACACGGCGCATGGACCCAAGTTCTGGCGATGGCGAAGAACAAGATCGCCAAGGCGCAAATTCTTTACGTCTGCAAGGTCTGCACCTTTGATGGTGAAAGACTCTCTGAAGCCGATTGGCGGACCTACATCCCCATGGAAGACGCCAATGAACTAATGGGCGAAATCTTTGGCGGGTCGGATGACGATCTTGATGAGGATGACGAGGGAAACGAGAGCCCGGCAGCGGCTTAGCGCTGTCAACGCTTGAGTGTCACACCTACATGGTCAACCGGGGATGGTCCCCCGGTTACCTTGATGACCTGTTAGAGGTCGAATTCCTTTCTCACTTTGACCAGCAGGTGGCGCTGGATGAGGCGCGGGCAGAGGCTGAGCGCAAGGCTGTCGAGGCTGCCTCTCGGCGGTGACGATGGGGAACCGCTATGCGCCTTGGAATTACCGCTGAGCTTAAGGACCGTGCATCGAAGAAGATGCGCAAGCTTTTACGTTTTAATACGCTTATGGCAAAGCAGCTCAAAACACAGGAGAAGCTGCAAAAGGGTCAGGTTAAGTCTGCTGATAAGCAGGTAAAGGCGACCCAAAAACTGGAAAAAGCTACGGGTAAAACCGCCAAGGCTGCAGGTAAGGTCGCTCAGGCAACTGAGCAAGCTGCCCGTGGGACGCAAACAGCAGCTAAAGGCGCTGGCGCTATGGCGGCGCAAGCAGCACGCGCCCGTGATAACATGGGCCGCTTTGTCGGCAAGACCAGCGAGGCGGTGCGCAAAGCCGGGCTTTTGCACCGGGCAATCAACAAAGTAAAAAATGGGGCTGCAAGCCTTCAAAAAGGCGGGGCGCTGGTTAAAGGCGGGGCCGGGAAGATTGCACGCGGAGCAGCCGTTGGGACCGGTCTGTTTGCCGGGGCAGGTGCGATTGCAGGAGCTGCCGCCAGTACGGTCGTTGGGCCAGCCGCACAAATGGAAAACTACATGGTCCAGCTTGAGGGGCTTGAAGGGTCTGAGGCCAAAGCAGAGCAGGCTTTAGGGTGGATCAGAACCTTCGCGGATAAAACCCCCTTATTGCTGCCCGATGTTGTTGAATCTTATCGCCAGCTCAAAAACTTTGGGATCGA
>CANNAV010000322.1 GCA_947502585.1 uncultured Pseudovibrio sp.
GGAACGCGAAACCGGCATCACTGAAATCAGAGAGAGTGCATGAAACAAGCGGACAACTTACTTGACAAACACCGTTACTTATGGTTCCAGCAAAGGCATCCTCCACTAAGGCGCTGGCCAGAATTGACTTTTGCGAACAAAGGATCCTGATCTTTTCTGATGGGAGGGTTCAGTATTCGTGGCCCGTTTCGGCAGCGGGACGCGACTACAGAACGCCAGTAGACACCTTTAAACCAACTCGGACGCACTGGCGGTATTTCTCCCGCAAGTATAACGATGCCTCTGTGCCTTACTTCGTGATTTTCTATGAGGGCTATGCGATTCAAGGAACATATTTGGTCAAACGTATAGGTGTGCCTGCTTCACAGGGCTATGTGCGCCTGCAACCAAAAATGGGAAGCGATGTTCAATTTGTCTCAGGCTAATGGCCGGACAAACGCTAAGATTGTAATTGTAAAATAATGAACACGCTTTACGTGCAGTATTGAACAGGATGTGAAATCGTTTAAATAAGGCCTTTACCCTTGCGAACGCACGGGTTCCTTACTAAGTCAAGGGCTAAAAGATGTGCTTAAAGACTTGTGAGCGGAAGAAGCAAGTCGGGTCGCAAACGCCTGCTCCTTCCGCTGTAGCGCTGAATACGCATAACTAAACAATCAGCGTGCCTTTCCTAAAGCTAAAATCTTGCCAAAAGGTTGCATGCTGATTTTTTGATGGATTTTTTACGGATAAAGCGATTTTCAAGATAGAGGTATGTAGCGAGGGTGCATTGCCAAAAGAAAAAGAGGGCTTTGAATATACACTCAAATACCCTCTTTATATTGGCTAAAGCTGATTACGCAGAACCTTGATATCAGCTGCCTCTATAAAAGCAAAAGCTGTGCCAGTTTTGCGATAAATTCCTGGCACAATATCTGGAGTGGCTGTACTGCTTCTATCCAAAATGCAGGTTAATTTAACAGATTACTTACATATGCTGCGTCGCAATTTGCAATGCGGTTTGGGAGTGTTAACCTTTGTGTTCAGGTCTAATTAAACTCGTGTTTCAGGTTCAGCGTGCTGCGTTTACCAATGCTATCGTAATTATCGTGCGCCCACTTCTTTGCTGCCTGGCGGCCAATATCATGTAAAAGTTCTACAAACTCCCACTGGGCGTTTACCTTGGATGAAGCTCCGAAAGGAGCGAGATCTTTGGTGGCTTCTATTCTGTGCATGTAAACGCTGGTGTACTCGTTCGAATCAAGGCGGCCTTCATTAATGAGTCGTGTCACAAAATCAATGGCGCGAAGCTCGCGTAGCAAAGTTGAGTTGAAGGTAATCTCATTCATACGTTCTGAGATTTCCTGAGCGCTGTGCGGAAGCTCAACTCTCTCAACCGGATTGATCTGAATGAGAAGTACATCTGTCGTACCACCGCGTTGAAATAGTGGAAACAAAGGTGGGTTGCCCATAAAACCGCCGTCCCAATAGGCCTCGCCTCCAATTTCTACTGCCTGGTACATGTGCGGCAAACAGCCAGATGCCATAAGTGAATCAAGAGTGAGTTCTTCTTTTGAAAAAACTTTGATTTTGCCTGATCGAACGTTGGTCGCGGCGACATAGACCTGCATCTGGGCGCAACTTTGGACGCGTTCAAAGTTGATTTGCCGGGCAACGAGGTCACGGAGTGGATTATAGTTGACCGGGTTTAGCTGGTAGGGGGACATGACGCGGGAGAGCAGGTCCCATGCCAGGTATGCTGGAGAATTGTCCATGCTCCAATTGCCGAAATAAACATCCATTGGGCTGCGTTGGAACGGACTGGTTTCTGCTGCAGCGCTGACGGATTTCCAAAAGCGGGCGAGGGCATCTCTTGCTCCCTGTTGTCCGCCTTCGACGAGACCGTCGGCCATGACCGCTGCATTCATGGCACCTGCGCTGGTGCCGGAAATGCCGGTGATGTCCCAATCTTCATTCTCAAGGAGCCAATCCAGAACCCCCCAGGTAAAGGCGCCATGTGCGCCCCCACCCTGTAAGGCCAGATTGATTTTCTTTCGATCTTTTTTCTCTGTCTTCCGAGCAGTTGCCATATGGACCTCCATGGGTCGCGTGAAAAAGAAATCTTAGAGCCTGGTTCAAAAGTTTATTGAAAGCAGCAATAGAGGTGGTCGGCTCTCCCGCCATTCTGTAGAAACCGTTCGAGCTATTGTCAATTCTGGTGTATGAGCTTTTGCTTAAGCAGCTTTTTGCCCGGGTTCCGGTTGTTCGAGACCGTCTTTTAATTTGATGTCTGTGATGACTTTGCCAGGATCGGCAAAGCCGCGTAGTTTTCGCCATCTTCCCTGAGCGCACTGGCT
>CANNAV010000323.1 GCA_947502585.1 uncultured Pseudovibrio sp.
GCGGGTAAACGCGACCTGAGTTCAAGCGGGTAAGGGCGTACTGCAACCTGAGCTGGAGTACTGCAACAACGCCGTTCTGAGCCATCCGCTCGAATACAGCTAAGGAACCAGCTGTTATTGTCCATGCGCTCAAGGTGCAGACCACCATGTGTAACAATTTCTTCGAGATTGCCTTGATCGTCGTAATCAATTCTGTTCTGCATTTTCGCTCCTTTTAGGGCTGCGGCCATTCTGGCGGGCGGTAGCCTGCCAGCATCCATTCCAGCACGCGGCAGGCAATAGGGTTAGGAGGGCGGGCTGACCCGCCGTGTTCCGCTTCCCATTTGCGGATAGTGCGCGGGTCAGTGCTTAAGATGGTCCCAAGTTGAGAGGCGGAAAGCCCTAGAGCTTCCCGCGCAGCCTTAAATTCTTGTGGTGTCATGTGTTGGCTCTTGGCTAGTTAAAGAAGGCCGCTATTTGTGGCAGGTAGAAAACGACCAAGAAGGCTGCAAATAGCACTGCAAGTGTTAGGGCTAATTTTCGTTGTTTGGTCATGTAAAACCCTTTATAGTGTCTCTTAGGAGCAGTGGGAGGGCTAGACCCCCTCCCACGCTTCAAGTTACCAGTGTCTTACGACGTTCGCGATGATAACAACCGCGATGATGACTTGAAGGATGAAGCTAAGTACTTCAAAAGACATTAGCTTTTCTCCTAAGTTGAGGGCGGGGCCATTCCCGCCCTTTCAACACCTTTAATATAGGCCCAATGGGCCTATATGTCAACCAGTAGTTGCAGAAAAAGCTGAACTGAGGTCTTTCTTGATCCCGTGCAGGTTTATGTGACAACGTCTGCGTGACCTATTGGATTGATGTTTCCACCGCTCAAGTTTCCATTTTATTGGCTCAAGTTGTGCCCCTTACATTTATGGGGTAAGCGGTTTTAGGCGAATAAGTTTGAGCCGCAGGGAGACAACATGAGTGGAAAACGCCGTACCGATTTCCGGGAGGATTTGGAGGGCCTGCGGGGCGTTGCAGTCCTTTCCGTTCTGCTTTTTCACTTTAATTTATTGGGTGTTAGCGGTGGCTTTGCTGGCGTAGATATATTCTTCGTGTTGTCCGGATACCTGATGACGTAGATCCTACTGTCTCCCAACTTTGATTGGAGTGCTGGAGGCTTTTTTAGCTTTTACCGCAAACGATTTTGGCGGATTGCGCCAGCATATTATGTGGTTCTTTTGGGGACTACGGGGTTCATACTAGCGACTGGTTGGCCGTTTGGTTTAGAGAGTGTTTGGCGCGTTCTTCTTCAATCCACTTTCTTTGCTTTTAATATTTTTGCGCCCTCTGATAGCGGATATTTCGCTGGCAATGCCATGCTCAAACCATTCCTTCATACATGGTCGCTCGGCGTTGAAATGCAGTTCTATGTGGTTTGGCCCTTTGTTTGTCTTGCACTGCGTAAATTGTCAGTTCGCGGGCAAATTGCCGGCCTTGGACTGGTGGTCCTATTGTCGTTTGTGGCTTCTGTTATCGTGGCGTTCAACGATGGCCCCGTTGCCTACTACTCTATTCCAACGCGCCTTTGGGAATTCGCCATTGGCGGGCTGTTGGTGGTTGTGCCGCTCGATAAGCTTAGTCATCTCCCGGCAAGGGTTGTTGGCGCTGCTCAAATAATTGCCACTGCAATTGTCGGATCTATGGTGTTCTTCGCTTCTGGGGATATGTGGCCAACAGGATGGGCGGCACTTTTATGCTTGGCGCTTGCAATCATTATGGCTACGGCAAACCTTCCCAGCGCATTCGTCTCTCGAATGCTTACCTGGAGCCCGCTGCGTTTAATGGGAAGACTATCTTACAGCGCTTACCTGGTTCATTGGCCCATCGCAGTCTTCGCTTACACGATTCTGTCTTCTTACGATACGAACCCTATGCTCCGTCTGGGCCTACTTGTACTAAGCTTTGCGCTAGCTGCAGTAGTTTACGTTGTAATTGAAAGGCCAATGAGGGCGATTGGGAAGCGCGAAGCATCTGTCCGAGATTGGGCCTTTCCCGCTACTGTTTTGCCTTTGTTGTTGGGTTGCATTTTCGTCTTCTCCAGTAGTGAGCGACTTAAGATGATAGTGCCGGAGGCAACATTGGGGATTGCTGACCAAGAGAGCGAGTACCGTTCCTTTGTGAAATATTGTGACAATACTGGTTGTCGCCTTGGGGAAAAGAATACTGAGCAGATAAAAGTTGCCATATGGGGGGACTCCCATGCACGACACTTTGCATTCGGGTTTGTAGTGCCCTGGAGTTCTGAGACATCTGATAGTGTTTAGGCTGCCATGGCTCGATTGTCGATAGCATCCCTTC
>CANNAV010000324.1 GCA_947502585.1 uncultured Pseudovibrio sp.
AGGTTGGCTTACCCCACTGCAGGCTTTTTTCAAAGAAAATGGCAAAGATATTAAAATCAGCTTTGCATAAATGCTCCCTGTTGCACTTCATCTGAGACCCCACGATGGACGGTAATCCATCCACAAAAGAGGAAATCATGACAAGATTATCGACAACATTTCAAACCATTTATGAAAGCAAATACAGTCGAGATTGCAGTTTATTAACAAACCTCACTTCTGCACTGCATACGAATTTGGTATGACAGACCGACCAGTCCGGGAATTCTGCTGGCATTAAATTGCGCACATGTGTATACACATAGCAATTCGAGCCGCTTCAGGCTCCATTTTCATGTACCTAAAAACACGAGGTCTACTAATATGGCGAAGATCAGGGTAGCAAATCCAGTCGTCGAACTTGACGGCGATGAGATGACCCGTATCATTTGGCAGTTTATCAAGGACAAGCTGATTCATCCTTACCTGGACATTGATCTGAAGTACTACGACCTCGGCATTGAGTCCCGCGACGCAACAGACGATCAGATCACCGTTGATGCCGCAAATGCAATCAAAGAACACGGTGTTGGTGTTAAGTGCGCAACCATTACTCCGGATGAAGCGCGCGTTGAAGAGTTTGACCTGAAGCGTATGTACCGCTCCCCAAACGGCACCATCCGTAACATCCTGGGTGGCGTTATCTTCCGCGAGCCAATCATTATGTCCAACGTTCCACGTCTGGTTCCAGGCTGGACGCAGCCAATCATCGTTGGCCGTCACGCATTCGGTGATCAGTACCGCGCGACTGACTTCAAATTTCCAGGAAAAGGCAAGTTGTCCATCAAGTTCGTTGGTGACGACGGCGCTGAAATCGAACACGAAGTGTTTGATGCGCCATCCGCCGGTATTGCAATGGCAATGTACAACCTGGACGATTCCATCCGCGATTTCGCACGAGCCTCCCTGAACTACGCTCTTGGCCGTAAGGTACCTTGTTACCTCTCGACTAAGAATACCATCCTCAAAGTATACGATGGCCGTTTCAAAGATATCTTCCAGGAAGTTTATGAAGCTGAGTTCAAAGACAAGTACGAAGCAGAAAAAATCTGGTACGAGCACCGCCTCATTGACGACATGGTTGCTGCATCTATGAAGTGGTCCGGGGGATACGTCTGGGCCTGTAAAAACTACGACGGCGACGTGCAATCCGATACCGTTGCACAGGGCTTCGGCTCCCTGGGCCTGATGACTTCTGTTCTGATGTCACCAGATGGACGAACCGTCGAAGCCGAAGCTGCACACGGCACAGTGACCCGTCACTATCGTCAGCACCAAAAGGGTGAAGAGACCTCCACAAACTCCATCGCATCAATCTTTGCGTGGACCCGTGGACTGGCTCACCGCGCGAAACTCGACGACAACGTTGAGCTGAAGAAGTTTGCTGATACTCTTGAGCGGGTATGTATCGACACAGTTGAAAGCGGGTACATGACCAAAGATCTGGCCCTGCTCGCAGGCCCGGACCAGAAGTGGCTCACCACAACCGGCTTCCTCGACAAAGTTGACGAAAACCTGCAAAAAGCTATGGCTGCTGCATAAGCGCTGGCAAAGTTTATTTCCGAAAAAGGGTGCCTCCGGGCACCCTTTTTTGTAAGCGCCTGCTCAGCACCCTTCCACAATATTCAGCTCACCTGGGTTTGGCGAGTAGAGCAGAGGAATTTCACCCCCGGCCTCTCTCAGAACCGTACGTGATACTCACGCATCATACGGCTCCCGTTACCCAATCGCTGGTTTCCCAGGCATCACCCAGTGGACAAACAGCTCCGGCTGCCTTCTTGCTAGCTGTCCAGGCCAATACACGCTGCGACGTTTATGTGCCGCATATTTTTTGTACTTGCTCCGGACCCAAAGCGCCGGTTTTCGGTTCAGATGAATGAACACTTTGCGCATTCCGGTTTTGTAAAAGCGCCGTAGTATTGCCACTAACCTCGCAATATTGGATTGTATTTGCGTAAAAGCTCTTCGATTGCAGCGGGCAGGAAGCTTGTAAACTTCTGTCCACCTTTCCCAAATGCATCACGAGGCCTGACATGAACCCCAGAAACGTAAAGCTTGTGACAGGACAGGCTTGCGGCCGGTCGCTGTCCTTGCAGTAAACGACCTTCGATTTGTCGGGATGCATCGTCAGGCAGCAGGCTCCCAACCGATTTCCGATTGCCCCAATCAGGCTTTCAGCTTCCGCGTGAGAGCGACAATGCGCCACCCGGTGAGTAGCCCATGGGAACCTCCCCCACAGGCTCTCTCAGAACGGTACGTGAACCTCTCAGCTCATACCGCTCCCA
>CANNAV010000325.1 GCA_947502585.1 uncultured Pseudovibrio sp.
CTCTCAGAGATTTCATCGGTTTCTTACAATAATTTGTCATGAAACCATAGATTCAGAATTCAAACAAAAAATCAATACGTTAATTAACATTAATAAATCGCCCTGGTCAAAGGCGAGGAGGAGCTGCCTTTTGGCGTTACTGATGCCATCCAGAATATGGAAATCATCGATGCGGTTGTCCGTTTTGAACGCAATGACAGCTGGGAGACCGTTGGATCCCCCAGCTGAGTACCTTGTTGGCGTTAGACCTTTACGCCATTGATGGAATACAGGTTGTCGCGATTGAGTGTGTTCAGATCGCGACGGCCACACAGTGCCATGGTGGTATCCAGCTCTTTCCGGATGATTTCCAATGACTGTGTCACGCCTTTCTTTCCTCCTGCACCCAAACCGTACAGGAACGGTCTGCCGATGTAGGTGCCTTTAGCGCCCAGACAGATGGCTTTCAGCACATCCTGACCAGAGCGAATTCCGCCATCGATATGGATTTCCACCTTGTTACCAACCTTGTCCACGATCTCCGGCAGTATCTCGATGGAGGATGGTGCACCGTCCAGCTGACGTCCGCCATGGTTGGAAACGATGATCGCATCACAGCCAGATTCTGCTGCGAGACGAGCGTCTTCCTTATCGAGAATACCTTTGAGGATAAGCGGGCCGCCCCACCGCTTCCTGATCCACTCGACGTCATCCCAGCTCAGGCGCGGGTCAAACTGCTCTGCTGTCCATGAGGAGAGGGAGGAGAGATCGCCAACACCCTTTGCATGGCCGACAATGTTGCCGAATGTGTGGTTTGGCGTCGTGAGCATTTTCATGCACCACATTGGGCGTGTTATCATCTGCCAGATGTGTTTTGGCGTGAACTTTGGCGGGGCAGACAGGCCGTTGCGCAAATCTTTGTGACGTTGGCCCAAAATCTGCAGGTCGAATGTGAGAACCAGTACAGAACAACCCGCATTCTTTGCGCGGTCAATCAGGGCGTTGATGAAATCCCGGTCCTTCATCACATAAAGCTGGAACCAGAATGGCTTTTTCGTCTTTGCTGCAACAGCTTCAATGGAGCATATGCTCATGGTTGAAAGCGTGAAAGGTACGCCGAATTCTTCAGCTGCCTGTGCTGCGAGAATTTCACCATTGGCGTGTTGCATTCCGGTCAGGCCGGTCGGTGCCAGCGCGACAGGCATGGAGACATCCTGTCCGACCATACTGGTGGCAAGTGTGCGGTCTGTCATGTCGACCGCGATGCGCTGACGCAGCTTGATCTTCGCGAAGTCGCTTTCGTTTGCCTCATAGGTGCTCTCTGTCCAGGAACCAGAGTCGGCATAGTCAAAGAACATCTTTGGAACGCGTCTGCGACTACACTTTTTGAGGTCACTTATTTCTAGTATTGGTGCCATGTACGGGCCTCCCCCCGAAACATTAGTTTTATGAATAGAGGGATTGCACGTATCGGTGATATGTCAATATTGCAGCTATACGACTTCAGTCTATCAGTAGTGGGAAAAACGGTTATTCGAATTCATCTATGAATGCTGTAATACCAATCTCTTGATAGTTTGTCTCATTTTTATTTTGCCAGTTACCTTCGCTTCTGAATCTATGTTTTCTCAGATTTGGAGTGTTGAGGTTATTTTGGGAAAAGCTATTTCATCGCGTAATGATTACGAGGGTGATCAGCTTCGCTCACTTGCCAAAACCAGTAATAATGGGCATCAGGTCCGCATACTGTTTGCTCTTTCAGTAATTTATGACGGTGGTTTCAGAACAAGTGCTGCACGCATGGGCGGTGTAAGTCTTCAGATCCTGCGTGATTGGGTGTTGCGTTTTAACGCAGAGGGACCGGAAGGTTTGATAGACCGCAAGTCCCCTGGTGCCCCTCCAAAACTCAGTAACGAGCAGCGGGTGAATGAGGGGCCTGAGCTATCAGTTGATGGTGTTGTACGTTGGCGCCTGAAAGATCTGGAGCATTGGCTTTGCGAAGAATTTGACATTGTGGTGAGTGAAGGAACTGTGAGCCGTGAGCTCCAGAAGCCAGGGGTCACACTGCTGACAGTGCGCCCGCGCCATGTTCACCAGGACAAACAGGCCCTTGAGGACTTTAAAAAAATTTCAATGATACGGTCGCACGGGTTCGCACAAAACTCCCCCCCCGGCACTGCACTGGAAACCCGGTGGCAGGATGATGCACGGGTGGGGCAGAAAACTAAGACAACGCGCAGGTGGTGCCCAGGGGTGTTGATCAGCATGCAAAATTGACCCACCTGGCGGGATAATTTGCATTTAAAAATGACCCGCCTTGTTTGTTAGGA
>CANNAV010000326.1 GCA_947502585.1 uncultured Pseudovibrio sp.
ACTACATCTTCCTGTCTCGCCCTCTTCAGAAAATAGAGAAAAATGAGAGAGCGGACAACTTCCCTGACACAGAGGGATCTATCGGTGTCAACTTCACCGTGCCAGGCTCAGAAGGGGCAGATAAGAGCGGAGAAACAACACCTCAGCCTCAAGAACAGCCGAAAGAGGATTCTACTGACCAGAGCGATGGCCAGGAACCTGAATCTGAGGCCGAGACGTCCTATGGCGGCCAGCTCGACGGCAGCTATGCCAACCGTGACAAACGCCAGATCACCCGTGCAACCGTGGGCGAAGGCGAGATCATCATCCGCGATGAGGACAAGCAGCAAGAGCTGGAAGACAGTGGTGAAACAGAGAATGTTGCCAACCTCAACCGGGATGTAGATGCAGCTCAGGAGATCACCAAGGACGAGGAAGAGTATGTCGGCGTTTATGTGTCAGATACCGCGGTAGTTGCAGCTATTGAGGCTGGGAAGAAACTAGGCGAAGTTGCAGAACTTATCATCGATAAGATGCTGGAAGATGACAAAATTCCAGAAGCGGATAAGCCAGCTGTAGAAGAGATCAAAAAACACTTGGATGATCCTGAGGTCATCGCGGAATTACAAGCGTGTCAGGTTTCAGGACAAACTGCGAGCTTTAGCATCTGGGATCTTATCATCTCACCTGCTTACGCGAGTGCCGGTGTTTGCTCCATCTCTGTGGGAGGAAGCACAGTTGCAATATCAATGGAAGGTGCAAGTGCAATCCTTTCTGGTACGGCAGCGGCTACGACAGCGGCCATTGGTGCGCTTGCAACAGGGATACTCTTAGCAACTACAACGTCAACGGGAGGCGAAGTAAGTGAGGAAACCGTTCTGGAAGACGGGACAGAAGTTCGTATTACAGGTTCCGGAGATAGCTATGACCGCACTCTATCAATAGAATATCCAGACGGTGAAGTTGTTTCGCTAAAACTCTTCCAAACAGGAACAGGAGTTTATGAGCTCGTATCTGGGACTGAAAATGGCAAGCTTCTCCAGCCATGGCAACTGGAAGGAATTGCAAACTCGATTTCATCACAGGCTGGTATTACTGTGGTGCGGAATGAGAGTGGAGAAAGTCCGGGTATTGGCCACAATGGGGGACCAGAATGGACTGATGAAGAAAATCTCGATCGCCAACAACCGGACCCCAACGATGATGGTCCGAAACCAGTTGTCGTTCCACCGGTAAATGATCCGAGTTCTCAAAATAACGCTGACGGGTTAAGGCTAAAAACGGAACTAGCATTACAGGATGCCAATATTCTGAATCAATACGGAGAACTTACTAGCCAAGCTATTCAGGAGTCTGATGAAATCGTCCTGAGCGGTGGAACCATCAACAACCCAAGTGTTGTGGCTGAACTGACTAGCGATGGGTCCTCAATTGCAGACTGGGGGAAATTCACAACTCAAACAATTACAGGTCCCAACGGGTCACGCATCCAAGTTCATTACTATATGAATACAACAACAGGGAAAATTGACTATACAACTCAGGATTATAAAGTTAAAAATCCTGTTCCAATCTTTCCCAAATAGTCTTTCAATACCAGTGAGGTTGTGATGATAATTGAATACGTTAGAGAACGAGGCTACGATGGTGTTGGCAAAGACCCTAGTTTGACGCTGAAAAAAAAATATATGGTCTTGGGCTGGGATATTTTTCCTAATGCTAAGCTGAATAGAGTTTGTATTAGACGTGACTCAGATGGCTATCCTGTATCTTTTGATGAAAAATGGTTTAACCTCACCGAAGGTTCAATTTCTACAGATTGGAACTTTGCAAAGTTAGAAAGTGGGGCCTATAGACTAGGGCCAATCGGTTTTGCTGGCGACTTCTGGGATCGCTTTCACGATGGGGATGAAGAGGCTGAACTACTATTTGAGCAAGAATATCGAAAGATTGTCGCCTTTCACAAGGTGAGCGCTACATGAGGTGTAGAAGTTCAGACATGATCTGACAGTTTCCGTTTTGTGGCGGTGCTTTGTCAGATCAGGTTTGATCTACAAACTTTTCGCTCCAGACTTTCTTTCCATCCATCATAGTTTCCATAGGTGTCCTTCCGCAACACATTTTACCCTGATGGGTGCGCTCATTGTTGTAGTGATGGAGCCATTTATCCAGGTGGGCCTGTAACTTGTTGATCAGCATGCAAAATTGACCCACCTGGCGGGATAATTTGCATTTAAAAATGACCCGCCTTGTTTGTTAGAATTTCGTGTCTTTTCGGGCACGGAGAACCA
>CANNAV010000327.1 GCA_947502585.1 uncultured Pseudovibrio sp.
GCGCAGAGGAAAAGCTGCCATTTCAGGGCTGATTGAACTACTTTTGAACTAACTCCCCGGAACCCATAAAGAGCCATGAGATTATGCATTACGAGGGCACGCGTGGCGCCGTGTCGAAATACGTATCCGGAGATGGCAAAATCGTTATAGCTCTTGATTACTGGATGAAGACCAAAAGCCTCGAAATTACTTCATAATTAATCAGGCAAAAATACTATAAAAAATCGGATTAAACTTGAAACTCAACATTTTTCCCGTTTCAATCGCGCTGGCGCCTGAAAGGTAAGTGTCATTTATGATGCTTATGGGGAGAGGCATTTGTGACGCGGAGATTATATGAAGCGCATTGCACTTTATCCGGGGTCTTTTGATCCCATGACGCACGGCCATCTGGATATTTTAGAACAATCATTGGTTTTGGCTGATGAGGTGATTGTAGCTATTGGCATTCAGGCTTCCAAGGCCCCGCTGTTTTCCTTCGAAGAACGCGTAGAGTTGATTCGCCTTGCTTGTGAAGAGCAGTTTGGTGCAGAAAATACTGCTCGGGTTCGCACAGTCTCCTTTAAGGGGCTTGTTGTGGAGGCGGCGCGAGTGCATGGATCCAATATTCTTGTACGTGGTCTTCGGGACTCTACCGACCTCAACTACGAAATGCAGATGGCTGGAATGAACGGGGCGATGGCACATGACATCAAGACCGTATTTTTCCCGAGTTCACCAGCGATGCGCCCAATTACGGCTACACTGGTGCGGCAGATTGCGCAGATGGGGGGAGATTTCAGTTCATTTGTCCCCAGGTGTGTAGAGGCTGCGCTCAAAAAGCGCTTTGAGATCGTTTGAAAATAACGCAACAGAAAGACTGCCTATTTGATAGGGTGAGACTGTTTTAGTGCGTCGCGGTTATGTGCAATTACATAACACCCGCTAAATTTTGTTTGTATGCGTATCTCTTTTCAAAGACCTGTTGGGGGTACGCCTTAGCTATGACAAGGACAGAAATCTTGCTACGTATCCTGACAGCATGTGCGATGGTTCTGGGCGCATTTATGATGCCATTTACCGCCAGCGCGAAAGATCCTGAAAATACGATTTATCTGGACCTGAAAGACGGGCGCGTTGAAATCGCGCTGCGTCCTGATCTTGCACCTGAGCATGTTAAACGCATTAAACAGCTCACACGCGAAGGTTTTTATGATGGCATCGTTTTCCATCGTGTGATTGACGGTTTTATGGCGCAGACCGGTGACCCTACCGGCACAGGAATGGGCGGCTCTGAAATGCCTGACCTGAAGGCTGAGTTCTCCAGGGCTCCGTTTAAGCGCGGCACTCTTGGTATGGCCCGTTCCCGTAGCCCAAACAGCGCGAACTCTCAGTTCTTCATTATGTTCAATGATGGGTCCTGGCTTGATGGACAGTACACTGTATTTGGTGAAGTGGTTTCCGGAATGGACGCTGTAGACAAGATCAAACGCGGCGAACCTGTTCGTAACCCTGACAAGATCATCAAAATGCAGGTTGCCGCAGACGCCAAGTAGAGGCTATGTCTGCACTCAGACTTATTCTAAGAAAAAGGACAGTCCCGTGGCTGACATCAAAGATCCGGAAAACACACTGCTGCTGGAGACCACTCAGGGTGACGTTGTTATTGAACTGCGTCCTGACCTAGCACCTAACCACGTTGCTCGTATTAAAGAGCTTGCACGTGAAAGCTTTTACAACGGCATCGTTTTCCACCGTGTGATTGACGGGTTTATGGCTCAGACCGGTTGCCCTGAGGGCACAGGCACTGGCGGCTCCGGCAAGAAGCTGAAAGCTGAGTTTAACGATACGAAACACGTTCGGGGCACATGCTCTATGGCTCGCTCTATGGATCCAAACTCCGGCGACAGCCAGTTCTTCATCTGCTTCGGCGATGCGTCCTGGCTTGATGGCCAGTACACTGCATGGGGGCAGGTTGTTGAAGGCATGGACAACGTTGACAAGATCAAACGCGGTGAGCCTGTTGCCAACCCAGATAAGATCGTATCTTTGAAGGTTGCTGCGGACGCTTAATAGCAAGCGCACAGCGAATTACAAAGGCCCGGCAAAATGCCGGGCCTTTTGTTGTAAGCAAAATAAACCTCCACCTCCGGTGGAGGACTGGAAGAGTTCTACATTTTCAGTAAGAGACCTCCCTGCCTGGGCCATTGGCGTGGCGTTGATGGATTGGATGCCCCGCCCGACGGCATAAAGATATACTATGATTGTGAGAGTGAGTTTCACACCCAA
>CANNAV010000328.1 GCA_947502585.1 uncultured Pseudovibrio sp.
CCCAACGACGGATCTTTGCAACACTTTCCATGACTAACACCTGGCTGGTTCTCCGTGCCCGAAAGACACGAAATCCTTACAAACAAGGCGGGTCATTTTTAAATGCAAATTATCCCGCCAGGTGGGTCAATTTTGCATGCTGATCAACACTCTTCAGAAAATAGAGAAAAATGAGAGAGCGGACAACTTCCCTGACACAGGGGGGGGGGAGGAAGCACCTGGTATTTACATTGAGGGCTTTTACAATCCAATCCGACGGCACTCAGCATCAGGCTACCGATCGCCAATCGCGTTCGAGAGACAGCACAGAAAAATTGAGGCAAAGTCTCTCCACTTTTTTTAGGCCAGTCCAAGAGTACTCGACCTGCCAAAAATCATTGGTCTCACCTGCAATCTGATAAAATCTATGGATTGAGGCTCAAATATGCACTCCGTGGCCTGAAAATGAGAAATGCCCCTTTTCAAATTGTAAAAGCCGTGGTAGTGACCCGCGTCAACTTCTCAAGCTTTTCAGATAACTCTGCAGTCAAATTCACTTGAGCAGGGAGTGGATCAGGGTGGTCTCTATTCATCCGAAGGGAACTTGGCAATGCCTACTTTTTACGAATCATCATCAGGTCGCGAAGCGCTGACTTTTGATGATGTTCTGCTCCTCCCCGGGCATTCTGAGATCATGCCAGCGCAGGTCGAGCTGCACTCACGAATATCTCGCAATCTTCATTTGCATTTGCCTATCCTCTCTTCCGCTATGGACACAGTGACAGAAGCACGCTTGGCAATTGCTATGGCTCAGGCTGGAGGTCTTGGCATCATCCACAAGAATATGCCTCCGGAACGTCAGGCCGAAGAAGTCCATCAGGTGAAAAAATTCGAGAGCGGTATGGTTGTCAATCCACTGGTGATTGGCCCTGATGCAACTCTTGAAGATGCACTCAATCTGATGGAAGCGCATAAAATTTCCGGTGTCCCAGTCGTTGAAAACGGTGGCCGTGGCGGTACTTCCACAGGGCGTCTCGTTGGAATCCTGACCAACCGCGACGTACGCTTTGCGTCAAATCCTGAACAACTGGTCTGTGAGCTCATGACCCGCGATAATCTGGTCACAGTGACAGACAGTGTTCGTCAGGATGAAGCCAAGCGACTATTGCACCAGCATCGCATCGAAAAACTTCTGGTGGTTGATGAGAACCAGAACTGTGTTGGTCTTATCACCGTGAAGGATATGGAAAAAGCGCAGCTTAACCCGAATGCATCCAAGGATGTGCAGGGCCGCCTTCTTTCTGGTGCTGCAACCAGTGTGGGCGAAGATGGAATGCGTCGCGCAGAGGCCCTTATTCAGGCTGATGTGGACCTTCTTGTAGTAGATACCGCTCACGGTCATTCGCAGGCTGTGATTGATCAGGTGTCTGCAATCAAGAAACGCTTCCCGCATGTAGATCTCGTTGCTGGTAACGTAGCAACTCCAGCCGCAACGAAATCGCTGATCGAAGCTGGTGCAGACGCCGTGAAGGTGGGCATCGGACCGGGTTCTATCTGTACAACCCGTATTGTTGCCGGTGTTGGTGTTCCTCAGCTCACGGCGATCCTTGAGTGTGCAGCTGAGGCTGCTAAGGCTGATGTTCCGATCATAGCAGATGGTGGCATCAAGTTCTCCGGCGATATGGCAAAAGCATTCGCAGCGGGCGCTGGCTCCTGCATGGTTGGCTCTCTGCTGGCTGGTACAGAAGAAAGCCCGGGCGACGTTTACCTGCATCAGGGTCGCTCTTACAAAGCCTACCGTGGCATGGGCTCTGTCGGTGCAATGGCACGTGGTTCTGCTGATCGTTACTTCCAGGCAGAAGTCTCTGATAAGCTGAAGCTGGTTCCAGAGGGTATAGAAGGGCAGGTTCCTTACAAAGGTCCGCTCTCTTCTGTCCTGCACCAACTTGCAGGCGGTCTCCGTGCTTCCATGGGCTACGTCGGCGCACCAAACCTGCAAGAGTACAAAGCCCGTGCAACCTTCGTCCGCATCTCTGGTGCATCCTTGAGAGAAAATCACCCCCATGATGTAACAATCACCCGCGAAAGTCCGAATTATCCCGGCGCTGTTTAATGTGTATGGAGTAATGTGGAAAATCGTTGATTTATAAGTGTCTTTTGGGTTGGTGGCTTTTTCCTACATTGAATTGCTTTTGACCCAAAAGAGACTACCGGTGTTTGTCAAGTAAGTTGTCCGCTTGTTTCATGCACTCTCTCTGATTTCAGTGATGCCGGTTTCGCGTTCCG
>CANNAV010000329.1 GCA_947502585.1 uncultured Pseudovibrio sp.
GGACAAAAACTACATCTAGATCTGATCAACCCGCCAAACCTGAAATCCGAATTTACAGCAGACTTGGGACTTGACCCCGGGATGTGATGATCTGATCTAAAATCCCGTTCATCAGGTAGAGGAATGCTTCGCATTCACTCTGGGTTGTAAAGCAAGCCTCTGTCGAAACGTTGTAGGGCTGATTATCGCTCAGGACACGCCCCCCAACATTTGCCTGCCAGATATTTGCCGCGCCGTATTCTGCAATTGCAATGGAGCAATCATACCGAGTGCCTCTCACACGTGGCATGACCGGCCTTGTGCGGGGTATAAGTTGCTGTCCCATATAATTGGTGCCTGGTGGCTGGCTGCAACTGACAAGGAAAAGAGACGCTGCTGCCAAGCAGGCGAATGGGGCAATTGTCTTCATTTAGTTGACGCTTTCGGGCCTTAACGGCCTCTTCTGTCAAAAGTGTATTTTTAAAACCAGCTGAAAAGTCCTTTGTAATAACCGTGCTGGCAACTGGCACTGCGCGTAAGTTCCAAATACCCCCGCATGAAGTTCAGATAAGCCTTGCACTTCTGCATTGTCTGAAAGCAGGCAACGCTGGAGATGTTACGACCGGGATCACTGAAATACCCGGTTACAAAGGCCTGATAAACATTCTCGGGCCCATCCTCTTTCACCCTGATCCGACAATCATACTGAGACCCATAAATCCGCGGAGCCGACCGCAAGTCATTCGGGATCAGGTGATTAAATGGGTAAAATTTGTTGTTGACCTGAGCGACTGCAGACGCAGGTAACATGATGATAAGAAGCAGGATAACAAGAATGGCACGCATAGGGTGTTCCAGACTTTTTCACTGTTTATGTCTTTAACATTAAGCGCCTATAGGAGTTAAAGTTCCTCATTCGATCAAATAATCTTAGTCCTATGTTCGTTCCGGTATTCTTAACGGTATTCTTGAACTCAGAATAAGGTTAAGGTAAACTTGCAGCTATATTAAATAAAAAGACGCCTGAATGAGACGCCTTTCAAAGTTACTTAGAGCCTGACCAAAAAGTAGTTGAATGAAATGAAGGATTTATGATTCCATAGGTTTGTGAGCAATAATGGAGGTTCATATGCCGTGGTGTAATAAAACTCGCGTTGATTATAAACGCGAGACAAGCCGCTACCCAAGTGATTTAACAGACCGGGAATGGGACCTAATTTCCCCTTTTCTGCCCGCAGCGAAAACGGGAGGCAGGCCGCGTAAAACCAATCTTCGGTGCGTCGCTGATGCGATTTTGTATATGGCGTCCAGCGGCTGTCAGTGGCGTATGTTGCCTCGAGACTTTCCTCCAGCTTCTACAGTGCAACATTATTTCTATGCCTGGGTGCGCAGCGGGCTCTGGGAGACGATCAATTTCTTACTTGTCCAAGTAGATGGTAAGCGCTGTTTCGGCCCCACGTTTTAATTTTTCCTTTTTACGTCAAACTTCTAATCTTTATTGTTGGAGGTTTGGATGTCAGCTGATGTTTCCCGCGTGCAGAGTAAATTCGCGACAAGAGTCAGAAGTGGTGAGAAGCGTCCTCGGCGCAGTGTGGCCGAGTGGTCTGATATTGTGGTTGAGAGTTACCCGGACGGACCACGGGCAACAGCCATCCGGCATGGGATTGCACGCTCGCAGATTTATTATTGGCGCGTGCGTGTTGGCAATATTGGGGCAAGCCAGTCTGAGGAGAATGAAGTGCCAGCCTTCACGCAGGTGCGTGTTGAAGAGCTGAAACCAGCAGTAGCCGGCACTACTGTTATGAAGGAGGTGGCAGCTGTTGAGCCGCCGGTTTCAGCTGGCATTGAGCTTGAACTGGGTGTCATAAGATTGTCGCTTCCAGTTACCATGGGGTTGCAACAGATTGCCGGGCTTGTTCTCCTGCTGGAGGCAGGGCAATGATCTTGCCGGGGCAACGGTTTCCCATTTTGGTGGCGACAAAGCCGGTCGATTTTCGCAAAGGCCATAACGGGTTAGCTGCTCTGGTTCAGAACGGGCTGCAGAGTGATCCGTTCACTGGCGCAGTCTTTGTATTCCGCTCCAGGGTAAGCATCAAGGGAACCCCCTCTGTATTGGCTTTCGTTGATCTGTCATCTTCCCGCGGTGCTGGCTTGTTATCGGCGCGCTGAGAGGAGATTTGATATGGACAACAAGGGTAGGGTTCGTAGCCCCAATTACACGGATGGGTTCAAGCGACAGTTGGTAGCTGAGAGTTTTGAGGCTGGTGTAACCGTACCGATAGTG
>CANNAV010000330.1 GCA_947502585.1 uncultured Pseudovibrio sp.
TCACTTGAGATTTGTCAACAAAGAGGGTGCGCATTCCTCCCCGCCCTGAAGGACGGGGTTCCCAGCGCACAATTTCGATGGCTGACCGACTATGTGCCTTCTCAATATCTCGGATTTTAAGAATAGCTTGTGATCGCAGAAGATAGAATAGTGGGTTATTGAAAGTAGGGTATAGCCAGACTGAGAATCTTACGATAAAGATCTAATAAAAGATCCTTATAAGTTGAGTCTGCGAGCTAATGACCAAAACAAAAACTGACCCGTTACGCCCTGAAGCGTCTCCGCCACCTCTTCCGAATGTTGTGGGCGGGTTTTCGACTATTTTGGCCGACCCTCCTTGGCGCTTCAACAATCGAACAGGCAAAGTTGCCCCAGAGCATCGTCGTCTTGATCGATATTCAACGATGACGCTTGATATGATCAAAGCCCTGCCAGTGAAAGAAGTATGCGCCCCAAATGCCCACCTCTATTTGTGGGTACCGAATGCACTTTTGCCAGATGGACTTTCAGTCATGGAGGCGTGGGGGTTCCGATATGTTTCTAACATCATTTGGGCAAAACGGCGCAAAGATGGCGGACCAGATGGTCGTGGTGTCGGTTTCTATTTTAGAAACGTCACAGAGGTACTTCTGTTCGGTGTGAGAGGGTCGTTGCGAACTCTTGCTCCCGCTCGATCCCAAGTCAACATGATAGAGACTCGGAAACGAGAGCACTCTCGTAAGCCTGACGAACAATATGATCTAATCAATTCTTGCTCGCCTGGTCCGCACCTCGAAATGTTTGCTCGACACCCCCAGAAAGGTTGGACCTCCTGGGGAGACGAAGCGTCTGAAGAAATTGTACCACGTGGCAAGTCTCATAAAGGATATGCTGGGGGGGAAATGTTACCACCTCTGCATTCGAACGAGCAGGTACCAGAGTCTATCGCGATAGAAATTGGCCATGCAATTAGATCAAGATATGAGGACGGCGCAAGTATTCGCGAGCTAGCTGAAGATTCTGGATACTCAATCCAACGGGTGCGATCATTTCTGAACCTAGCCGAGACACCATTGCGTCCTCGTGGTCGCCCCACAGCTGCGGAATAAATTACTAAACCGGTGCATATGGGGCCTCGTTCCAAGTAGTTTCGTTAGCAGCAACGATAAGAACAGGACAGGGACCCATCACCCCACGACGAACACGCATCTGAGCTTTATCGAAAGCTGTTACAGTAGAAGTGTGGAGGTCAATAGGAAGCTTCGACACTCTCTTATCTTCTGGCAAGGTTTCTTGATACTCACCCCAGAGTCTTCTTGCTAATTGCAATAAGGCGATACGGTCTTTTGTGATAATTACGCCTGCCGAGATTACACCTGCCTCATACCAAGAGCGATAAGAAGCTAAGTCTCGATCTAAATTGCCATCTTTAGCATTCCACTCTACATCAAGAACTATTCTGTTCTTGAAATTATCAACAAGGTAACCCTCTTGATAGACTTCAGGAAGCTCTCCTAATCTTTCTCCTTTCTTAGAAAAAAGAAGGCCCTTGGTTGAAAGGTCTAACCGAGTTTCTCTCCATCCTCGGTTATGAAATGCACTATCAATTTGCTCCGCGATATCACCACGGTTTCCGCCTGCCTTGAGCCAGTATTGAGGGTCAAGGCGATAGGTAGCTAACACTTCTACGATTTCATTCCACTCATCAGGACACACCGCCTTCATCACTGCTGATGCTGAGTTGGTCTCCATAAAGGCCCAGTGTGATCGAGCGTCATTCGGGAGAACTTCAGGGTCATTGTATGTATATGTTTCAAACATTAATTGATCGCGATTTGGTGTTTCTAAACTGCTGAACACAATACCTGATTCTCCTGATCAACGGAATTGTGCAATCTCACCGCTTGTCAGCAATCCTGTCCAGTTTCCTGTCGATTTTTTCGAGCTGCCGATAGATTCCGTCCGCCCGTGTCTCAACCCGCGTGACACGCTCAATCAAAGCGCTGCTTTGCTTGATATCGCGCTCCAGGGCAGTCACCCGTTCATTTACGCTGGAGGCCCACCACACAAAGCCCACAAACTGGATTACGACCGTCACGATCAATGCAGCAGGGACACTTCTGTCCAGCCTCCAGCTCCCGGAAACACCCTCCTGCCGCCGGTGTTTGTCAAGTAAGTTGTCCGCTTGTTTCATGCACTCTCTCTGATTTCAGTGATGCCGGTTTCGCGTTCCGG
>CANNAV010000331.1 GCA_947502585.1 uncultured Pseudovibrio sp.
TATTTGAAAACTGACTTTAACTACAATAACCATTATATTACAATGACTAATGCTTCTACACAATGGAAGTAGAGCCCGATTTGTTCCATAAATATATGCGCCAACCGTGATGCCAATGATCCTGTCGGGCTGCCGGGAAATGAGCGGTTCAGATCGCGGCGATCAGGTAGGTATCTTGAGTGGTTCATAAAGCCAAACGTGTTGACGATTGGAATCGTGAGAAGCGTTCCCTTCATGTTTTTAAGGCCAGTCGTTCGAAGCAATCGCCTGACAATTTCAACACCGATTACTTCATCACCGTGAACTGCTGCACTTACAAATACCGTTGGCCCCGGATGGCGGCCATGTACAACGTGTACTGACATGGAAACGGGAGTGTGATCTGAGAGGACACTTACCGGGAGATTCACCGTCTGACGCGATCCAGAAGCGACCTTCTGCTCCCCTATTTCAAATGGAGGCTGCTTAGCAGATCTCTCCGACATCAACCTTTTCCTCTCGTTTTTGTCTTTCCTGGGCTGGCATTTTTTTCAAGAAATTCGATAATTTTGCCAGCAATATCAATTCCTGTTGCTTTTTCCACGCCTTCTAGGCCTGGTGAGGAATTGACTTCCATGACTACTGACCCGTGGTTTGCACGCAACATGTCAACTCCGCAAGCATTTAGACCCATCGATTTTGCCGCGCGGATGGCTGTTGAACGCTCTTCTTGAGAAATTTTGATCATTTGAGCATTCCCGCCTCTGTGGAGATTAGAACGAAATTCCCCTTCGGCTCCGGTCCTTTGCATAGCGGCAACGACCTTACCACCAATAACCAGTGCTCGAATATCGGTTCCACCAGCTTCCTTAATAAACTCCTGTACCAGTATGTTTACCTTTGCACCGCGGAACGCTTCTATCACAGACTTTGCTGAGCGGTCCGTATCAGCCAACACAACACCAATTCCTTGAGTTCCCTCCAAGAGCTTGATTACAAGAGGTGCTCCGCCTGCAAGCGCAAGCACTTCCTCGGTCTGTTTTGGATCATGTGCAAATGTTGTTACTGGTAATCCGATGCCGTCTCGCGCCAACAATTGCATCGAGCGCAGTTTGTCCCGCGAGCGGCCAATTGCCACAGATTCGTTAAGAGGGTAGACGCCCATCATTTCAAACTGGCGTAGAACTGCTGTGCCATAGAAAGTGACCGATGAGCCGATACGTGGAATAACGGCATCATAACCGGTCAACTTCTCACCATTGTAATAAATCTCAGGACGTCGAGAAGCAATGTTCATATAACAGCGTAGTGTATTAACGATGTCTAGAGTATGCCCTCTGGACTCAGCTGCTTCTTTTATTCGTTGGTGAGAGTAAAGCTCAGCGTTTCTCGCCATCATGACAATTTTCATTGGAATATTCCTTAGTTGGAGTGAGCAAGTATAGAAGTGGAAGTCTACTAAGGTAACCGTGATAAATCTGGCAACGGTTGCCCGGCTAAATAAGATTGTCCTGGGGCCACCAATATTTTATGCCGTTTAATTGCAGTGCGTCCTAGAATAAGATCGTGCTTCATTTTCTCGCGATCAGTCAAAGAAAGCTCGATAAGCCAACGGCGATTGCCAATAACAATTTTAGTTTTAATTACGTATCTTGTCTGTACAATGCCACTGGTATTCTTGATGTCTCGTTTGTCGAGTACCTTTGCACTATGGCGTGTGCTTTTACGCTCCCCAAGATGTGGAACATGGAAGCTAATCCATTCTTCACCGTCACGCATCTCAGACCTGATTTTTAGAGCATGAAGGGCCGATGTTCGTGCTCCAGTATCAATTTTTGCGTTTAGTTCAGAGATGCCAAGATCTGGCAGCGCAACCTTTTCACGCCAACCGATAATTTTCATACTTTCTGATGTGTTTTTTTTGGGGGGGCTGGCCTTGTCATTCACAACAACATATCCTCATTTGCACGACGGTAGTTCACAAACAAATTAGCACTCACCAAGACGGGTTCATCCCAACAAGGCCCAGTGGACACCAAGCTGCATATTTGGCCATCTTGAGGAACAATCAGGGAACTTTATCGGTTGACTGGAGCAGCACACAAACCTGTTCTGGGGAGAATTTGAACGATCTTCCATCAGAGCTCCGTTCTGCTGTGATTGGGTATTTGGGTCTTCTTGTATCAAGGCCAGT
>CANNAV010000332.1 GCA_947502585.1 uncultured Pseudovibrio sp.
CGGTCAAAGACACATCGGCATCACTGCCTCACGTCATATACCCACAGTAAAGTTGCACTGGCGAGTTGAATCCGCGCAATATAACATAAAAATCAAATTTATAATTCTTAGAGGTGCCCTTAAATTTCCTGTCCAGATTGCCTGAGCCACCTCTGTTTTGCAAGGTCTATCCTGATGATGCTAACCGCTGGCACGGATGTCTCTCCCTTTGGATGTGAAACTTACTATCACAATCATGGCACATATTTAGGCCATCGGGCGGGGCACCCAATCCATCAACGCCTCATATCA
Organism: uncultured Pseudovibrio sp.; assembly: GCA_947502585.1. GTDB lineage: Bacteria > Pseudomonadota > Alphaproteobacteria > Rhizobiales > Stappiaceae > Pseudovibrio. The sequence goes on from CANNAV010000332.1 coordinate 292, forward strand.
GTGTTTGATTTCCGCGCTCAATTTTTCCCAATTCTTGTGGGCTATTTTTTCCTTGGTCGCTCTGGGCAAGTCTACTGCTCTGAACCAGTTGGATGCGTCGGTCAGGCTGACATATGGGTAGTCAGTCGCATACAACATCCGATCTTCACCAATTGTCGACAGCACAAGGTCAAGCAGTTCTGTGCGGAAAAAGGCGCTGGGTGTTATCCAGAAGTTATCATGAAGATACTGAGTAACTTTCTTATTTATTTTACCTCTGACGATATTGTCGATGATCTCCTCAAACCGCCAATAGAAAAAAGGTATTCCCTCGCCCATATGCCCGATGATAATCTGTAACTTCGGATGTCGGTCAAACACGCCGCTCAAAATCATACGCAGACATTGAAGAGTGACTTCCTGATGCCATCCATAGCCCGCCCCACTGAGCGCATAGGTGAGAGCCGGGTCACCCAAATTACCATAGTACAAATCAATCGCCTGCTGTGAGGCCCAGTTCGGATGGATGTAGATCGGCGCATTCAGAGCTTCCGCCCGAGCCAATACAGGTTCAAAATCCGGGTGATCAAGAAATTTTCCATCAATTGAACCATAGGTCATGCAGCCAACAAATTTCAGGTCTTTAACACAGCGTTCAAGCTCATCCGCTGAAGCTTCGGTGGAACTGAGAGGCAAGCCTGCAAAGGCATTAAAGCGGCTGGGGTGTTTCCGGACAACATCATGCGCAAGCCAATTGTTTATTTTGCGGGCAAAATCCACGCCTTCTTTACCAGGAATATTTTGATGGCCGGGTGCCTGCGAGGACAGGACTTGAACCGCCATATTCGCGTCATCCATATTGCTTATACGTTCATCATCCACTGAAAGGCTGAAACGTGGAAACCCCTTTGGAAGGTTTATGTTATTCACTTCAAGGATTTCTTTTGTGGCAAAATGCTCTTCCAGACCAATCAGGTGCAAGTCCTTGTCGCGGTCAGCAATTTCTCTTGATCCTTCTGACCAATATAGACGCGAGGAGTTGGAATAATCTGCGGACGCAGCCACTGGTAACATTGCGGTGGCAACTCCCAAAGATGATGTTGCGATAAGGAACTTTCTTCTGTCAATATCCTGTTGTGTCTTATTGACGAATGTGCTGATTTCCTTTTCTATGATCTTATCCATAACTTAAAGCACCTTATGTCTCGTTGGTACGTGTTTTTTTTGCAGGGAGAACCGTAGCGATACCCCTGAGTGTAGATTCTGTAAGTGGTGAAGTTCGCCACTTAAACGGCCTTCACACCCCTGGCCGGGCTAAAAATCGTGTGGTTCATCCCGATTTCCGGACAGTTTGATTATTGATCCTATGCGGCGATTTTCCAGGTGGGTTCGGCATTGGATTGTGCAGTTTCGGCTTCGCCTTTCTGCCAATCGGTTAGGTCGCTCACCACGCCCGGTGAACATTGTGTATCCGCAGAGGTTTCGCAAATCGGTCAAACGTTCCTGCCAGGTTTCAGCGCAATGTGCATATTCAGCCAGATAATCAGTATTAAAGCCTGGTTGCACCGCAAGCAATTTTGTAATTTCCGATGAAATTACTTCATCACACAGGCATTAACTGTATCAAGCTGATAGATCATTTATTGTCCCCTCAGGCTAAATACAAAGCAGATGCGGTGAAATTATGGCTTGTTAAGTAAAAGGTTTACCAAATCAGTAGAATTGTGATTCAAGGTTCCTTTCAGAGAAGCCTGAACGAGTTCAGGTCGCTTTGTAAGGTAATCATTCGCCCATGACCGCCTTACCGATTACATCGCCCCGGGGTTTTCTGAGACATCTCAATCGGCTTAACTACAGCCAAACAGGAGATGGACTGATGGGAAA
>CANNAV010000333.1 GCA_947502585.1 uncultured Pseudovibrio sp.
AGCCCCCGGCTTCACCCTGAAGGGGAGCGGGCAGGCGTGGCGGGAAGGCCTGTTCCCATTCGCTATGCTGGTAGATGCCCTGCGTGGTCAGCGCGGAGATCTTCAGGACGTAATCTTCTGGCTTGGGCAACTTGTCGCCGAACGGCCAGTGAAACACGTGGTTCAAGACATTCTGGCCGTCCTTACAGAACCCCATCTTGTCAACCGGGCCGTAGATTTCGATGAGGCCGTCGAGAATGGACCTGGTGCTGCCGTCGGGCAGCAATGCCTTGGTTCCGAGCCGGAGCTTTGCTTTGTCCGTTACCGTGATGGTGTTGCCATTGGTGGGACCGGCCAGCACCCAGACGAACTGATCTTCGAGGGAGCCGACACGGCAGTTGGTTGCCGCCCGGATGATGGTGCCGTCTTCTTTCTGGATTGCGCCGTCCGAGCGCAGGATGTCGAGGACCGGTACGTGCTGGCCCTTGAACTTGCCATCGGCGCAGTAGAAGGCGTGGCCGGGAGTGACCATCAGACCGTGGAAGTCGAGGATGTGCTTTGCCCGGTTAGTCTTGGTACGTTTGACACGGCCAGGAACCAGGTTGCCGTTCTCGTCGTAGGAGGTGACGATATCGTTGGGGCGGATGTCCTCAATCGGCTTTTTGCTGCCGTCCCACATGGAAATTTGAGTGCCAGCAAGGAAGCAATAGCCGATTTCTGTAGCAGCGCTTATAACTATGTCCCGTACAACATCACCATATGACATAAGCTCAAATAAATCCTGAGTGGTGAGTTCTCCGGAGCTTAGTCCTTCCCTTATAATTGCGCCCCATTGCTCTGCAGAAATTGGAATACGTTCATCTTCAAAGGCATTAACGATACTTGATATACCATGACCTTCAGCGCCTAGAAGAAATAATACGTTATCACTAACTAGGCTACCCGTGTTATGAATAGCCTCGTCAACAAATCCCCATGTAGAGGGGTCTGAGAACACATAAGTTACGTTCTCATTTTGAGGCACATCTCCAAGTATTCCTCCCATTCCTGGTGCGTTAAATACGACTACATCTGCTGATTTATTCTGAGTAGACGCAACTTGTGCCAAGTAACCACCTAATTAATGTCCCGTATATACGATGTTAAAATCATTTATACCTTGGCTATTTAATTGATTAATTGTTTGTGATGCAAAATTTAATGCGAGATTATCTTGATTAGATCGACCAACTGTTGCGAGCTGAAGATCAGTTAAAGCGTCTAAGCGATCTCCTGTACCAGCAAACGAGATTACAAGAGTATTATCAGTATCTGAAAAATAAGAGTGAGCAGTAAAACCGGTGCCATTACCCCAAAAATTTAAGTCTGATTTATAATTTACAGTTCTATATCCATCTATAGATATATTGCTTACTGTTGTCGCATATGACTCTCTTGATAGTCTTGCTAAAGTATCTAAGTTATTCATTTACTTTCCAAAATATCTTCTACAGATCCGTTCGGTCGTACTATTTTGAGACGCTTACCTAAAGCGTAGTTCATTTTGAAATAATAATCATCAGGATTGTCCCCTCTCATAAAAAGAGTAATTTTGGGACGTGGAGGACTATATATAAAATAATAACCTCTTTCATTGTAAGGAGATTTTGCCGTATTTATTTGATCAAAGCAAATTTGATAGCCATATATAAAATATTTATATTTAAATAAGCAAACTTCTTCACCGTATTTGTATTTATTTTTGTTATTAAAATCTAGTTTAATATTATTTATTACCTTTTCAAATCCAGCATTTTCATTGGTAATACTTTTGTTTGCTTGATATACTAATGCTCTATCAAAGATAATTAATGCCATGAAAATATAAATAATCTTAGAAAAACGTCCCCAAAATAATTTTTTAAGAAACTGTTTTCTATCGCTTTTGATGCGCTCTTTGGTGGCTGAACTAAGATTAAGCACTCTGCGTTTGTCCTTTTGGCTTTGCAGGTAAATCGGGCTCCATACCAGGCAACGTAGGCTCTGATGGAGGGGGAAGCCCTTCGCCAGTTGGGATTTGATGCTCATTAGTGAATGGAAGTTTGTGTAGGTCATTGCCAAGTTATTTGAGGTAGGTCGCAATTGTGCCGGAAGCGCTAAATTCAGGCTGCCATTTCAGCAGTATAATC
>CANNAV010000334.1 GCA_947502585.1 uncultured Pseudovibrio sp.
TGCTCAAAAAAATCGGAAAGTCACCAACAAGAGCAATCGAAAAGGTACAGGACAATCGGAATGCAGCTATTTCATTCTTGACAAACGAAAACAGCCCGAACTTTCATTGAATCACCCTGACGCCGCTCAACCCGAATATACCAGTAAATTTTGCCCGGTATATAGAAGTCGGGCCTGTAAACTCATTAACGCTGAGGCAAACCTCTGACAGGCTAAACAGAACCTTTGTCAACGTAAAACGGGAGCCCTTGGCTCCCGTTCCCAAACTCTAAGTCTCTTTGGACGTTCAGACAGCTTCAGTTTTCCGAACCAGAGCAGTTTCAGGAGCCACATAAGTGTAGCCCAGGTTTTCAGCAACCTCCGCAACGGTAACCTGCCCCTTGTAAACGTTCAGACCCGGCAGGAAACCTGGAAGGACACGAAGAGCAGCTTCATAGCCTTTGTCAGCCAGTGCCAGAACGTAAGGCAAAGTCGCGTTGTTCAGCGCGTAAGTGGAGGTGCGAGCCACAGCGCCCGGCATGTTTGCAACGCAGTAGTGAACCACTTCATCCACGATATAGGTTGGATCCTGATGCGTTGTTGCACGGGAAGTTTCAAAACAACCACCCTGATCGATTGCAACGTCAACAACAACAGAGCCCGGCTTCATCGCCCTGATGTGCTCTTTGGTAACCAGCTTCGGTGCAGCAGCGCCAGCCACCAGAACAGCACCGACAACCAGATCAGCTGCCAGAACTTCGTTCTCAAGCGCCGCACGGTTGGAGAACACTGTCTTCAAACGGGAACCGAATCGGGCAGAAAGAGCGTCAAGAACATCAACGCTTCTGTCCAGAACAGTCACGTCGGAGCCAAGACCGATTGCCATTTCAATAGCGTGTGCCCCAACAACGCCACCGCCGATCACAACGGTTTTCGCAGGTGCAACACCCGGCACGCCGCCCAGAAGCATGCCAGCGCCGCCATTAGCTTTCTGAAGTGCAGTTGCGCCAGCCTGAATGGAGAGACGACCCGCAACCTGAGACATTGGCGCCAGCAGAGGAAGGCGACCATTTTCGTCAGTGACGGTTTCATAAGCAATGCAGACCGCCCCGGAGGCAACAAGGTCAGCAGTCTGCTCCGGGTCCGGGGCCAGGTGCAGGTAAGTGAACAGCAGATGGTCAGGACGGAGCATCTTGCGCTCAACAGCCTGAGGTTCTTTCACCTTCACGATCATTTCTGCTTTCGCGAAGACGTCAGCAGCGCTCGGCAGTATGGAAGCACCAGCTGCAGTATAGTCAGCGTCACTCGCACCAATGCCAACACCGGCATTGGTCTCCACAACCATTTCATGGCCATGAGCAACAACTTCACGCACGCTGTCCGGCGTCAGGCCAACACGATATTCATGATTTTTTATTTCCTTAGGAACACCAACAAGCATCACATTCTCCCAATCAGCTTCGGCATTGTATTTCTACATACTTTATGGTGTTTTCATCCGCAGATGCTTGCAATCTACGCTCTATAAGCTACATTTTAGCAAATTTCTGCGAATAATCATCATCTAAAGACAATAATCTACGATAACGGCAAAGCTATGAAACTCGACAAGCTTGATAGAAAAATCCTTCGTTCTCTGCAGGAGGATGGCCGTATATCTAACTCTGATCTCGCAGAACATGTGGGTCTGTCCGCCTCTGCCTGCCTCCGTCGTGTCCGCACTCTCGAGGCCGAAGGCATTATAGAAAAGTACGTTGCCCTGCTCAATCCGAAGAAGCTGGGCAAGTGTATGAGTGTCTTTGTCGAGATCTCGCTCGGCTCACAGTCAGAGGAAGCTCTCTCAACATTCGAAAAGGCCGTTGATCGCTCCACCGAGATCATGGAGTGTCATCTCATGGGGGGCGATGCGGATTACATCCTGCGTGTTATGGCAGATGATCCGGTTGATTTTGAGCGGATCCACCGCGACCACCTCACCCGCCTCCCCGGTGTTGTGCGCATGCGCTCCTCATTCGCGATCCGCTCCACCAAACAAGGCAGCGCTCTGCCAATTTCCGAAAGCTAAGTCACCTCGGGAACCTTGGTAAGCGTCGCATATGTGGAGTTTTTATGTTATGATTCGATAGAACAATTCTCAGATCAGGTCATAATCAATGAAAA
>CANNAV010000335.1 GCA_947502585.1 uncultured Pseudovibrio sp.
ATCCAAACCTCCAACAATAAAGATTAGAAGTTTGACGCAAAAAGGAAAAATTAAAACGTGGGGCCGAAACAGCGCTTCCGGAGTGACTGGTGAAGTGCACTTTGTGGATTCGGGTTACAACATCGTTTCCATGCCACATATGAAAGAGCTGAAGACGGCCGACAAACTGATGCGGGAAAAAAACTGTCTGGGTTTGTGCGCTTAATCAGTCGAATAAAACAAAACCCTGAATAAATTCAGAGGCTTTTGTATATTCTGTGATTTGAGTTGAGATCAGTTATTGATTGTCTCGTTTTTATAAACCCCAAATAACCTGCTCTGATCAATCCAGCCTTCAAAATTTTTACCAGAAACCCGGCAGTAGCCATCTGTGCATTCAACGACACCAGCAAGAACTAAAGGCTCAAGAAACGCAATAATCTCTTCATTGGGACCGGGCCGCTTGCGGAGAGGGGTGGTTTCACCGATATTTTCCAACCAGGGCGTTACCAGTGCGGAGCGGTAGCCAGTCAATAAGGTTTTGAAAACCCAGCCATCTTTTCCTTCCCAATCCCTGATGCGGCGCCAGTCGTCATATTCCTGAATGACTTCAACCGGCAGCCTGCTGCGAACGAATGTCCAACTAATGTCGTGATTTCTGCTCGGACCTTTGCGAACGTTTACTCTATCAGATTTAAGGCTGACAAAACGCGGAACTGTAAGGCCAGACACACCAGACCCCGCAGATTGTGCATGAGCAGTGATTATGAACGGGGAAACAAAATGGAACAATAGAAAAGCAACTGAAAGGGCACTAAGAGTAAGAAAACTTTTATTTTTCATAGTGATACCAAAATTTCCCGTAGGCTAATCCGTAATTTTCACTAAAATCGGGACACAAGTATCATACTTAGATCTCGCGATTTCCGATAGTGGCTGCTATTAGATGTAAACGTGTTTGACAAGTCTTGTTTTCACCGGAGCATTTGGTAATGAAATTTTTACAGCCTGTAAGACCTTTGAGTCATTGACTCATATGGTGATTGGGGCAGGGTTAAAAAACTTCGAATTTTTGTCAGAAGGCGGGGACGATGCCAAAAAAGAAGCCTATTGTAGTTGTGACGCGGAAGCTGCCGGATGTTGTTGAAACACGCATGCGTGAGCTTTTCGACACGCGGTTGAATGAACAGGACAAGCCGTTCACACAAGCCGAGCTTGTGGAAGCTGTTAAAATTGCTGATGTCCTTGTCCCCACTGTTACAGACCGCATTGACGCTTCGGTTTTGGCTCAGGCTGGTCTTAACCTGAAAATGATCGCCAACTTTGGAAACGGCGTCGACAATATCGACGTTATCTCCGCCAACAATCGCGGTATTGCAGTCACTAATACTGCTGGTGTGATGACTGAAGACACTGCTGATATGACTATGGCGCTTATTCTTGCTGTCCCGCGTCGTCTTTCCGAGGGTATGAGGAAGATCGAGAACAAGGAATGGGACGGATGGTCTCCAACCTGGATGCTTGGCCGGCGGATCTGGGGCAAGCGCCTCGGAATTATCGGTATGGGCCGGATCGGTCAGGCGGTCGCCAGACGCGCAAAAGCATTTGGTATGTCAATCCATTACCACAATAGAATTCGTGAGCCCCTGGCGCTTGAAGAGCAGCTGGAGGCTACTTTCTGGGAGAGCCTGGACCAAATGCTTGCGCGTATGGATGTCGTCTCCATTCATTGCCCGCATACACCGGGTACTTATCACTTGCTTTCAGCACGCCGGTTGAAGCTGATGAAGCCAGATGCTTACATCGTAAACACCGCTCGCGGTGAGATCGTGGATGATAACGCACTGATCCGCCAGATTGAGGCGGGTGAGCTTGCAGGTGCGGCCCTTGACGTATTTGAGCACGAGCCCGCAATTAACCCAAAGCTTGTGGCATCTGATAAGGTGGTTGTGCTGCCGCATATGGGTTCAGCAACGATAGAGGGGCGTATTGATATGGGTGAGAAGGTAATCATCAATATCAAAGCTTTTATGGACGGTCACCGTCCGCCGGATCGCGTTTTGCCATCCATGCTCTAAGATGGCGTTGATGGATTGGATGCCCCGCCCGACGGCATAAAGATATACTATGATTGTGAGAGTGAGTTTCACACCCAAGG
>CANNAV010000336.1 GCA_947502585.1 uncultured Pseudovibrio sp.
TGAACCTCCATTATTGCTCACAAACCTATGGAATCATAAATCCTTCATTTCATTCAACTACTTTTTGGTCAGGCTCTGAGGCATCGCCATTGGCCTTAAGCCAATCCGCGAATTCCTCTTGGCAGTGAAAGAAAACGGTATCAGACATGGCTCATCCCCATTTCATGAAGTAACAGCGGAAGTATTGAGGCCCCTCGACATGATCGAACGGCCGTTTGTTTTGCAGTACGTAAGCGGGCTGCGTCCTAGCTTTCTAACCAAGCCAAGATCGTGCGGGTGGTTTCCTCTGGCAGTTCCTGTTGGATCCAATGGCCGCAATCTAGACTGACCACATCGACATTGGGCACGAACTCTGCAAGGTTTTCTGATTGCGGGATCATGTCCCGTTCACCGTAAATCATAAGGGTGGGTTTTGAAATTATTGGGTCCACCTCCGCTAAAAGGTGCCAGTTGCGGTCAAGGTTTCTATACCAGTTGATACTCCCGGAGAAGCCCGTCTTTTCAAAAGATGATGCAAATACAGCAAGGTCCGCCTCACTCATTACGGCGTCACCAGACGGTGTTTCTGCTTGGGCAAGGTTGATCATCATCATGCCCGGCTCTGGCGGGGTCTGCGGTATGTTTTTACGGTACAGGTTTTTCAGAAAACGCTCGGTATTATCACGCAGAACCTTATCCGCAACACCTGGTTGTCGATTAAAGTGAACAAAGTAGTTGTCAGCGCCAAAGATGGTTTCCAAAAATTCGATCCACGGAATGTCGGTACGTGACTGATATGGCAAGGCTAGATTGATGATCTTCTTCACGCGGTCCGGGTGCAACAACGCCATACCCCAAACAACATTCGCCCCCCAATCATGGCCGACAAATACCGCGTCATCATATCCGAAATGATCTAGTAGAGCCGCAAGGTCACCGGTCAGATTAGAGATGTCATAGTCTGTGACTTCCGAGGGGCATGATGAATTGCCATAGCCTCTTTGGTTCGGAGCGATGACATGATAGCCTGCTGCGGCAAGAGCTGGCATTTGATTGCGCCATGAATACGCATGTTCCGGCCATCCGTGACACAGAACGATGGGGTTTCCGGCATTTTCTCGCCCGACCTCAAAAACTTCAAGCGCGACGCCGTTTACTTCGATAAGTGTTGGTGTGGGAAATTTTACAATGTTGGACATGCAACTGTCTCCGTGTTGATTACTTGGAAGCACCTACTACTTTGAAAAAGTGTCAAAAACTGACACCTTTTAATGTATGCTTTGAAAATGAACAGTCGCACACGGCAAGACGCCATCATTCGCAGCCTACGCCGCAACGGGACCACGACAATCGACGCCTTGGGTTGCGATGTCGGGGCATCGCGGCGTACGATCCTGCGCGATCTTTCAGCGTTGCGCCACGAGGGCTTTGCCATTCATTCTGAACGAGGTCGCGGAGGTGGATTGTATCTGGATCCCCAGTCTCTCCAGACCACGGCACGATTGTCGGTCGCCGAAGTTTTTGCTTTGATTATCAGCGTCACAAGTATGCGCGCAGCTGGTAGTCTGCCATTCTCTAGCCTTGCCGATGCAGGTCTTTCCAGGATCGAAAAGGCGCTGTCCTCTGACAAAATTCGTGACTTACGCCACTTCCTGGATTGCTTGTATGTCGGCCCGCTTGCACCACAGGTCGATATATCCAATTTGGGTCCAATGGATCCCGGGCTCTTGAACGCATTCGAGCCAGCATTCCTTAACAGGCTGCATCTGCGGTTCCATTATCAAGATGCAAAAGGCAATGCGACAGAGCGATGCGTCGAGCCACAAGCCATGTTGATCTTGCCGCCCCTCTGGTATCTTGTTGCCTGGGATCCATCGCGCGAAGCGTTTCGACATTTCCGCATGGACCGGATTAGCAAGCCAAAGTACCTTGAAGGACCAACATTTCGCCGAAGGAACGTGCCCTTCAAGGATGGTGTCCGCCCTATTCGATACGTTTAACTGCTACTCGTGCATCGAGATACCCAGCTGACAATGCCGGCCCAACACAGAACGGCCTATCACAACCATATAAGTGGCTCTACTTCCATTGTGTAGAAGCATTAGTCATTGTAATATAATGGTTATTGTAGTTAAAGTCAGTTTTCAAATA
>CANNAV010000337.1 GCA_947502585.1 uncultured Pseudovibrio sp.
CTTACAATAATTTGTCATGAAACCATAGATTCAGAATTCAAACAAAAAATCAATATGTTAATTAACATTAATAAATCTCCCTGTCCCCCAATACCCATTGTTGCGGCCATGGCAAGACAACCGCCCACCGCAGAGAGGGCCGAACTCAGGCCTTTGTCGGGCGCGGTGGATGTTTTTATGAGTTTTTTGGAGGCATATGCCATAAAATGATTCCCTATAAGCCGCAGAAAACAGCCAATAATGCGACCTCACGCTCCTGCAATTTCTAACTTGGAAGTTCTGCTTACAAAAAAACAAGAAAAATATTTGCAAATTATGCTCCTCACCCGTTGCTCATAAGGAAAAACATCACTATTTTGCCCGTGAGCTGCAGCGCTGCTCGGTTGTGAAACTGAAGAGCTCTGTGCCTGAAATTTACTTTTCGATGGAGGTATACCATGTCTTTTGCTCTTGAAAACCTGCCATACGCATACGATGCTCTGGCCCCTTATATGTCTGCTGAAACTCTCGAGTTCCACCACGACAAGCACCATATGACCTATGTAACCAACGGCAACAAGTTGCTCGAAGGTTCAGGTCTTGAGTCCAAAAGCCTTGAAGAGATCGTCAAGGAAAGCTACGGCACCAATGCGGGCCTGTTCAACAATGCTGGTCAGCACCTGAATCACTTGCACTTCTGGAAGTGGATGAAGCCAGATGGTGGCGGTTCTTCACTGCCGGGCGCTCTGGCTAAGAAGCTTGACGAAGACCTCGGTGGTTTCGACAAGTTCCGGGCTAACTTCATCAACGCTGGTGTGACACAGTTTGGTTCCGGTTGGGCATGGCTGGCTGTGAAAGACGGCAAGCTCGTTGTGATGAAAACGCCAAATGGCGAAAACCCAATCGTACATGGCGCGACCCCAATTCTGGGCTGCGATGTATGGGAACATTCCTACTACATCGACTACCGCAACGCACGTCCTAAGTACTTGGAGGCGTTCGTCGATAATCTGATCAACTGGGAATACGTGGAAGAGCTGTACTCTGCAGCTGTTTAATTCCAACAACAGAATATTATCAAGGCGGCCTTGTGCCGCCTTTTTGTCTTGATGGCGCATACTTTTAAATTGTCATTATTATCCGTAAATTAATTGGAGCCTGTCTTTACTCTTGTCCGATGAGTGAAAGCACACACCCATGCTGCGCCCTGGTGTTCAATCCGCCAGACAAAATTAAAACGTTGGAGCAGCAGCAAATGCGCGGCCCAATATTATGGTTTGGACGGCGTGACTCCGGTTTGAATTGCTGAAGAAACCGACCTAAACCGTTAAAATCCGCTATTCCCTTTCCTGTATCAACCCGTTGCACTGGCAGGTGAAGCCGTGAGCTGCATTAGAGAATGAACAACCTTCGAAACTGTTTTTGCTCTACGCAAACCGGGCAGATGATGACATCATCTTTAGGGAACAGCAGGGTAACTGGCAGGGCGTTCTTCGTCCCGGCCGAAGTAAAAGATATTCTATCCAAACCATCCATGTCCATTTCCCACCCTGGATATCTGACCGGATCACGAAAGATGTGACCATGGAGTACTTGGCTTTATGCCAGCCTGTTGCGCAGGGTACGCAGTACTTTATTTGCGGTCCCGGTACCATGAACGCGGATGTGCGCAAGGCTCTTCATAACTGCGATGTTCCGCAGACCGTATCCATGCAGAGAGTTTTGGCGGGAACTTTATAGTGCCGATAGAGATGTCAGGTGTGTCAGCTCTGCTGAAGCTTTACGATTACGGGAAACCGTCGATCTGGAAATTGCAAAAGGGCAGTCGGTTATGAACGCAGGGCGGGCCGCAGGTCTGGAGCCGCTTACTCCTGCCAGTCCAGAAGCTGAGGAGCCGGCCGGGCGCAGATCAAAGCGGGCGGTAACCAGGCAGGAAAGAATGGCATTGGAAGACGCAGAAGTCGCTAAAGGGGCTATCCTGACCTGTCGATCAGCTCTAATTAACTCTGGATCAAAATAGCCTGGAGAAAAAGCCCTTTTCATACCCGAGCTGACACCGGGATGGATTGTGTCCCTATAGTGCTGTAAATTATCTGATTTAGAAATTGAGATAGCCATCGTGGCATTTCTCTTTAGGTTT
>CANNAV010000338.1 GCA_947502585.1 uncultured Pseudovibrio sp.
GATGAGCCTCTTACTCTACTGCCCGGCCCGGTCTCGGGAATGTTCTTCTATCTTTACCTGATACTGGACATTTACAGTCGGAAAATCGTCGGTTTCCCTGTCATTGTGCAGGAAAGTCACAAGCCTGCTCTCCCCCGGAGCCTGCTTCTTTTCAAGAGTTTGGCAGGTCGCTCAGATGGCGGGCGATTGCCTGAAACAGCGCAATGGATTTCATCTTCATCATCACTTTATCGCGTTGATACGAGGGATAAGTAGATGTTTTTGCAATCACCACATTCCGGGCAGGATTGATGTAAATGAACTGGCCATGAATCCCGATTGCGGTGAAGTCCCCCTGATCAGATTCCACTGGCAACCACCATTGGTATTTGTAGCCAAACGGTGAAGAACTCTGCGGATTGTTGTAACCTGGCATTAAGCGCGGCTCATCTGGCGTCACAGATGCTGTGATCCAGTCCTGTGAAACGATGCGCTCGCTTTTGTGGTTCACACCACCACGCGCCATAACCATTCCCACTCGCAGCATATCACGCAGACGAATATTCACTCCACCAAAGACAACCGGTTCGCCTTTCTGATCTACCATGATTTCCGCAGAGGCTTCAGCCCCGATTTTAGACCAGAGCTTTTCATTGAACCACTCTTTATAGGGTTTGCCAGTCGCCCCACGCAGCACCCAGCCCACCACATGCGTATCAATTGAGGAATAGCGATTGTAGGTTCCCGGCTCGAACTCACGCGGCACATCCCTGGTGAACTCATCCAGAGAGCCCAGCTGGATTGCAACCACAGACTGGACAATGTCTGAGTTCAGATCGGTGTAATTCTCGTTCCAGCGCACGCCGGACGACATTTCCAGCACATCCTTCAGACGCACACCATCGTATGCCGTTCCCCTCAGCTCCGGCACGTACTTGACGATCTGGTCGTCCACACTGTCGATATACCCTTCATCCAGAGCCACACCAACAAGGATGGAGGCCATGGATTTGGACACCGACATCTGAATGGCATGGGTTTCAGCTGTGTTGCCGCGGTCATAGTACTCGTGGACCAGCTTACCATTGTGCATGATAGCAAGACCGGTGGTGTGAGAGTCCAGAATAAAATCTCCCGTTGAGGCTGCCTCGCCCTTATACACAAAGGTCGCTGGTATCGCCAACGCCTGATGCCCCCGAGGCAATTCATAAATCTCGTCTGGCGCTTTTACAGAGGTACTGGAATACTCCTTGTAAAGAGACCTGAACTTCTGGTCAATGTTCTCAGGTTTGAATGCATCCGCATAAGCTATAACGGCACGGATCTCGGCAATGTCTTGCCGATAGTAAAAAGCACTCGCTGCAAGCAGCAGCATTACAGCCAGAAACCCACAGCCAATCTTCTTTAACATGATCTCCCCCATTCGCGTTGAAAGGTCAACCTCCAGAGCGAATCCAAACCTTATGTAAAGGTTAAATGCGTGTAAAGAGTGTCTATGACAACTTAAGAGCGGTATATTACCCAAATCAACGCAATTAAAACATAAGCGCTCACACAACCTTTGCAGGTTTCCTGTTTTATTGTGAATTACCCTATTTTTTGCAGGTTGTGGGAGTAACTGGCATGCAAATAAATCCAAAAAGAACCTTAATTGCGCTGAACTTACTCGTGTTTTCAGCTAGTTACGGTCTCGCGCAAGCCAACAATTTTGCGGGTGACCCGGTTGCGGACGAAAACGCCAATCCTCTGAAGTCAGAATACCCCGACATCGTAAGCCCTGTTTCTGATTGTCCCGATATCGCAGAAAAATACCGCACAGGCGGCGTTGACGATGATTCACTTGGATATCCGCCTAATTTTGGTTTCGCCAACATGTCCTCTGCTGATCAGGAGGCTTGCATCAGGGCAATTAATAAGGATGGCAACATCAACGAGAAGGAGGAAGCCAAGGAAGAAAGCGACATTCTGCAGAATTGAGGATGGCACTTAATTCTCAATAAGCCTTTGTTATGGTTCTGTCGCAAACTTTTTTGGGTCTTGTGCGACATGCGGCTGATTGTCTACAACACAAGGGCTCTGCAACCATGCATTAAGGATTTCTGCTGTGATCAGTTTCAAAGGAACCCAC
>CANNAV010000339.1 GCA_947502585.1 uncultured Pseudovibrio sp.
CCGGGTATTTGAGACCTGGGAAGATATTGTTGATGCATGTTGCCATGCCTGGAACCGATTAATCGCTGAAACAGGGCTGTAGAAAAGCTCGACGAAATCCCGTTTACAGAGGAGTTTTTGGCCCGAAAACAGGGAAGAACCAACACAGACGGCCTTGTCATCCTCATCGCAAAAGGTGACAGCATGGACCCGCTGATTGCCGATGGCGACCTGGTCATGGTTGACCGCAAACGCAACGAGTTATCAGACGGCGTTTATGCCTTCGTCTACGGCGGCATGGCCCGGGTGAAATATTTACGCCCCACACTCTCAGGCGATATCGCGGTAATCAGCCAGAACCCGCTGCATGAAAAAGAGCTGCTCCCGCGTACCGACCTTGAAGATTTCCAAATCACTGGTAAAGTAGTCTGGTGTGGTCATCGCTTCTCATGAAACCAAAATGCGCATTTTTGATCGTTTTTTGCACATTTTAAGGCCGTTTTGACAGCCTTTTGCGCAACCCCGCGCACAACTCATTTTTCGGCACTAACCTAAATAACCAATAACACTCAATCGGTTACTGCCTTTCTCCTCTCCCCACCCCTTTGCACAATGACAGGCCCCCACACACACCCGTGGCCAATTGTCATCGCTATGACCAGTTGCTCACCTGCCAGGCAGAAGCAATATGAATGGTCTGATTGATGAACTGAGCACCCTCAGATTACACGGGATGGCGCAGGCGGCAAGGGATTTACTGGCCCGTAAGAGCCCTTTAAGCCTGAGTGAGGCCCTGCGTGTTCTGATCAAAGCAGAACAAGGTGATCGCCAGATCCGCACCGTTAACAACCGGATGCGGTCGGCACGCTTTCCCCATCACAAGGACTTTGCCGGTTTCGATTACTCTGTCTCACCTGTTGAGCAGGCCCGCATACAAGAGCTTGCAACCGGCGACTTCACCACTAACGCCGAGAACATCATCCTTGTGGGAGGAGCTGGATCAGGCAAAAGCCATATCGCCACGGCTCTGGGAATAAGCGATTGTGTCCCTATAGTGCTGTAAATTATCTGGTTTAGAAATTGAGATAGCCATCGTGGGATTTCTCTTTAGGTTTGTCGATCACAACGCTAAACCCGAGCGAGAAGATACCAACGATGGCTATCTCAATTTCTAAACCAGATAATTTACAGCACTATAGGGACACAATCGCAGGGGCTAAGGTAAACCGGCGCTTCTCAACTATGGAGGCCCGTATAAAACTGGCTCAGCTTTACCCTCAAAAAAGCTGAATCAAGGGATTAGATTTGAACCATGCTGAAAACAGCACTCGACCAAATCTAGATTGCAGGCTAAAAGGCAGGGCATGAGCTCAGAAAAAGTATATTCAGCAGAACAACTGGAGGCGGGACGCCTTCTGTTTGTGCGTCCCTGGGATTTTATTACCAGTGTGAAAGAGATGCATCAGCTTCCGGTGCTGGATGGTATAGAAATCGCGTTTGCGGGTCGGTCTAATGTTGGCAAGTCCAGTCTGATCAACAAGCTGACCGGAAAAAAAACGTTGGCCCGGACATCCAACACACCTGGCCGGACCCAGATGCTGAACTTCTTTGGAGCCGGGCACTCTATTCTCAAGATTGTCGACATGCCCGGCTACGGGTACGCCGAAGCACCAAAAGGTATAGTCGATGCGTGGACATCACTTATTTTTGACTATCTGCGCGGTCGAAGCACTTTGCGCCGTGTGTTCTCGCTGATCGACTCGCGTCACGGCATAAAAAAGAACGATCTTGAAGCTATGTCGATTCTGGACAAGTCCGCTGTGCCTTATCAGGTCGTGCTGACCAAGACTGATAAACTGAAGCCAGGACAACTGCAGCGCGTGAAAAATGAGACGCTGAAAGTGCTCGTGAAGCGTCCAGCTGCGCACCCGGAAGTCATTGCCACATCTTCAGAAAAAGGCAACGGTCTGGATGAGTTGCGCGCCGAGATCTCGCAGCTGGTCAGTTACGGCTAATCTGTAGAAGTTCAGACATGATCTGACAGTTTTCGTTTTGTGGCGGTGCTTTGTCAGATCAGGTTTGATCTACAAACTTTTCGCTCCAGACTTTCTTTCCATCCATCATA
>CANNAV010000340.1 GCA_947502585.1 uncultured Pseudovibrio sp.
CTACATCTTCCTGTCTCGCCCTCTTCAGAAAATAGAGAAAAATGAGAGAGCGGACAACTTCCCTGACACAGAGGGATGAAAATAAAGTGTCACTCTTGATAAAAAAGTTTCATCCTATACTGCCCAAAGTAAAAATAAAGTATCACCCCAAAAGTGCTGCATGTAAAATTAAATACATCATATCAGATAGATAGAAATATTTCTTCTATCTGTACCTCACCTCTCTAATTGGCGAATTAGTTTCAAAGAGCACGATAGAGGATGTATCTTTATTTTCAGAATGAGAGATCTGATAGCGAATTTCTGGCCGTCTGGGATGATACTATTTTTTCATCCCACAAGATCCACCTATTTTTCGTTGCAATAAAGATAAAGCTTCAGTTTTGGTGGGCAAAGAAACGCAACAATTCCAACCAAATAGCATTTGACAGCGCTGCCGAGCTTTCCTGGCAGGAAGCTATCAAGCCATCAATCTACTCCGCTGGTTAGCGTTGCATTTGCAATATATATGCTATATTCTTGCAATTGTATGGAACTGGAGGCCGTGATGAGCGCAAATATCAACAGTCTTGCTAATGTGAGCGATGCAAAAAAGAGAGAAGTTGTGACCGAGGCTGCACTAAGCGCTGCAAGAATTCTGGGAATATCGGATGCCGCGCTTAGTGAGATTTTAGGTATCTCAGCAACAACGCTTTCTCGCGGGCGTAAATCAAAAAGCATCTTTGGGACGAATAGAAAAGCATTTGAAACAGCCATTCTTTTTGTCCGCATATACCGCTCTCTGGAGGCTTTTGCCGGATCCGATAACAATTACATGAAACGATGGCTAAAGGCCCAGAATACAGTACTCCATGGAGCCCCGCTGGAATTAATGAAAACGATTACGGGCATAGTAGACGTGTTAAACTATCTGGATGGGGCTCGTGCAAGAATTTGAATTCCAATCTTACGAATGCGACGCGACATGGCGTTTCATGGAACTACAATCAGGCAGTAACACCTATAAACTGGTCGGTAATGACGGAGACAAGCACGAAGTTCTTGAGCTTTTGATCGAAAATTCCAAACAGAATATGGAAGCCCAACGTCTTGAGCTATTCTATTTGTTGTTTACCCCCTTTCGTTACTCCCCGCCCTATCCAGGCTCGCGCTTTAGACGCTCAGGGCCTTATTCGGGTATGTATTACGCCGCCGAACACCGACTAACTGCTATGTTCGAAGATGCCCACTACCTGTACAGAAGGTATTCGGAATCGCCTGAAGCGGGGTTCCCGGCTGATGTCAAAAGGACTGTTATTTCGATTGGGATTAAGGCTGAGCGCTGCGTAGACCTTACGGTGCCTCCCCTTGTTGACAAAAATTCGAAATGGATGGACCCCGACGACTACACCCATTGCCAGGAGCTCGGTTCTGCGGCGATAGAAGCTGAGGCACAAATTATCCGATATTCGTCAGTACGAGACCCGGAGCATAGGCCTTGTGTTGCTGCGTTGACACCCGACGTATTCACATCTGCGATGCCAAAACAGACGGAAACATGGAACTACAATTTCTCAAAAGGCATGTTGGAGGCGTATTGTGAGACAACCCGAGAGCGTCAAACCCTAAAGATGTAGTCCGTAGGAAAATCCATTTAAGGAGCCAACAGAACCGAATAGAAAGTTGAAATAAATTGCGTGCGTATGCTGATCAACAGGCAAGTTGTTGCACAGCATCTATGGCTGACTTTCCAGGCCGGTAGCCGTAGGAATTGGGATGGAAAATTGGATCAATCTGCGGTTTCAACACCAGTTTGACAACCGTTTGGGCCACCCGGTCTCCAACTGTAGGAATACCAAGTGGCCGTGTGCGACCATCATCTTTGGGTATGTCCACCCTGCGAACAGCAGGCGGAAAATAGGAACCCGACGACATCCGATTCCATATCTTGTACAAGTTCTTCGGCAAATCAGCTTCAAACTCTTCCAAGGATACGAGATCGATCCCATAGGTTTGTTGATCAGTATGCAAAATTGACCCAGCTGGCGGGATAATTTGCATTTAAAAATGACCCGCCTTGTTTGTTAGGATTTCGTGTCTTT
>CANNAV010000341.1 GCA_947502585.1 uncultured Pseudovibrio sp.
GCTGGCCAAAGATTGGGAGAAACTAACAAGCGTATCGCAGGCATGGGCTACAATCGCTCACATCAGAACTCTAACACACAGGATCGCAAGGTATTGTCAATACTGAGATACTTTTGAGTCAGGCTCTTAGAGATTTCATCGGTTTCTTACAATAATTTGTCATGAAACCATAGATTCAGAGTTCAAACAAAACTCAATAGGTTAATGTATTTTAATAAATCGCCCTGGCCCTTTCCTGATAAACCGGACATGGCGTTTTACACTGAATTGCTGAATGACGGCGCTGACAAACAAAACTTCAACCAGGCTGGCGTTTAAAAGAGTGAATTAGATTTTCATCAGGCTGGAAACGGTTTCCTTTACGCCCACAAATTCCACGCCCAGACTATCCGCGGTTCTCCAGCGGACTTCGCTTTGCACTCGCTGGCGCAAGTGAACCAAATAGAGTGTGAACTCATCCGGAACATCGATCGTTGTTTCCATCTTCAAGCGGGCACCAAAATCTGACAAATCACGAATAACACAGTCAAAAACCATTGACTGGCTCGCGAAAACAATACGTCCTTCTTTCAATGTACGCCGACGGCGAACGCGGCGACGCTCGTTAGTTTCTGTTGCACTGTCACTTTCGGACATAGAACTTTCCAGGCACTGTTTCTGTTTGTGAAACCTTAGATTCTGCGCAAATATAGGAGTCAAGCAGTCATGTTATGATATATGCAAATAAACAATTTACCATGATGTAGCGAAAAAAGAGGTATGAACTCAAGGGTTTTGCGAAAAAGAATTGGGTAAATGTAGAAAACACCTTACGCGAGGCGATTAGGCTTATTGAAAATTTATTGCGTATGGTCTCAGTGCACAAGCCTGTCTTTGGGCTTTAACGTAAAATACAAATCTAAAGGGTCATCCGATGACACTGTTATTAGCCGGGCTTTTTACCTTTCTGGGAATTCACTTCCTCCCATCATTTCCTGGGTTTCGTGACTCAGTCGTTCAGCACATTGGATTAAATCCATATCGGGCAAGCTACTCACTGATCGTGCTGACAGGCCTTTTCGCCATAATCTACGGCTTTGTTCTGGCTCGTGAGGAAGACCTGTTTCCGCTGTACGTACCGCCATTCTGGTTGCGCCATCTGGCTATGACACTGCTTCTGCCGATCTTTATTCTGGTTTTTTCAAAGTTCATTCGTGGTAATATCGCTAAGTGGACCAAAGATCCTGTTATTTTGGCCGTGAAAGTTTGGGCGATCTCTCACTTGTTGGTCAATGGTGAACCATACTCAGTTGCTCTGTTCGCTGGCTTTCTTGTATGGGCGATCTGGGCGCGCATCTCTCTGAAGAAGTTCAATCGTAAAAACACTGCTGCAGAAGAGTTCCCGCATGCTCTGCGCAATGACATTATCAGCGTGGTGTTGGGCATTGTTCTCTATGGGTTGTTTGTCTGGAAGCTGCACATGCTGTTGATCGGAATGCCGATCCTGACCTAGACAGCACTTTCCAGTAGACAACATTGCGGCAAACTACTTACATGGCAGATCGACCAATCAGGCGGTACTTCTTTATACTCAACTCCTTCGAAAACCCGAATATTTAGATAAGAATGGTTTCGGAGATATCAGGCGTTTTGGCCAGGAAAGTTACATTGCACTTTTCGGGTTTTGGAGAGGCGGGAGTATAATCGTAGTGTCTTGAGTAGTTCAAAGAATGCTTTGCAGTTAAGGACTGCCTCAAATATCTTGGGGTTCTCCCGCCATTGTATAGGAGGCTTAACCGCTGTATTATAAGGAGAAAATGGTTTTCACTATTTTGAGGTTGCTGCACTTTTATGAGCCCGATCAACCTTTCTTTAAATATAGACTCCCTTGTGCTAATTTCACAACCCATTGATAATGAGGGAAATATCGCTCTTGAGGTAGTCAGCAAGAACGACCATAGCACCTGTCGCAAGTGCGGAAATCCCGCGACAAAATGCAATAGAACAGCCCCGGTACGCACGCTCAGGCACCGTTCGAATTTCGCCGGAAATGTGTATCTGCGCATTACACCGGTCCGCTGTTTTTGCGAGCACTGCGAT
>CANNAV010000342.1 GCA_947502585.1 uncultured Pseudovibrio sp.
TGATCGACAAACCTAAAGAGAAATCCCACGATGGCTATCTCAATTTCTAAACCGGAGAATTTACAGCACTATAGGGAGACTATCTTCTGTACTGCTCATGGTTTGCGAAAAGCCGCCGCACGGAGGATGGCTGAAGGAGATATGACCGGCGATGTAATTAAAGCTGTCACAGGCCACTCCGATCTGAAACAAGTCTCTGTTTACACAACCGCAGCCAACCAAGCGGCATTAGCGGAGAAAGGTATCAGAGCAATAGCAGGGAAGGAAAAGAGAACAAAAATTGACCGACCCAGCCCAGAAGTTGGACAACGAAAGGCAGATTAATATGGAAAATCAAAATACTAAAGAAGGGGATGGCGGACACGGAGGGATTCCCAGACCGATCAAGTCAAGGCACCTCTTAGTCAGATTACCTGTTTAAACACAACGCATTATATTGAAGAATCCGTCTTCAACACAACTAGCTGATCGCAAAATGTTATGTATTATGTTATGTAGCTATGCGTTGCTTATCGAAATTGTGCGCATTCCTCCCCGCCCTGAAGGACGGGGAGGAATGCGCACAATTTCGATGACTCCTATTTTTCAAGAATTCTCCATGCTCAAAATTCTAATAAGCTATTACCTTTACATCTTTCTTGTACGAGGCGTTCCTGTGAAGCAATTCCATCACAAATACTTAAGTAAAATATCCAGAAAACCAACAATTACTGAAATAGAAGATGAAAACAATGCGGTATTACCTTGCGAAAACGATGAAGAGTTAAAGAGAATAAAAATAAACTACACCAAATATGCCGGAGAACTTATGCGACTGCGTGAGTCTGTTCCGCATTTTATCCCGCTCGACGAAGTCCTGCGCCATAAAATGTGCGATTGTGCATCTCGGCAGAATGCGGAGATCAGCGCTTTCCCTCAACGAACACACCTCTTTTCGACATTAATGCTGATAAGGTGCACAGAGTGTGAGTGCGCATTTGTCCCTCGAACTACATTCGATTTAAGCGAGTATTACGCATCACAATACGCAAAGGAACACCAACCTTTCCGTGTCGGGCCGGGAGTATTTTTCAGTCCGGCGAATGCGTTTTTGGGTACTGCCACATACAACCGCATGCGTGATCGGGCGCGAAAACTGCTGGCCCTTGCAGGCGACAATGCAGACCGGTCAGTACTGGATTACGGAAGCGGCCCTGGTATATTGCTAAAAGAATCTGTGGCAAATCTTCGATACGCTATCGAAAGTGACGCTCACGCTATCAGGACACTACAGAATGAGCTTGACGTAAAAGTAATCTCGTTGAACAACGCTGACGTTAAAGTGGATACGATCTTTGCAAGCCATGTCTTAGAGCACCTGGCTGCGGAAGATCTGATTGAAACAATTGTACAACTAAGAAATTTGCTCAAGCTGAAAGGCAAAATGGTCATCGCTGTACCTGATGGGGCTAGTCACGTTTCGCGGTTGCGACGAGGTAGCCGCGACGGCATTCAATTTGAACCACACACCCTTTATTTTTCGCTAAAGAGCCTCATCGATACTTTAAAAAAGTGCGGTCTTACTGTCACTTGCGTGTCATCTAAGGCTAAAAGCATGACATCAAACCCAAAACTTTACTCTCAAAAATTCTTATCCAGATTCAATTTGATTGATTCTTCAGAACTCATAGTTGTAGCTCACATTTAGCGCCCAGTTAACATCTTCCCCGCCCTGAAGGACGGGGAAGATGTTAAGTCAGGCCATCCGCTCATTGCGGATCAGAAGAAAACCGCCAACACCGACGCTTGATCACCAGCGCGATTGCACAGGCCCATTGCACCGGACCGGAACCTGCCAGAATACCGGACAGGCCGGAGGCTGCCATTGCGCCTTTGGTAATCCCATCCGGAGTAAGCCAGCTCGCCAGTACCTTCTTGTCTTCGCATCGTGCTTTACCGCCCTTGTATGGTTTTGGATCGGGGATGGCCGCACCCGTTGATGTGGCAAGCATCACGGCCGATTGTGTCCCTATAGTGCTGTAAATTATCTGGTTTAGAAATTGAGATAGCCATCGTGGGATTTCTCTTTAGGTT
>CANNAV010000343.1 GCA_947502585.1 uncultured Pseudovibrio sp.
AACGGTTCCCCCGTTCAGACTTGCATCTCCTGTAATGTCGAGCAGGTCATTTGTATTTGCTACCGGATCGAATGTAACGTAAAACTGACCATTGGCGTTGTTTTGAAAGTCGCCCGTCATACTTGTGGTGCGAACATTGGCGGCCCCGCCCGGAGAAAGAGTACCGGAGTTGGTGAAAGTCCCGGAAGACCCTGTAGTGCCAGGATCGAAAAGGTTTATCTGCGTACCGGAGTTGAATGTGGCCCCTTGCAGGTTGTTAAAGGCGTTGGTGCCGGCTCTCAGATCAATTATCCCGTTTGAGGTGAAATTACCATAGTTGTTAATGGTGTCATCGCCTGCTCCAGCACGAATATCATGGGTACCACCAGATATTTCTGTGTCCCCGTGAAAAGAAAGGGTTGAGGTGGCCGAGAGTCGCATCTCTATACCATCACCCCCAGCAGTGATGTTGCTGTCAAGCAGTTCAATTTCAACCTGGCTAGTGCCGGAGGTAAGTATCCCGCTCCCATTATTACCTGAAGCGTTTATAGTGCCTGTATGCGTTACGGAAATATTTCCACTGAGCGAAGTACTTGCATATATCCCGTACGCATCATCACCCGAGGAGTTGATCGTGCCTGTCTGCGTTACGGATACATTTCCACCGCTCGCAGTAATTCCCAGTATTCCACCTGCACGATCGCCCGAGACGGTGATCGTGCCTGTCTGTGTCACGGAAATATCTCCAAAGATCCCGGCATCTGCACCTATTCCGTTCGAGTAATTCCCCGAAGCGTTTATAGTGCCTGTCTGCGTTACGGAAATATTTCCACCATTTTGGGACTTTGCATCTATTCCATAAGAGCGATAACCCGAGGTGGTGATTGTGCCTGTATGCGTTACAGATACATCGTTAGCCCCTGAGCTGTAAGCATTGATACCATCCGTATTCGCACCAAGAGTCTCGATCTCAAACCCACCTGTATCACTTAGCAGCGTGATCGCTCCATCGCTGGTAAAGCTGATACCCTCTGTCCCGGTCGGTGGCGCGATATCAGCTGTCAGAGCATCCACGGTCAGTGTGGTCGCAGCTCCTCCTGTTACCGTCAGGCTGATCCCGCCGGACTGGTCCCCTGTACAGCTGACCGTCGAACCGATGCTGCCGGTGCAGGTTGAAGGGACCTGGGCCAGAACAGGAGCCGCGGTGACTGGCGGCAACGCGACAGCGGCCACTGTGACAAGCAGGGAGCGCCACAGCCGCGATGAACATAATTTTGGCGCAGGATGAGCGGCTTGAGTGACCTTCAGCATTTCAATCCTCGTTTCGGACAGGTCTGAGTCAGAAAATGCACAAAGGAACGGGATGAACCTGCAAACTTTGCCCAAATACTGCTCAGATAGTCAAAGTTGACGATGCCTCGTTAGCATCAACCCTGGTAATATTCTCGGAACTCATGCTCAGAGTGCTTGCCGCTTCTTAATTCAGACAAAGACTGCGTACTCTGGTTACTCAGCATTACTATTTGTCATTCGCGCTTAAGAAAGAATACTGAATCGCGTTAAGCAGGCTGGTTACGTTCTGCAAAGAAGCTGAAAAGCACCGTATTGCTTCGCGTGAGCGAACAGACAAACTCTCGTGACAAAGTGGCGCGAAAGAACAGGCTTCACAATCTTTGCTAATAGGGGGTCGGAAGTGACAGGAGTTCTGTAATGTTGCGGTAAGGGACCTGTTGATCCGGCTTTCCCTGTGGCCTCGTGGAGTCACCCGTGAAGTGCAACATACAACTTTTATGCAAAGCTAATTTTGATGTCTTTACCATTTTCTTTGAAGAATGCCTGAAGCGGCGTGAGCCAGCCCGGACACTTTCCCGGGATAGTGTCCCAAGAGGTGGTGTAAATTCGGATGGAGCGGGTGCTGGGCAATAGCGCTGAGCGAAGCCACCGCAGCCCTCAATGACCCGATCTGGTCTCTTTCTTCACAACTCAAATGTTTGTAGTGTGCCATTGGTAGTGTAATCTGACGTCTGGAAAATTGTGTGAGGCTTGTGCTCAGAGGCGTTTTACCGGGAGCATGCTCCCGGTA
>CANNAV010000344.1 GCA_947502585.1 uncultured Pseudovibrio sp.
ATGTTGCCATGCCTGGAACCGATTAATCGCTGAAACAGGGCGGATCAAAACAATTGCATCACGGGACTGGGCAATAAAGGTCAATGATTATGCAGGTTGGTATAAAACCCGTTCCTCGGTCAGAGTTCGTGTTGAACATGTGTTTGGAGTTCAAAGCAATGATATGGCGGTACACTGGTTCGATCCATTGGTCTGATCAGGGCAAAAGCGCACATTGGACTGAAAAACCTGTACTACAACATGTGACGGCTGGTGCAGCTCGGGAACAATGTATGCCTCATTTCCCGTTAAATCACAAACAACTCAGCAATAACCACCCGTGCCCCTGTGCGGCAGCACTCGCAAAACCTGAACCGACAAAAGCAATGCAAACAGCAGGCGCACCGAACGGGGGGACCCCTCATTATGTCTGCAACGTATACGGTGGCAATGTTTTTTCAAAGGTGCCCGCAAATCCATCATAGCTCCTGCCAACAATGACACAAAGGTGACTGTATTCGGCCAACCAGGGGAGGTCACCACATCAGAAAAAGCCTCATCCCCGGTCGTTAGCCTGGCTGGGGTATTGACGGTAACAAACCCGCGCTGCCATCTCTCTTCAGCTGAAGGTCGAGACGATCAGGCACCGAAAGGTGTTTTTTTGAAACGGTTTACGGTTAACCGCATTTATCTGTTCCATTAAAGCTGCCCGAAAATGGAGATTGGGTGCCATTCAGGCACCCTTCTTACTGGCTCATTCAGGGCCTCTTGAGTAACCTCCTCTTTATCAGGACCTCCACTTCCCGGTTGAAAGGCCAACCAGTCGGAAATATGCCCAATAAGGGACAAATCGCAGCAGTTTCAAGGCCGTAACAAGCGGGAACGGAAACGCAATCTCAAAGCACTTACGGTCAAGACCTTTCTTGATCCGCCTGGCAGCCCCTTCTGCACTCACGATAAAGGGCATGGACAAGTTGCTATTTTCTGTCATCGCGGTTTTCACGAACCCGGGATTGATGACTGAAAGAGACAGGTTTGCCCGATCAAAACTTGGCTTCAGCGCTTCACAAAGATTGATGAGTGCAGCTTTAGTCGGTCCATAGCTTGCCGCATAAGGCAGTCCTCCATATCCACTAAGCGAGGAAATAATAGCAATTTGCCCAAAGCCGCGTTCTTTCAGCAATGGAAACAGATTATGTATGGTCCGCACCGCCCCAAAGTAGTTCGTATCCATTGAATTGACACACAGCTCGTCTGTCAATGTTGAAAGACCACCCACGTGAAAAACACCGGCACAATATAGCGTCAGATCAGGTAAGCTGTTGTTTTCACGTAAAGTGTGCACGGTTTGAGCGACTTGATCTTTATCCGTCACATCAAGAGGTAAGCTCGCTACCCCGGCATAGGTTTCTTTCAGAGCCTCAAGCCGGTCAACTCGGCGGCCACTGGCAAAAACCTGCCAGCCATCATCCGAATAAAGCTTACAGAGCTCCTCACCGATCCCTGAAGTTGCCCCAATAATCCAGATAGTCTTTTCTCGAGATGTCATTCCCACTCCCCCAAAATAATATGAAAATTCCCATGGGAGGAACAAAGCATAGGTCTGGCTGTTCCCGCAACAACTTATGTGTGTTCACGGCACACCAGTTCCCTTTCTGACCTGCGGTTGCGTTCTGGCGGATGGGTTATAGATGCGGGAAGTCAGTCGTCGTACAGGCATGTCACGAACAATGATCCGCAAGTATGTGCGCGATGAGAATGTGGAGCTGCGCGATCAATTAATACCAATCATCATAGGTCGGAACTCACAGGCCCGTTTTCTCGTTCCGGTTGAAGTTATTGTGGCTGGCTGTCAGATGAGTTTGTTCCATGCGTTGCAGCAGTGGTTTTCAATCTCTTCACAGGAAGCGAATACCAGGTTTGAAAGCCGGTTATCACGCATGAATTGCCAGATGTTTTCAACGGAATTAAGCTTGGGGGCTCCCGGTGTTTGTCAAGTAAGTTGTCCGCTTGTTTCATGCACTCTCTCTGATTTCAGTGATGCCGGTTTCGCGTTCCG
>CANNAV010000345.1 GCA_947502585.1 uncultured Pseudovibrio sp.
GGGAACAGGACTGGTCAGAAGCACAGTCTGTTATTTACAAGAAAGCGGCTTAGTTATCCACTTATGGGACGCTTACATTGCCTCAAGTCGGCTGCGGTCTTCACTCGAGACGCTGAATGAGTTTTTTGTGCGCTTGCCCGACTATACCACATCAGGAGCTATTTGTCTCGTACAATCTACTAGCTCGTCAACTTTTACCATACCACATTCGACGAAATGTCCCATCTTTTTTGAAGTATTGATGATACAATGCGCCGACGACATGAAGCGCCAGCAAAACAAGCAATAACCGCGCTCCGGCCCCATGCGCAAACCGTGGCGGATAATCAAAGAAGTTCGGCAGCGGAGCCGATGATCCACCGAACAGAATCGCTCCGGCGCCAGACATCACAAGCATGCCAATGCCGGCGGCAACCATACCTAATGTTACAATATAGAGCAGCAGATGAACCGCTTTGCCGATGAACACCTGCCAGGCTGGATCGCTTTCCAAATGGTCAGGTTTACGATCAGCAAACAGCCACCATCCAATACGCAAAAGTGTCAACAAAAGTATGGAGATGCCAATCGGTACGTGGATCAGAAGAATCCCTGCCTTCGCAGCGCTGACGTCTGTCGACGTGGCCCGAAACCCACTGGCAAACAATGCGATGATCAAAATTGCGCTGAGCCAATGCAGTGTAACTGCAACGGTGCCGTAAGCTGTTGTCGTACTTTTCATCATGATTGCCTCAATAGAATTTAAAAATCATTCTGCGCTGTCGTCCCAGCCGATATCAACATGCGTCCCATCGCAGAACGGCTTGTTCTTGGAGGCACCACACCTGCAAAGAACATATTTATAGTGTGATGCGCCTTCGGCCCAATCGACGTCCGGCATCGCCACTCCGGTTACGCGGTACGGGCCGTTACGCTCGATTGTAATGCCAACGCTGCTGCGACCGGTCTGGTGAGGCGTATCACCCGGTTTGCTCAAGGACAGTGCACCTGAAGGGCAGGCCGCCACAATTTCGCGAATTGCGCCAGCGTCGCCATTGTCAGGTACTATCCATGGCTTTCTGTCCGAGTCGAAAACGGGTTTCAATCCGTTACTACAAACACCGGCATGAGAACACAGCAGGCGATTGTAGTGAACTGTGATCTCCTTCCCCTGGTAGGCAGTAAGCACGTCCGGTGTGCGATCTTTGG
This sequence comes from uncultured Pseudovibrio sp., assembly GCA_947502585.1. GTDB lineage: Bacteria > Pseudomonadota > Alphaproteobacteria > Rhizobiales > Stappiaceae > Pseudovibrio. Next base: position 1,189 of record CANNAV010000345.1, read on the forward strand.
ACACCGATGATTCAAACCCAATATCAGCATGTGAATTGTCGCAGTATGGCTTGGACTTTGACGCCCCACAACGGCACAGGGTCACGGATTTTTTCACCTCAATTTCCGAGCCATCAGCGTCGGTTAACCGGGGTATGTCCCTTGCCAGAAAGGCACCGTTTGGAAGGCCGCGGATTGTTCCGGCATTATTGGCTGCTTCAGAAGCGCTGCCAATCTTGCCGGTCATACGCAGACCATCCCGTATATTCATGCCCAACAAGGTCAGGTTGGTTGCACCAGCGAAAAGCTCAACTACCTGTACAATATAGAAAATGGTATCAAACTCACCCGCCGACGCTTTGTCAGACAGAAAGAGCGCACATGGAATAAGGATTAAGATTCCATTTCCTGCAATAAACGGCATTCGCTTTTTCTTGCCTGAAACCAAATGATCAGTGCGGTTTTTGCCGAGAGCCATGCCAGAACCACCTGCAACAATCATTGCCGGGATCAGAACAAACATTCCACGCAAGATCATGGCTTTAACTGATGCTATTGCAGCATGATCAAGAAACAGTTCTGAAAAAACGGTAGATGTCCAAAACGTCAAAATTGTCAGAAACGCGATACCACCAGCGATAGCATGGATGCGGGTTTTCATCTGATTGACCTTTCTACGGAGTTGGAGCGTTTAATACACCTGGCTGTGCATAGCCTGCTATATACCATTGCATCCTTTCCTATGCAATTCTAAAAGGTTCCATTGAGTTTGATCAAGGCCATCACTCAGGGGCGTTGTTGCATTAATTCTGTGACGGGGATACGGTCTGCGAAGTATTAATGATCAAAGACCACTTTATGCCTTTT
>CANNAV010000346.1 GCA_947502585.1 uncultured Pseudovibrio sp.
AAGTTTGTAGATCAAACCTGATCTGACAAAGCACCGCCACAAAACGGAAACTGTCAGATCATGTCTGAACTTCTACAGGTTATCCTTCCTGAAATCTAGGGTAATATCTTGTTCAACTGTGGTAGTTGTCTCCCCATTTACAATAGATGTTTTCGTTTTTCTCGTTAAGCTGCCACTAACCTGCTTTACTGAAGTTCCAACTTTAATATCTTGATTTCTGAAAATCTTGCTAGTTTCATAGTAACCAGCATCAAAGCCCTCCTCTACTTCACGGAAATTTACATAGTCATGTATATTCTTATTGCCGGTCCTGCGTATAATGTCATTCATTGCCGCTCTCTTTAAGATATTGCTTAATTAATTTGAGGCTAATTATTTTTGCTGACGACTGATCGCTCGCAGGTGTTTCGATGCCTTCGAACTTTAAAAGAGCGACAACCGCTCACTTGAAGTCTTCTGGGGTTGCCGGGCCAGACGTTCCATTTATGGCCAGAGTTGTCTGGTGGTTGTTTGTCCCGTTCAACGTGAGGATCAGACAGTTTTCCTTTGGTGTGGAATACTCATCCAGGTAGCTCGGATCAGCGATACCCAAAACGCTAGCCACTAGATCGATGTTGAGTTTTCCATTTTGGATGTAATCGCTACCCGACAAGAACACGAAATTAACTTTGCCAGTCGTATCAGACTTGCCTTCAAGGGTGATTAGATCCCGAAGATAAACGAGAGACCTTACATGCGTCTCCAAGTCTGCATCTTCAATTTTCCAAAATGGTTTGATTTCTTCTGCTTGCGCAAAGTTGCTGAAGATGAATATGCTTGCCAATAAACCTGCTTGGCAAAATTTTAATGGGATGCGCCGAAAATTATTCGCAACATCAATTATTTGCATGATCTGATGTCTCTCAGAGTGATCTCGCATAACTTCCTCCTACGAACTTGAAACCTGCTTTTTTGGTAAGTTTGTGCAATCTGGACAGCTCCACATCTGACGTGGCGTGCAAAAGGAGCTCGCGTGCGTTTCGGGCTTTTGCCCACTGCGTTGCTCCGCGCAATAGGCCAAGCGCAGCACGGCCACCGCCGAGTGAAGATCGCACTGTTTTAAGCACATTGATGTTGTGAATGGTGGCAAGGAGTACTCCCTCACCGATGTGATACTCACCAACACTGCTGTAGAGCAGGCCTACTGGCTGCTCGGCCTTTAGCGCCAACATCACTGCATGTCTTGTGGGATCTATGATCGCATTCTCAGCAATCTTCTGCGTCTTCGCTTCTGAAAACGGAATGTAGCCAAAACGGCTTTCTTCATGCGCCTGCCGCGCTAGTTCTATAACAGCAGGAATGTCCTGCTTACTTCCCGCCAACCGGAAAGTGTAAGCCGAGCTACTTCTGGATCGCTCTGGCCTTTTCCCGTTCAGCTCCACACTCTGTGCATCCGCGTCCATACTGTTCGTGTTCCCGCAACTGATCTTTCTTTGCAAAGAACATATATGAGAGCATCAAAACGTAAAACCGAAAGCTGCTCAATCACATCGCGCCTTAGCGACGATTTACTCATCGAAAAACACCTGACTTCGCAATCCTTTAAAGGCTTGACCATATAATGCATGAATCATTATCAGTTATTGACTTCATCAGCTTCGTATAATCCTTTGAAAGACAGCTGACAGCAAATCAACATGCAGTTTCCGTGAATTACTTTGAGCAGCAAACACGACTGATCCCACAGCAAGCTACCGACTACAGCACAAATCCTCAATTTTGGTGGATGCTTTCATTCTATTATAGACCACTGGAATCATTGTGTGATTCATGAGGTAATGACCAAATCTCCTCTTGTGGCATTTGAGTGGGAAGATCTCCTATCTTCTCTTCTTGCGCACCTTGATCTTGACCTGAGTGCAGTACAATGGCGTTGTTGCAGTATTCCAGCTCAGGTTGCAGTACGCCCTCGCGGTAGGGACACCCATTACTGAGTGCCCCCCGCA
>CANNAV010000347.1 GCA_947502585.1 uncultured Pseudovibrio sp.
ATTCGATCACTTCATCGGTTTCAGCATTATAATAATCGACCGTAACCCGAATAGCCATTTTCATTGTAACTGACCTGATCAAGAGAATCGTGTTTCCCTATTATAGCACACAAATCCCTAGATGGGACGCTTACCTTGTAATTTGCATCAGCAACATCCAGCACAGCTTCCCCACCGCCCTGCAGGGACAGCCAATAGAGCCTATCAGCTTCTGCAAGCGCATCACTCCGTGCACAGGCTTCTTCTAAGGATGATGTTTCAAGAGAGAGTACAATTTTGCCGCGTTGGTCTAAATGCGCAACCTTTTTAGGCACGCGCCTGATGTAGTACCAGCGACTACCCCGCAATTTCAGGTATTTGTCTGACCCCTGCATAAAACCCCCAATTTGCAAATGTAGGGCAGTTTGTAGGGCAAAAAGTGCGGTTTAGTAAATCCGCAAAACAAAACGGCTCTTTGCTAAGCAATATCAATCACTTAGCAAAGCGACGTTTGGTGCGGCCGAGAAGACTCGAACTTCCACGGGTATTACCCCACAGCGACCTCAACGCTGCGCGTCTACCAATTCCGCCACGGCCGCAAAACCTTAGCTTGCCTTCGGCTGGCTGGGCTCGATTGCCTCGTCCGTCGGCTGGTGAGCGGTGATATAGCCAACCCCTCGAACCTGTGCAAGTGCCCTTTTTTAAAAATTCACAGCGCAGAGGAAAAAACCTCTTTTGGACGGGCACTTATCCACTGCAAGAAATATCTCAGATGCGATCTTCCATGTTTACAGGTCGCATATCCACAGCCCGCTGCAACACCTTTGTAATGACAATGCCAACTTTGTCGCCAACCACTGTCACCTGCCCTTCAGCAACAGGTGTACTGTTTGCCAGAATCGTAACATCATCAGCTTCATGGGTGTCCAGCTCAATGACTGCACCACGCCCCATGCGCAACAACTGATGCACGGGCATTTCAGATTTGCCCAGCACCACTGATATGTCGACGGAAATATCATCGAATCTATTCATCTCTGTCTGCCTCCATCTGGCGAATAAAATGCACCCGTCTCGTCTCTGCGAGTTGGTGCCCTGTTGTTTTTAATGTAGAAGCTTACATCTCATTAGGGCAAATCAACTACCGGAAATCCGCAGTTCATTTTGGGATAACAACATGGCCGATCGTCAAACCCTCAAAACAGACTTCTTCCCCTTAGAAGGATTCCCCCCTGTTGAGTGGGTGATCGACGACGACCTCGTGCCTTATGAAGTCGCACAAAAGGAAATGGAAGACCGCGTTGCCGCAATCGCTGCCGGTAAAGCGAACGAACGCGTCTGGCTTTTGGAACACCCGCCCCTTTACACGGCAGGCACAAGCGCCAATCCGGTTGACCTGATCGCCAAAGATCGCTTCCCGGTTTATGAAACGGGCCGCGGAGGGCAGTATACTTATCACGGTCCAGGACAACGTGTTGCCTATGTTATGTTCGATTTGAAGCGCCGTCAGCAAGACGTGCGCGCCTTCGTCGCGGCGTTAGAAAAATGGCTCATCAACACTCTTTGGCAGCACCACGTCCGCGGAGAACGACGGGAAGATCGGGTTGGTGTCTGGGTTCAGCGTCCTGAAAAAGGTACAGGTGTAGAAGATAAAATTGCAGCCATCGGCATTCGCTTGCGCAAGTGGGTAACCTTCCACGGCATCTCACTGAATGTAGATCCGGACCTTGAGCACTTCACGGGAATTGTCCCCTGCGGCGTGCTAAAGCATGGCGTTACAAGTTTGGTGGATCTGGGCCTCCCTCTCACGATGCCGGAGGTGGATATCAGCCTGCGCGAACAGTTCGAAGAGATCTTCGGAGCGACAGAAACCTTTGGCCCTTCCGGCCTCTCGTCATAAGCAGGTCATGGCCTAGGGACTCAGGGTGATTCAATGAAAGTGCGGGCTGTTTTCGTTTGTCAGGAATGATATAGCTGTATTCCGATTGTCCTGTACC
>CANNAV010000348.1 GCA_947502585.1 uncultured Pseudovibrio sp.
AGGCCGCACCTGAATTTTCCAGCTTGCCGCGAAGACGTAAGTCAAGACCGTGCTCGCCATAAATCTGACCGGCATTTTCCAGATGAGTGCCAGCACTCAGGCCTTGCAGTGTAAGTGTCCCATCGTTACTGGCAATTTTCCCGCTGCTACCAAGGCTGGACCGACCTGCTTTTGTCAATGTCAGGTCCAGATTGCCGTTGCTCAGGATCTGGCCGTCATTGGCAAGCCTTCCAGCTTTGAGGGCCAGTGTATCCGGGGTCGCGATTGAGGCGGTCTCATCGCTCAAGTGAACGGTGCCATCAGCCGTAATGTTCAGCGCGCCAGCCCCGTAAAGTGTGGCGATGTGTTCAGGCGAGCTGGCCCCAACACCCAGATTGCCGCCGGTCTTAATGAGACCTGTACCAGAGGATTTAAGATAGCTGCCGTCCCGAAGGGTGATGCTGCCGGAACTGGTTAAGGTAAAATCAGAGAGAGAGGCAAAAATGCCCGCGCTTTGGACAGAAGCAACGGTCCCAGTAAAGTCTCCTCCAGAAAGCACCTGCGCGTTGTTCCTGATCGTCAATGCGCCGGTGTCCAGGATCATATCCCCTGAGCTTTCCAACAAACCAGAAACGCTCAGCCCGGAAGCCTTCAGATCAAGGGCTCCTTTCGAGAGGATCTCTCCGCCAGACCCGACGGTGACATCTCCTTTGGCCTCAAGCTCCATACTCGTCAGGCTGTTGAAGGAACCGGATCCTGAGTAATTGTCAAAAGCAGCAAAGACGGAGCTGTCGCTTTTCAGCGTGCCTGAGTTGACCAGATTGCCCTTGAGGGAAAGTTTAAGTCCATACTCCTGCGTTTGTCCTGCCTCTCCGGCCAAATTGGCTTTTAAGGTGCCAGAGTTCGTCAACCCGCCCTCGCGAGCTGTGAGTGTGATTGTATCATTGGCCTCCATCAGGCCGGACGTTGTCAGGCTCGCTCCTTCAAGAGTGATGGACTTGACGCTTGTGAGTGTTGTGTTCTGTGCAATATCAAGAGCTTGCGCTGCAAAAAGGGTCATATCTTCGGAGGAAGATAGTTCTGCACCCGTGAGGACTGTAAGTGCACCATCACGCGCCTCCAGGCTCATGTTCTCCAGTCCTGTTAGGACACCGCCCAGAGTTACATTCGTTGCGCTGATATCAAGCGTTTCCTGCGCTTTTGTCTGGGCCAGATCTCCGTGCTGTCTGTAGCTGCCAGCTCCATTGACATTAAGCTTGCCCAGAGAGATCAGCTTGCCCTGATGATCAATGTCAGCAGCAGACGTCAGGCTCAAATTGCCTTGTTCAGACTGAACAGTCCCTGTAGCGCCGATGGTCATACCGCCGCTCAGGCTTTTAATGGTCGCAGCAGCTCCGCTCAACATTCCCTCACTGTCAATACTGCCAGCTTGAACATCCAAAAGGCCGGAAGCAGAAATGGCACTTCCATTTGTCAGCGTAAGAGCCTCTCCTACACGGATCGTTGCTTGTCCATCTTTGGCTTCAAGGCTACCTGCAACGAGAAGGCTGCTCCCTGCATCCAGATCCAGGTGTGTGGCTGCCTGTGTAACGCCAGCCAGTTGAATGAGGCCTGAAGCATCCAAATCAATGGCCCCGCCAAGGCTGGCCATCTGGCCTGAAGCACTTTGTGTTACAGCGCCAGCGTTTGCTTCAGCCTTCAGCTCCCCTTGAGCCTGAAACGTTCCCTCATTTTCAATATGTTGTGCTACAAGGCGCAGTGCCTCAGCAGAACGAATGAGAGAGGCCGATGTGTTGTTGGTCAGCTTCCCCGCAAGCAGTAGATCAACACCCTGCTGTCCATAAAGCTCACCGGAATTGATCAGGTGAGTGTCCTGGCTCAGGCGTTGTTGCAGTATTCGACTGACATGGTGTATCTTCTTCGAAATTTCCTATTCTGAAGATTATCTTTATGCCTTT
>CANNAV010000349.1 GCA_947502585.1 uncultured Pseudovibrio sp.
GGGCTTTAACTGTTCGCTTGATATCTATCTAAATGTGTGCGAATATATCTAATATGGATAGATTAGTTTCAATAGGGCAAGCGGCTGATGTGCTGGGAGTTTCCATCACTACGTTGCGGAGGTGGGAGCTTGATGGCAAGATTGTGCCTGAGCGAACGCCTGCCGGGCATCGGCGCTATGATCTTTTAAAGCTCAAGCCTGAATTGTTTCGGGTTGACCTCGATGCGAGGAAAACCATCGCCTATGCTCGTGTTTCTAGCCATGATCAGAAGGATGACCTTGAGCGCCAAAAACAGGTACTCGAATTGTACTGCGCAAAGCAAGGTTGGACTTTTGAGGTCGTCGCCGATCTTGGCTCTGGAATGAACTACCGCAAAAAAGGTTTAAAGCGACTTCTTGATGCTATTATTGATGGGCAGATCGGCAGACTTATCATCACGCACAGAGACCGATTGCTTCGTTTTGGTGCTGAACTCGTATTTGCTATCTGTGAGGCCAAACAGGTCGAAGTGGTTATTTTGAACCAAGGCGAAGATACGACTTTTGAAGAAGACCTTGCCAAAGACGTTCTGGAAATCATTACCGTTTTCAGTGCAAGGCTATATGGAAGCAGATCACGGAAAAACAGGAAGCTCCTTGAAGGTGTTAAACAAGCTGTAGAGGACTCAAATTCTTGATTATCGCCCACAAAATAGCTTTGGCTCCCAATAATGCTCAGGCAACATATTTTGCGCGGGCTTCGGGTGTGGCACGGTTTTCCTACAATTGGGCACTGGCCGAGTGGAAACGCCAGTATGAGGCGCATAAAGCTGATCCTGCGCTGCCCAAGCCAACACAGACTGCTTTACGTCGTCAACTCAATGCCATCAAGCGCGAGCAGTTCCCGTGGATGCTGGAAGTCACGAAGAACGCCCCGCAAATGGCTATTATTCAGCTCGGAGAGGCGTTCCGAAATTTCTTTGCAGGTCGCGCAAAATACCCAAAGTTCCGAAAGAAAGGCATCCATGATCGCTTCACTTTGAGCAATGACCAGTTCGCCGTTGACGGTTCCCGCATCCGCATCCCGAGTTTGGGCTGGGTGCGTATGTGCGAGGCGTTGCGATTTACTGGAAAAATCCTGTCCGCGACTGTTTCCCGTGTCGCGGATCGCTGGTTTGTCAGCATCACGGTAGACATAGAAGAACCAGATCACTTGCCCAAAGCCAAGAACCAAGGCGCGGTTGGTGTTGATCTGGGTGTGTCTGCATTGGCAACGCTTTCAACGGAAGAAGCCATAGAAGGCCCCAAGGCCCACAAGGCGCTTTTAAAACGATTGCAGCGTCTTTCACGTAGCTTGAGCCGGAAGAAAAAAGGTTCAAACAACCGTAGTAAAGCAAAAGAAAAGCTGGCAAGGCTCCATACGCGAATAGGAAACATCCGCAAGGACGCTCTGCATAAACTCACTTCCGACCTGACCAGCCGTTTCCATACCATCGGGATCGAAAACCTTAATGTCAAAGGCATGATGGCAAATCGCCATCTGGCCCGTGCTGTTGGTGATATGGGCTTTTATGAATTCAAACGTCAGGTGCAATACAAAGCCAATATGCGAGGTTGTCAGGTCGTCGTGGCTGATCGCTGGTATCCAAGCTCGAAGACATGTTCTTCTTGTGGAGCCAAGGTAGCAAAACTTCCGCTATCAGTCAGAAAATGGACCTGCGTGAGCTGTGAGGCGATCCATGATCGCGATGTAAACGCAGCGATTAATTTAAGAGAATACGCCGTGAGTTCCACGGTGTCAGCCTGTGGAGCGGAAGGCTCTGGTTCTCGCCGCAAGGTGAAAACGAAACCAGCCGCAACGAAGCAGGAATTCAACTCCAAGCCTGTCCTTGCATAGGTTTAACTATGTATGGACAGATTTGGATAAGTTTGAAGGAACG
>CANNAV010000350.1 GCA_947502585.1 uncultured Pseudovibrio sp.
ACCTAAAGAGAAATCCCACGATGGCTATCTCAATTTCTAAATCAGATAATTTACAGCACTATAGGGACACAATCTGCTGAAACCAACGATGGGATACGATGTCTTGGATTGTTGGGATGAACCCAATTTTCAATGCTGATTGACAGATTCAGCTATAGCTCAATATTCCCGGGCCAGCTCTCCCTATGTAAATCATAGTACTGTTATTGGTTATTGTGAGACCAGCTTTTTCCTTCAGGATGTAATTGCATTGCACTTTGGAGGGATGATGTCTTTATTTGAGTATAAAGGAAATGACGCGCGACAGCTCATGTCTGATGCTTTGGACTTGATGCTCTATAGTTATCACGGGCTTGATGATGCGTTGGGGAGTGCGTATCAAACCAATGGATTTTCGTTGGGAACAGTGATTGGAACACTATGGGGAACTGAAGATCAGACTGGGTTGTTGAGCGGGGAGAGTGAACAAGCGGCACGCGACAGGATTGAAGAGAAGGGATGGACGGTCCTTTCTGCCGAAGATCTTGGTTATGATGGCGCTATTGTTGACCATAACGGGACGTTTCAGGGAGAGACTTTCAAGTTCAAAAATGCGCAAGCGGATGTGCTTGCCAAGTACGATGAACAGGGCAACATCACACAGGTTGCGCTGGCGTTTCGCGGAACGACAGGGACTCTGGATAACATCCTCTCTGATACGATTGGGGATGTGATCGATTATCTCGAGTTCTTCAAGAATGAGCCACATTACGTGGAAGGAGCGTTTGGCGGACTGCTTTCTGCTTTGAAAGACTTCATGGTTGGGTGTGGTCTGGATGGCAGTGATCTGGTTGTGACGGGCCACTCTCTGGGTGGTGGTGCTGTTGCCAACATGGCAGAACGCAGCAATGACTGGTTGGATGGTTTCTTCGTTGGTGCCAACTATATGGCGTTCGCCAGCCACTATACGCCAGAGGATGGTGCTGCGGTTCTCAGCAGCGGGGCTGAGCTTTTCGGTTTTGATCTTGAAAATGATCCAGTGCCCTCAGTGATTTCATCTGATGGGCTGGATTTGACGGGAAATGATACTGACTACGGGTATGACACCAGCAATATCGTCATTTTCAACGACTGGTATGATACGCCGGTGTTCTGGGATGGGGGCGGTTTGCTCAACCTGGCGAGCTGGTCGGCGCATTTGCCGTTCAACTACAGTACGGCATTCAATGCGATCAATGCCTCTGAGCTCTACAGTGAGATGCACCGTGACAGCGTGGTGATTATCTCCGGGCTTTCAGATCAGAAGCGAGATGATACATGGGTTGAGGATATCAAAATCCCGCTGGACTCAACTGGTCACCATGGGCAAGACGCCTACATCCTTGGTTCCGGCTCCAATGACTTACTGCGCGGGAGTGATGGAGATGATGCGCTGGAAGGGTTTGCAGGTGATGATCATCTTCGCGGAGAAGATGGCAATGACCAGCTGGTTGGCGGTGCAGGAGATGACATTTTGGAAGGCGGTGACGGCAACGATGTTTTGCGGGACGGGGCTGGGCGTGACTTCCTTGTTGGTGGAGATGGCGCCGACACGTTCAGCTTCGCGGATGATGGTGTAAAGGACGTAATTGATGACTTTAACGTTGGCGAGGATACCATTGATCTATCTGCAGCCGGTGTAAGTTCATTTTCAGAGCTGGATATCAAAGAGAGTGTGTTTGGAGGGTGGCTCACCATACACTACGGCAATGATGTGCTGGAGGTGGATACAGGGTGGTTGTTCGCCCATAGTCTGGGCGCTGAAGATTTCCTGTTTGCCTAACAAAGGATCGGATCGGTTATTCAAGTGTAGAAGTTCAGACATGATCTGACAGTTTCCGTTTTGTGGCGGTGCTTTGTCAGATCAGGTTTGATCTACAAACTTTTCGCTCCAGACTTTC
>CANNAV010000351.1 GCA_947502585.1 uncultured Pseudovibrio sp.
TCAGCGGATGTTTCTGGACTTACAAGGCTACGAAAAATTTGCTTGAGTACCATTCCTACAGAACGGACGGAGAGCCTTCTCGTTTAGCTCCTGTGCTCGCTTTATGGTCGCCTCATCAATGACTACGTTCATCTAACTTGTTCCTCAATTTGCTTTAAAATATTCTGGGTGCGATCACTAAAGTGGACTTTGGGGAAGAAGAGGTTTTTATCAAAATCATGCTGTGCGATGATATCCTCAAAACGTGCCCAGAAATCTCGCGTCATCGGACCTAGCCGTGAGAGCATGACGCGCAGGTTGGCGGCAGGGAACGGACCTATCTGCATCTGATAATCCCCCTGGCCGAAGTTCAGCTCAATGCTGCACTGGGGAAAAATCTTTGATTTATAATTACGCCCGCCTCCAGGAGAACGGTGTGCAACTGAGCAACTGGACGTGCCGACAACTTCGCCGCCTCGCCATATCCAAAACACTTGATTTGCCAAAACAAGTTCAATGCCCTGTCGAATGTCGGTATCCCATGCCCATCTATCTTCATGAAAGCAAAAGGCCCACGGATCCTTTGGCGAGAGGTAAGATACCGTTAGAACATCATCCCGCTGTAATTTCTGGTTAGCCTTCGCCCAGTCAGCTAATGCCTGTATTTCTTGTTCGGTGCACCGTTCATGAACGGTATAATTACCACCCACGCTAGTGGAAGATGCCAAAAGATTTGCCAAAGTGTTCGGGAGAAAATCGATAGGCGTCTTATACGTTTTTTCATTTCGCGGGACCTTAGATGGTCCGTTAATATACTGATATGTGCGGCTATTACAGATGCGACCCGGCATCGTTTCAGCATAATTTTCCCTACAGTTTGGAATTAATTTATTTTGATCCCAAATGATTCTGAGGCCCAACTTTGAATCACGATCACTTAAATCAACAGAATCCAGAATTTTTTGGTGCTGAGCTGGGGTTTGGGCTCGCGGATAAGTTAAGAGCGCGAGCATGCTCAGGAAACATATTGAAAGCGTATAGAAAAATTTGGAACGGATGAGCATTTTCATTTTAGTCCATATATTTATAGCAGGAGCGTGATCTCGACCCGCAGTAAAGAAGTTGATCGCCGCTACCGAGGTGTCCCAGCACCATCAGGCGTTGGATCAGTCAAACGGATTTGCTTCTGATCACCGTCTATAGCCACGAATGGTGTTGTACTGTCAGCAGTATCTGGCTGTTTGCCGCCTGTAATGTGAAATGGCATGAGTATCTCTTCTTTATGTTTGCTTGAAATTGCGAAATTAGTGCAGATTGAACCTCTTCGTGATTAATCGCGCGGCTCGCACGAGCAATCAAAAAAAGGCACTTGATGAGGCGGTTTCGCCTCGCGAATGTAAAATGTCAGCGGTCCCGTTTGTCCTAGAAGAAATATGGTTTCCTGCAACTCTCCCTGGCACTCCAGTACTCTATAGAAAAATATCCAACTTGTGCACGAGGCATGCTTAAAATCGAAGGGGCCAACTCATGTCAATACACTCGTGAAATATGCAAGTTTAATCAATGAAATACTCTCAATTATTCTGGCAATAATGCGAAGCCAATAGAGATCAAGTCCTGCCAAAACAAACGCGCGGAGCTCATATATAACTAGAATATTTCATTTATACTTTAGTCGATGCTCCAAGCTCTATTCGAGACCCTTATAGGCCTCAATATGCAGGCACTCTTGGAACTCGTGCGATCCAAGGCGGTGTCCTATAACTTTTACCTCAATGAGTGCGACATGGCAGACTTCGGGTCCCAAACGAACATCTGTGGTATAAATCTCGGAACTATTAAATTTGGCTCTTTATGGGTTCCGGGGAGTTGGGGTTATTAAGATACTATTGATGGAAATGACCATCGTCGATCTGTAAA
>CANNAV010000352.1 GCA_947502585.1 uncultured Pseudovibrio sp.
ATATCTTGCTGGTCTGTGGTAGTGGGTTCTGTTCTTACCTGGTTTACTTCATCAAACGAAGCGGCTGCGCCATCTGGATCTTGTGTTGCCATATCAGCTTCTGTCTCAGACGTGGCACCTGCTGTGTCCTCGGGAACTTCTTCATCTGGAATACTGACTATTTTTGTGCTTAATAATTCATGAGAGAGGATTTCAACCTTATCGCCATCATCACGTATTTCTAATTCTGCAGTCATTTTTACTGATTTTTTTATAGTACCTGTCTCATCCCCTAATTCTAATAATCGATTTATATTTTCTTTTTTTGTTTCCATTGCCATGTCTTTTTCAAAGTAGACACGTACTGATACATCATTATTTTTCGTCTTACTAACATCGTAGGTTAATATGTGCTTTCCTCCAGGGCACAACATATTCGGAATCAAAAGAACAGGCAACGCTCGGTTGCAGGTACCATAGATTGCAGCCCGTTGTCCGGCAGTAAACAAGCCCTGCAAGGTTTCATCGTACTCCTCAAAAGTCTTGTCTCGTTTAACTGCCTTTGAATTAATTGTATAAGTTTTATCTTGCTTGCGGTTAAAGTCTATTTTAAAATGGTCAGCAAAATTTTCTTTCGTAGCGGTCTTTTCACGTAAGATATCTTCCTGCACGCCGGTCTTCACAAGTTCAAAATCCACAGTACCTATGTCGAATTTTAATGTGTAATCTAGGAGGCGATAGGTGAGGCACTCATCGGTTCTGCTTACCTTAAAGTTTTTCTTGTTTTGTGTGTTTGCCAGCTTAGTAAGGTCTTCAAAATTTCTGACCCTTTCCTGATCTGTTATATATGTCGACTGGAAATCAGAGGCCAGTCTCTTTGCTTCCCTCCGTTTATCTTTAGAAAACCAATCCTGCATTTGTGTCCACCGCTGGCGTACCGGATCAACAGTGACGGCTGGATTTTCAGCCCCGTTCCCCTTGGAAAGGTCTGTAGGATAATTTTTCAGATCAACAATAGCTGCTTTCAGTTCCACTAAAATGATGCGGGTTTCTTTTATTCTGCTTTCGTTAAGCAGCAGCTCTTCCCCTTCCTTCACGTTTTGTTCTGCATCATTAATCTGCTGAAGATAGGTCTTCTTACGCTCCTGATCGCGAATTCCAGTAGCTCTCGAGCGAAGTTTTTTAAGATTAACCTTAGCATTATCCAGAGAGTTGGCATAGAAATCTATCTTTGAAGCACTTTCCACGCCAGCCGCATAAGCAGTTACCAAATCGCTCATATCGGATTTTGCTGTATTTATCATTTTTTTACATTTTTCGTAGAGCGCGTCATCAAAGAGATTTTTAGCTTTATCCAGATGCAGATAAAGTTGCTCATATTCCTTATCAAAGAGCTTAAGGTCTTCCGGATCTTTCAGTACATCTCTCCTCAGGGAAAATTCTAAAAGTTCCTCTTCAATAGAGGAAAGATCCTCTTCAAGGGAGGAAGGATCCCGACCGGGCGCATCTTCCTCCTCTTGAGTCTCAGGAATCATACCTAGTTCCCTATCCGAAATAGCGATCAGCCATGTTAGTTGATCCAAACTGGATTTCACCCTGTCAAGCGTTTCGTTTCCTTCAATAACCTGCTCACGGTCGCAGTAAGATTTTGCTTTCGCGATAAATCCCTGGGCTTCATTCAATGTCCCGTCAAAATCAAGTAGTTTCTTAGTCCAATAGGTTAGCGATATGGGATTTTCCTCATACCGCTTGATATGATTTTCAAAATCTTTCCTGTGGGGAGTCAGCCTTTTCAATTCTTTATCCAGCAAGCCAAGATGAGCTAAGAGGATTTCCAAATCTGAATTATGTTGTTCGACCAGCAACTTCAGTCCGAATTCTGCTTCATCTAACCTGACGC
>CANNAV010000353.1 GCA_947502585.1 uncultured Pseudovibrio sp.
CGGATCCACCTGAGCCAAGCAGCGTGCAGCCCAGCACCCGCTCCATCCGAATTTACACCACCTCTCGGGACACTATCTCTCCTGGCGCTCAGGTGACCGTCAACAGGCTCTAAGGCATATATAAAATAGGAAAGTACAGATGATTAAAGCCACTACGGCAGTTTCCAGACATCAGGCTGCGTAATCTCATCGCAATAGCTCTTGTCTTCATGAAGGTTGCCGGATACAGCAAAGACGAACGTTAATGCCAGAACCGGAGAGGATGCAAAGCACCCTCTCCTTTTGCTCCGCCACAGTTCAGGCAGAATATTTCAGCCGGATGACCGGCTGCTGCACATATTCGTTGAAGTCCTCATGCATCTCTTCAAACCCGTAGCGCGCATAAAAGTCACGCCCGATTGGATTGTGCTTAAAAACTTCTAACTCAACGCTGTCATAAAGCGACGTGGCCATGTCCATCAGAGCCTTCCCGAGCTTTCGCCCGTGGAAATCAGGATGCACAAACAGTCCACCAACTTCATTGCCACGTAATGATATGAATCCGACAACAGCTCCATCCATCTCAGTAACCCATGTATCAGCGTTGGGCAGATACATGTTTCGCATATTATCGGTTTCATTTGCTAGAAAGCCGTCGCTCAGAAAAGGGTGTGCAAAGTTGCTGGCTTTGAGCCAAATTTCAACAAGGGACTCGGTATCGCGAGTTTCAAACTTACGGATCATGTCTATGTCCTGAAGAGTGCCATTAATCGGCGTTTGATATTCGAAAAATGAAGGTGTGCAAAACCAGCCGTGCAAATAGCTCGGTCTTATGGTCTGAACCATGCACTGGGGTTCTTCTTTTGAACCCTTAGATCCGGGACATCAAATCTCCTCTGAAACATATTTGGAATGAGCAATTTATACCTCAGCGGCTCAATGTCAAGGTAACTCAGACATTGGCTCGGAGCGATCGAATGAATAAGTTGCTGGCATTTGTGTGTTTTTCAGAATCAACTGGTGTGGCACTGCCTTATTAGGAAATTTCAGATGTCACACGCTGCCCAGGCCATCGCTACGCCGACGTTTTGAGTCACTTTGAGGGGACCAGGGATCCTCTACAAGCGGCAAAAGTTGTCTGTCCTCTGGAAGAGATCCCTTTCCGGTTCTGTGCGCGGTGATATCCGGTGCACAGGGAAGGACTTCGATCGCCCTATATGGATGAAAGAGGCTTAACTTTCTGCGCCAATTTTTACCGTTTAGGGAGGGGACGCCAAGCCATGACCAGTCGGAATTCTGTTTTCAAGGCTTGATATGGAGCAATTTCAATAGTGCTTCATAAACCGGAGGTGTCAGCTGCATTGACACGCCTGAGGGCGTCTGTAGCGCGACATTGCTTGTGCAAGTTAGCGACATTGAAGGTGGTTGAAGATGCCGTATTTTAAAGTGCCGATGACAGGCACTTTTTTCAAGCGCTGATTTTGGTTTTCGGTTCTGTTTTACGGTCCTAGCTGCTTTGTTGGTTATTCAGGGTTTCATTGGCAATGTCTCAGCTTGATGTGGCGGCGTCTTACGCCGTCCTGCGTCGATAGCTTTCTACATTCATCTCGAATATAGTTGCGTGAAGAACGAGCCGATCGATAGCAGCGATGCTGATGGCTTTGTCGGGGAAAATTTCTTCCCAACCGCTGAAGGGTCAGGGTGATTCAATGAAAGTGCGGGCTGTTTTCGTTTGTCAGGAATGATATAGCTATATTCCGATTGTCCTGTACCTTTTCGATTGCTCTTGTTGGTGACTTTCCGATTTTTTTTGAGCAGTGTGAGGGTAGCGCTTATGAGTGTGAAAATATTTCTTGGGGCATGATCGAGCCGGTTTGTATAG
>CANNAV010000354.1 GCA_947502585.1 uncultured Pseudovibrio sp.
AAAAGACAAAAACATCATCCAGATCTGATCAACCCGCCAAACCTGAAATCCGAATTTACAGCAGACCTGGGACTTGATCATCAGGGCCGCGCAGATAGCATTCTGGAGGGCTACCTATGACCCAGATTGAACACCTTCAGGAGCAGATTGTGGAGCGCCTCAAGCTCTATTTGCCCTCGGTTGCCTATGTTGGCGGGTTTCCGTCCAAGCCAGAAGAGTTTGATCTGGCCAACTTCCAAATGGCGGCGTTGGTGCATTATGGCGGCGCACGTTACGCCAGTGACAATGCGCTCAACCATGCCACGCAATCGCGTTCCATGCGGTTTGTGATCGCCCTGAGCTTTACTGCGCTTGAGGGCGAGCATGGAGCCTATGCCGTTTTAGAGCGGTGCCGGTCCGCCTTGCAAAATTTCCCACTTGCCGAAGCAAGTCCTTTGAAGATGGAGCGTGAAGATCTGGCAGATCAATCTCCGGGTCAATGGCGCTGGCAAATGGAAGTCAGTTGCCTCGTGCGCAGTATCTCCGAGCATCAGGGACCACGCCGCCCGGTTCCGCCAATTTCACGACAGCCACAACCATGACAGGAGGACGAGAGCGATGAGTGCAACAGGCACGGCTCCCACCGAGTTCTGCGACTACGACTACACCGGTCCGGTGCAGTCGGTTCAGCTCAAAGCCAAGGATGCAGAGGGCAAGCTCACCACGTTCTTTGAAGGAACGTTTCATCCAGGCAAAACCTACACGTTGCCCTGCGAACACCCAACTGTGCAGGCGTGGGTGTGCGGTCAGATCCTAACCCGGAAGGAAGAAGCCCATGGCTGAGCGTATTTTTGGACCTGAGATTGTTGATGCCAATGAAGATGGCGTTCTGGTTCGTGAGCTAAAAGCAGCCACAGCCTTTCTGATTGGCACTGCTCACATTCACGAGGTGCATGAGACCACCGCTGAACAGGCAAAGTACATCAACAAGCCTGTTCTCATTCGCCGCGAAAAGGATATTGCCAAGTACTTTGGCCCGTTTCGCGATGGTTACACCTTGCCGCAAAAGCTGCGGGCCATGTTCAAGCAGTCCCAAACACGCGGTATTGGTACCATTTGCGTGGTCAATGTGTTTGATCCCACCGTCCATAAGGATGATGATGACAAGCCCGATCCCAGTAAGGTTGATGCGCTTGATATCATCGGGGCCTTCGATGCCATGGGCAATCCGAGTGGGCTGAAGCTGGCTTATTCTTGCTATCAGCGTTTTGGCTGGTTCCCGAAGAATATCGGCGCACCCGGCTTTGATGGTCTGACTGGTGTCCGCGCTGAAATGGCGGCAATCTGTGCACGTATTCGTGCCCGCTGCTATTAGGACGCCCCTTATGGCGCAACCTTGCAAGAGCTTCAGGAAGCGCGTGGACCGGAAGGTTCCGTTGATTTCCAGACCAACGACACCCGCGTCAATCTGTGCTGGCCGATGATGGAAACGGTCAACCTGGATGAGACCTCTGCTCAGGCCGGAGAAGTGATGCCGGATCATTACTCCGCCTATCTGATGGGCGTCGTGCTCATGAGCGTCATGGAGTACGGCTATCACCACAGCCCCTCCAATCGGCCCATCAAAGGCATTGAGGGCGCTGCACAGGAAGTGCTTTACGTGCCCGGTGACGGGTCCAGCGATACGCAGGTCACCCGCTCCAACGGGATCATTTCTTGCGAGGAGCGTTTTGGCAAAGGCCCACACACCTCCGGCAACCGGAATGCAGGCTATCCCACCAAAACTGTCAATCAGCATTGAAAATTGACCCACCTTTTGCATCCAAAACTGACCCACCCTGTGGGCGAAAAAGGCCTGTCT
>CANNAV010000355.1 GCA_947502585.1 uncultured Pseudovibrio sp.
TTCCATGCAGACAAAACTACCTGCAGGATAGAGAAGAAAACCCAGCACTGTTAGGTCGCCTACACCGAGCGCTTACGATACACCAAGGCACTCGAATACTGCAACAGCGCCCCAGCGACACGAACGTGTTCACTCGATTTGAACCATTCCCAGTTTCAGACCGATGTCACGCAGGTTATTCCGGCATGCTGATTACCGCCATATACAAAAACAGCCCGGCGATGAAGCCGGGCTATTCTTTCGAAAACTGTGTTTTCTCTTATTTAGCCGGAGCTTTTTGCGCCCTCTCAGTCGTTCCATTTTCAGAGAAGAATTCTCTGGTCAGCTTGAAGACAACCGGGCTTAGAAGTACAAGCGCTATCAGGTTTGGAATAGCCATCATCGCATTCAGCGTATCAGCCAGCAGCCATATGAAGCTCAGTTTTGCCGTCGCACCGAAGTAGATAGCAACCACCCACAGGATACGGTAGGGCTTGAGCGCACGTGGCCCGAAGAAGAAGCCGATGCATTTCTCGCCGTAAAAGCTCCACCCCAAAATGGTGGTGAACGCGAACACTGAGAGTGAAATCGCGATAATGTAACCACCAACTCCTGGCAGCGAGGTCTCAAAGGCCAATGAGGTCAAACCGGCGCCGGACTCTCCGGATGTCCACATGCCGGATGCCACAATCGCAAGACCAGTTATGGTGCATACGATGAGGGTGTCGATGAACGTACCCAGCATTGCGATCAGACCCTGATTAACCGGGCTCCTGGTTTCAGCAACTGCGTGGGCGATTGGCGCAGAACCCAGACCAGCTTCGTTTGAGAAGACGCCACGGGCGACGCCAAAGCGGATCGCAGCCCAGACAGCAGCACCGGCAAAGCCACCTTCAGCAGCTGTGGAGGTGAATGCCTGCGTAAATATTGCCTGCAGAGCAGTGCCGATGGAATCGATATTGAGGATAAGCACAACAAGGCCAGCAGTAATATAAGCAACAGCCATAAACGGAACCAGCTTACCGGCAACATTACCAATGCGTGTTACTCCTCCCAGAATAACAGCAGAAGTCAACACCATAAGGATAACTGCGGAGACTTCCGCCGGTATGCTGAAGTTCTCATTAAGAACGTGCGCAACACTGTTGGCCTGCACACCGTTTCCAATGCCAAACGCAGCGATGGCGCCAAACAGAGCGAAGGTCGGTGCCAACCAGTACCACTTATGGCCCAAGCCATTTTTGATGTAGTACATTGGGCCACCAACAAAGTTGCCGGCGTTGTCGCGCTCACGGTATTTAACAGCC
Organism: uncultured Pseudovibrio sp.; assembly: GCA_947502585.1. Lineage (GTDB taxonomy): Bacteria > Pseudomonadota > Alphaproteobacteria > Rhizobiales > Stappiaceae > Pseudovibrio. The sequence continues at coordinate 1,287 of CANNAV010000355.1, forward strand.
AGAACTGCCTCAGCATACTTGGTTGCCATGCCCACAAGAGCAGTCATCCACATCCAGAAGAGAGCGCCAGGCCCGCCAAGAAACACAGCCGTCGCAACGCCTGCAATATTACCTGTTCCAATTGTAGCTGAAAGAGATGTCATCAACGCATTAAAGGGGCTGATTTCACCGCCACCTTCGCCCTGGCGACCTTTCCAGAGCAGGCTAAAGCCCATGCCCAGCTTTAAGATGGGCATTAGTTTAAGTCCGATCTGGAGGAAAAGTCCAACCCCGAGAATGGCCACAAGCATTACAGGTCCCCAAACGACAGAATTGATTTCGCCCAGGATATTCGTTATTGTTTCCATGTTTAGCCTCCCACCATGATTTTTATGTTTTTAGTATACACTCTGACATGCGCAGGGAATACATATACAATAGAACTATTCCAAAAAATTATGATATTTTCAATTAGTTTATTTGAAAGACGTATTTTATGATTGTGTCCCTATAGTGCTGTAAATTATCTGATTTAGAAATTGAGATAGCCATCGTGGGATTTCTCTTTAGGT
>CANNAV010000356.1 GCA_947502585.1 uncultured Pseudovibrio sp.
TTCGAGGGGCCTACCCTCATCTTCTGTGCAGTTTCGCATTGACACTGCTTACACAAGTGTCAGTGCTCGTGGCACACCATCATCAGCATACCGCGCAAAGGGGTTGTGCAGGTGCTCTCGCTGCATCCATTTATCAAAAGCATAGTGCATGAACAGGTTCATGAGAAGCGGCTGATGACACCGCCTTGCGGTATTCCTTTCTCCTTTTCCAGAATAGTACCACCTGACTGAACAAATGGCGCTTCCGGCCACCGCTGAATGTACAAAATCATCCAGCGCTCCTTCACATGAGTTCTGACCGCTTTCATCAGCAGCTCGTGGTCGATATTGTCAAAGGCTCCCTTGATAGCAAACTCCACAACCCAGTCATACTGACAGCAGCGCTTGCGTGTTGCTTCAATGGCAGAAATTGCCGATTTCCCTGGCCGATTAGCCAGGCAGTGTAATCTGACGTCTGGAAAATTGTGTGAGGCTTGTGCTCAGAAGCGTTTTACTGGGAGCATGCTCCCGGTAAAACGCGGCACCATCGTGCTATCCCATGAAGTGGGAAACTACTCATGGAGGAGTCAAATGGACCTGCGACACGATATGTTGATCAGCATGCAAAATTGACCCACCTGGCGGGATAATTTGCATTTAAAAATGACCCGCCTTGTTTGTTAGGATTTCGTGTCTTTTCGGGCACGGAGAACCAGCCAGGTGTTAGTCATGGAAAGTGTTGCAAAGATCCGTCGTTGGGTTCTGGCGGATGGGGTGTCGATCCGGGAAGTCAGTCGTCGGACTGGTTTTTCGAGAAATACGGTTCGCAAATATTTGCGGGACGAGAATGTGGAGCCGCGCTATCGTTTGAGTTCCCCTCGAAAGGGGCGGCGTTTGCTTGAATATGAGGTTATGCTCAAAGAAATGGTTGAGCTTGACCTTCGCCGTCCTGTGCGGGAGCGGCGCAGCATGCGGGGTCTTTTTGAAGCTCTTGTTATTCAGGGTTTTGAAGGCTCCTATGACACGGTGCGCCGCTATATTGTGCGCCTGAAGTCAAAAGGTGGCCCCCTGAAGGGCTATGTACCGCTTGAGTTTGATGCTGGTGAGGCTGTGCAGTTTGACTGGAGCCATGAGATCGTCCGCCTTGGAGGCTTGGATCAAAAGATCTATGTGGCTCATTTCCGGCTGTGTCATTCACGCAAACCCTTTCTGGTGGCTTACCCGCGAGAATCCTGCGAAATGATTCTGGATGCGTTTAACCTGGCCTTTGCTTTTTATGGCGGGGTGCCGCGCCGGGTGATCATCGATAATCCCAAAACCATGGTGACTTTTATCGGTAAGGGGAAGGAACGGATCTTCCACCCGCGGTTCCAGGCCTTGATGAGCTATTACGCAACTGAACCTGTCGCCTGTAACCCTGCCAGTGGCTGGGAAAAGGGACAGGTGGAAAATCAGGTAAAGACCATGCGAGGGCAGATATTCTCACCAAAGCTGTCTTTTGCCAGCCTTCAGGATCTTAATATCCACCTTGCTTTACGCTGTCAGGAGCTGGCGCATAGGCCGCACCCGGAAGCCAAAACGCGCAGTATTGCCGTTGTTTTTGAAGAGGAATTGCCCAGTCTTCGCCCTGTGGGCCGCCCCTTTGAGGGATATAGCGAACGGGTTGTGCGGGTCAGCAGCACCTGCCTGGTCCAGTACGACACCAACAGCTATTCGGTGCCCTGCAGCCATAGTTTGCACAAGGTGTCCTTACGCAGCTACGCGGACCGGATTGTCATCACGGACGGGAAGACGGTCATCGCAGAACATGAGCGCTGTTTTGAACGCCATCAGAAACG
>CANNAV010000357.1 GCA_947502585.1 uncultured Pseudovibrio sp.
TCGCCTCCCTTGCCGCCTCCGAAATAGTTGCCGCCGCTGTTGCCAAGCAGAATGTCTGCGTGATCGGTACCGATCACACCTTCGAAATTGCTGACCGTATCACCAGACAACCAACTGCCACCAGACTGGTACTGCTCCTGCTGCTTGTGGTCCGGATCGGACGAACCCAGGTCGAACCGGATCGCGAAGGTCGTTCCCCGATAACTTGCGATGTCGAAGCCGGCACCGCCGTCGAGACTATCCGGACCACCTCCGCCATGGATCACATCATTGCCGCCGTTGCCGGAAATGGTGTCTGCACCCTGGCCACCTTCCAAATAGTTGGCATCGCCATTTCCGATGAGATGATCGTCAAAGCTTGTGCCGATAACGCCTTCGAAATTGGAAACGGTGTCTTCGGGGAGCCACTGGCCATTGTTGCGATAAAATTCCGACTGGCCGCCCCGAAGGTCGAACCTGATGGCAAAGGACGCCTCTTGATAGCTGGCAAGGTCAAAACCCTCGCCGCCGTCGAGCCTGTCCAGTCCCAGCCCGCCATGAATGATGTCGTCCCCTGCCAGACCGGAAATGGTGTCCTCTCCGTCTTCGCCGAAGATGATGTCATTGCCTGACATGCCCGAGAGGGTGTTGTTCGCAGCATTACCCCTGATTTCGGCCCGAACGGTCTGCGTCATCCCGGCATGCATTGTTAGCCCGGAAAGCGCTTCGGACGTTAGGCGTGCGCCACCTGCCCTGGCATCAAGCGCCTGGCCCAGATCATTGGCAAAGTCGCTGATTTCGGATGTCTGCCTGTGGGTTGCCCAGAGGTCGTCCGAGTTGCGGAAGGCCAGATAGTTTGACCTAATCTCACTGTAATAGCTGCTGGGCGAAGCCGCGGAACTGCTTTCAAACGCTCCGATCTGCCCGTGACGAAAGTTGACGCTTGCTCCATCCGACGTGACGACGTTGACGCGAAATGTGTGCTCACTTCCATCGTTCAGCACCCAGTTGAGATCTGAGGGCAACAAACCACCTTCCGAGGTCCAGGTAATTCCGTGTTCTTTCCCTCTATTGAACTGCTGGGTGCTGGTGCTGAGGCCGATGCCGCTGGAAAAGTAGTTCACGACTGTGAAAGAGGAATCTTTTCCGAGGGAAATCACCAGATCATCGCCATAGGCGTTAAACCATATGTCGGTGTCCTGATAAACCCTTACATTCAGGATGTCGCCCTTGATGTCCTCGGCTTCCGGGCCAGTGATGAGGTGGTGGCCGCTGGTGCCGCCCGAGCCCCAGTCTTGCTGGTAGATGTTGTAGATATCGCGGCCCTCGGCCCCGACCAGGATGTCGTCGCCGCCGATCGGGCCGCCGATAGTGAAGAGGTCATCGCCCGCTCCGCCACACAGATAGTCGTTCCTGCTTCCACCCTGGATAATATCGTTGTACTCGGTTCCCAGAATCGCGACCCCGGGCGAATCCCAGGCGACGCTTGCGCTGATGTTCAGCTCCGTGACACTGTTATCCGCATTTACATTGACGATGGCGTTGTTAATCGCCTCCCTGTAAGTCGACAGGGAGTGAACGACCATCTCTCCCGCAACACTTTCATTGGCCAGTGTCACGTGAACGGTTTCCGTATTGAACACCGTCAGTTTGCGAAGCGCGGCTGCGTCGCTGTTACGCAGGATGTTGGTCAAGGAAGCCGCGGTATTTGCCACCACCTGTTCCCGGTTGTCTGTCACTACGGGTATCAGCACTTCGGCAGTCTCTTCCGCTGTCTGTTCGCGGAGCTGCTCGG
>CANNAV010000358.1 GCA_947502585.1 uncultured Pseudovibrio sp.
GCATGGTTGCAGAGCCCTTGTGTTGTAGACAATCAGCCGCATGTCGCACAAGACCCAAAAAAGTTTGCGACAGAACCCTTTTTTTGTGCCTGCTGTTCAGTGTGTAAATAAAAGAGAATATAAAAAATAATTATTTTACACTTACCAAATAAAAACCCCGGCACGGGGCCGGGGCTGAGTGAGGCAGCTGGCCGCCAGCTGATAGGCGGCCTTAGTCCTTATGTGTTGGTTTGATATTGAGCGCAGCAAGGGCCGCGCTTGCTAGCCATGCAGAGCGGTTTGTCTGCCCGCGTGTCTGGTCAACGGCCTGCAAGAGGTTCCGGTCAAATGACACATTAAAGCGGGTTGGTTTTGCGCCCAGATCGATGTAAGGCACGGCCACCAAAACCGCCCCTGCTGCCAATTCTGCCTTAATCTCATTGTTTAGAATAAGCGCGTCTATGGCTTGGGGTTCTGGAATGTCGGCAGATTCTCCAAGATAGAGCTGGAGGGCTTCACTGGCGTTTTCTGTTGCTTCTTGCAAGGTTTCGCCAGCTGAGAAACAACCTTCCAGATCTGGGAAAGAAACACCGTAAGAGCTATCAGCGTCTTTGTGCACGAGTGCTTGATAATAGATCATTACATATCCTTTCTTGGGAGAGCTGGCGGGGCTCAAAGCCACCCCGCCGCTTTTGCTATCTGCCTTGCCGTCCCTATGGGTAAATCCTTCTTGGGGTGGGGCAGGATGATAATCTTCTCTCCCTTTCTTAGTTTGTGGTGGGAGCCCTTCACCGAAACAATCTCAAAGCCTTCTTTTTGTAAGCGTTTGAGGATGTTTTTAGAGTTCCTTTCCATGTTCTCCCCCGTTGTTGTGTGTATTATAGTATGTATAGAATGGGGGTTAGTCAACCCTTTTGTGTGTATTATATTGTGTGTGTGATGGTGTTGCAGCTAGGAGCAGATCAAGAGGAAAAGAAAGCCTATGTAATTCTTCTCCTGCTTTCCCTCTCTTATCGATAGGCCAAAAAAAACAACCAACTAGATAAAAGGTGAGGGACATTTGAAAGCCTGTGAGGGAGCCCCTAAACGCCCAGATGAAGGCAAAAAAAGACCCCAGCCAATGGCCGGGGCTTTGATCAGCGTTTCTTTATGGTTCCGTAGACGATTGATGGGGGCGTTTCTGGCATTCGTGGCAGATCAAGTGAGGAGGCTGGCGGCCAAATGAAAAAGCTGCGAGCCATTTTTTCTCGATAGAAAAAGAGCCCTAGAAAGATCAGCGGGGAAAGGGCTAATAGATAATCCATACTCAGCGGTCCTTACTGTTTTTGTCGTTGAAACGGCGTTCCGGATCGCGTTTTTTTAGAAAATCATTTTCAGGGGCAGGGCGTTTCTGGGGGCTGTATATCATTCATTAAACGGGCTGAGAATGGCCTGAAAAATGGCGGGCAATGAGTACTAGAATTTCTTCAGGAGCCCCGCCGATTTTTTCCAAGGCCGCCAATGTCCCCGCCCATACGCTTTCTTCGCGGATGTGGTCCAGAAATTGCCGCCCCTGATTGGAAATCTGGCCGTTTTATAGGTAGCCGCAATCTTGCAAGTGTAACAGATGGTAGCGCTCTTTCTCAGAAGCGGGCGACATGTTGAGCGCTTGTTGATCACCTTTGATAAGAAGCGTTCTTATCAAGTTCCAATCTCGTTTCACTGGTTGTTCCTTTGAAACTGATCACAGCAGAAATCCTTAATGCATGGTTGCAGAGCCCTTGTGTTGTAGACAATCAGCCGCA
>CANNAV010000359.1 GCA_947502585.1 uncultured Pseudovibrio sp.
TTTTACAGATCGACGATGGTCATTTCCATCAATAGTATCTTAATAACCCCAACTCCCCGGAACCCATAAAGAGCCTTGATTTTTAGGGAAATTCGGACTACATTACCGGAGTGGAAGGGAGCAAAGCCCCATAGGCGCTAACTTAAGAAGCTATGTTCTCGAATTCGTTGAATTTTTCGCTTTCTGGGAGGCTCGTATATACCTCGCCAAAAGCTGCTGGCGTTAACGGCGATGTTAGTCACATCCCATGCTCCCTGAATTGCTGAAATGAAGGCCTGAATGATCAGCTTGTGTAACCTCCATCTGGACGGAGAACGCTGTTTTAAACTCTCTTCTTGAGGAGAATGAGCCATGCATTCTTCACTTTGACGCTCAATCAGCAGAGCCAAGATGAGATGTGACAACAACCAGGTTTTGGCAAGAGCTGGGTTCTTTGCAGGCAGGCGGTCAATATGGATGAGGCTTTTAAGGCGCTTGAAGGCGAGTTCAATCTGCCAGCGGACCCTGTAGAGCGCGGCAATGCTGACAGCGTCAAACTGATCCTCTGGTAAAGACGTCAACAACAACATGTATTCAGCGGCGATGAGTGAGGAAGGGTTCAGTTTAGTACATTTCCTGCTCGCGGTTCGGCGCAAGCGTTTTCGTTCTTGCTCGGTTGCTTCAGGTGGTTTGCGCAGGATGATCAGGCGGGCGGGAATATTTTGCTCCTTTGAATTTCCCAAAATAGAAATCTGACGATCAACTGGCCGATCATAGTCAGCTTCAGACAATACTGTAAACAGATCAAACGGTGTATCATCAGGTTGGCACAAACGAACCTTGCGCCAGCCGGTGCGCACAAGAAAGTCTCCTCCTTCCTTGAGGATATGATGAAGTCCGTTCGCTTGAGCATAGCCTCTGTCTGCAATGTGAATATCGCCCTTCTTGATTGGTCCTCGTGTTAAGCTTTCTGCGCCGTGCACATCGGTTATTTCAAGATGCGTAAAGCGTCCGGCAGCAGGGTCATAGCTGGCGTGTATGCGGTAATCGATCTTCTTAGAGCCCACCCCTGAAATACAGCTGCCATCCACCAACCGGAGGCGGTGTCCGCTTGGGAAGGTCTGACTGCCTGCCTGTGACAGCAGCTTACCAAGAATATGCTCAAGCCAGCCTCCGGCCCCTTGAAGCCGCTTGAGAACGGCTACATCTGACAGCTCCCCGATTCCGCTCAGGGCTGCCCACGCTGCGGTGCTGCGCAGCGACATGCCACAGGGGCCATATGCCATAGCAAGGCGAAGTAAGTCTGTGCCGCTCGAAATTTCACGCCTTCGTTGCAAGGCTCTAAATTTGATTGCGGTTTCTTCAACATCAAGACTGGATGACAAGGATGAAAGAATGTCTGGCCATTGAGCTGACGTAAGAGCTTCAGTTTTCATTCCCCCTATGAATCACACAATGATTCCACTGGTCTACATAAATTTAAGGCTCTTTATGGGTTCCGGGGAGTTGGGGTTATTAAGATACTATTGAGTCAGGCTCTAATACTGCAACAACGCCGGAGTAATATTACAAAATATATTATTTAATATAGATAATAATTTTAATTATTATATTATAATATAAAGCATCAATGAGTACATATCAAATATTTAATTATTTTATATGTTAATATTACTTTATTCAGTGAATTCTATGACTGTAAATATTGCCTTTAAGTGCATATTGCATAGTTTCAAATGACTTACTACCTCTATTACTCTGGGAGATATAATATG
>CANNAV010000360.1 GCA_947502585.1 uncultured Pseudovibrio sp.
CGCAAATACTCGCGGCCATGTAACCGGTAAGTTCAAAACGCCGGAGAACAAATTACACCACTTCCGTGGACACTATCCATACCGCCCAGTCGCGCCGCCTCCAGGCGCGACAACCCATCATAAACAGCTGCAAGAGCAAGCAGGCGGCGGCTCTGTCTGACATCCTTACTTTGTGCGTAACGAGGGCGCATCATAATCACGGCGTAATGGGGTCGCAGGCATTGGGAAGCTCCTTCCCCAATGTTGAATCATAATTCAAGTGATTTGGGAATCCATATACCGAGTCAAAAGCACCTGCCGCTGGTATAAATCGCCCTGTTCCAGGATCTTGTTTTTGGCGCACACTTGAATTCACCAGGGGTTCACCCATCTATTGAGATGAAAAGGCAGCCCGAAGAACTGCTCGTTTCCATTTGCACATAATCAGTACGGAGCCAAAATCTTATGAGTGATAACCAAGAATATATTCCACCAAAGGTTTGGGTGTGGGAACAGAAGAACGGCGGCCAATTCGCAAACATCAACCGACCTGTCGCTGGTCCAACACATGACAAAGACCTGCAGATTGGCAAGCATCCGCTACAGCTTTACTCGTTGGCAACGCCAAATGGTGTGAAAGTCACCATCATGCTCGAAGAACTTCTGGCAGCAGGTTTCAGCGATGCAGAGTATGACGCGTGGCTGATCAACATCCTCGAAGGTGATCAGTTCTCCAGTGGTTTTGTCCGCTTAAATCCAAACTCCAAGATCCCTGCACTTGTTGATCACAGCACTGAAACACCAACCCGTGTGTTCGAGTCCGGTTCCATCCTGCTGTATCTTGCAGAAAAGTTTGGTGCTTTCCTGCCGAAAGACCCTGCAACGCGCACAGAAGCCATGAACTGGCTGTTCTGGCAGATGGGCTCTGCTCCAATTCTTGGTGGAGGTTTTGGTCACTTCTACTCCTATGCGCCAGCGAAGTTTGAGTACCCGATCAACCGTTTTGCCATGGAAGCAAAACGTCAGCTGGACGTACTGGACCGCAACCTTGCAGAGCGTCGATTTATGGCTGACGACGAGTATTCTATCGCAGATATTGCGATTTTCCCGTGGTACGGAGCACTGGTGCTCGGCTCACTTTACAGCGCGGATGAGTTCCTCTCCGTAGACGACTACAAGAACGTCAAGCGTTGGGCTGAAGAAATAGCAAAACGCCCTGCTGTAAAGCGCGGCAAACTCGTCAACAACACATGGGGTGACGAGGACCAGCAAGTCCCGGAGCGTCATGACGCAAGCGATCTGAACCCAAAGGCAGCCGCTGAAGATGCGTAATAAGCTCACTCAGGCTACGAGAATACAAGACCTGGCTTCATAGAGGTGGCTCAGGAAATCCGGAAAGGTAGTTTGAGTGGCATTGGCTCCTGAAACTGGCATTATGCCGTAACTGGAGCTCAACCCGATTTCCGAACAATCGAGTATATTGACTTTGATTGTTGCAGGAGATGGGGATGGGTACGGGACGCTTGAAATACACTGAAGAGTACAAAGCGGCAGCTGTGGAACGGCTTTATGAGCCAGGATCCACTTTGGGAAGGGTTGCCAAGGAGCCCGGACTTACGCCGACACAGCTGAAGATGTGGCGCCTGGAGACTGAGGCAGAGCTATTGTCAATTCTGGTGTATGAGCTTTTGCTTAAGCTGTAGAAGTCTCGACTTGATCTTACACCGTCCCCTTTCAGTTGAACTAAAAGAGGACGGTGCATCTCTTGATAGAGA
>CANNAV010000361.1 GCA_947502585.1 uncultured Pseudovibrio sp.
TTCGAGCGTATCAGTGCGACCTGAATTGGCTGGGTAAGGGCGAGCTGTAAGCTGAGCTGGAATAATGCAACAACGCCCCTCATAGCTGCATTCCAACATACAATACTGTCATTCCCCTACGCACTTCCTACACCAATGAACGCGATGTTTACTATTTATATCAAAACGAAATATTAGCGGGATATGACTTTGAAGGGGGATACCTTGATCCTGCGGAATACAGTTCTTGCTATGGTGACTTTGACGGCAATGGACTGGATGAGGTTATAGGAAGTTGCAATGACAATCCGGATTTTCCCCCCGCCCTTAAAGGCGATTTTAATGGGGATGGCAAAACAAGTCTGATCCGCCCAACATATAGTGGAAAGTACACTGTTTCTGGCGTTGAGCTCTCCAATGTGTGGGCGGTCGGAGATCTCAATGGTGACGGTGTGACAGATGTTTTGACCAGCGGGGATGGCACCAATTTCAAAGCCCATTATCAAGCGGGTGGATTTATATCAACGTCCCCTGATTTTAAGTTTTCTGGGTACTCTTACACCGCAGGAACGACAGTACAGATCACCGATGTGAATGGGGATGGGCGCGGCGATGTCGTGCTGAGTTACTGGAAGAAAAATTCAACAAGCAGCTTCATTCGCATCTACCTGAACAAAGGATATACGAGCTTTACCTACCTGGCCGGGTCTGGTTCTCATACAGTCAATGGCAGTGCAGCGGCCTATGTGGAAGATATGGACCGGGACGGGATTGCCGAGATCATCGAGCGCGAGCATCACGAAAAGAATGTTTATGGCGACAAGCGCTACTATGTCAGTGAAGAGCAGCCAGATGTTATCATAAATGTTCAGGATCCCTCTGGCTCTGACCAGACTGTCAGCTACACCCTTTACAAAGGGGAAACAGACAACTGGTTTCCCTATCCGCGCCGGGTCGTTAGTTCAATTATAACCTCAGATGGCCGCGGCGGTCACTCTGAAGTCAGCTATGCCTATCTGGGCGGCAAATGGGACTATGATCACCGTCAGTTTCTGGGCTTTGAAAAAATTGTAACGACACTGCCCAAACTTGCCGGGGAGAGTGCTTCACCAACCATTGAAACCAATTACCGCCAGGACCTTTCCTCTGTTGCGAAGGTCGCTCAACGCATTTGGAAGGATGGGGCAGGCACTGTGCTGCGCAAACAGGTGGAAGACTATACAGTTCAAAACACCACCGAACCGCTGACCTCACTGAACACCGCCAGCTTGACCTACTCTTATGATGAAGGCGTGGAGCGACTGCGCAAAGTGAAGCGTGAGTATGACGCCTATGGTCAGCTGAGACGCACCATAGACTATGGAGATCTGAACAAGAGCGGGGATGAACGCACCTATACCCGCTGGTCCTATCCCAATAAGAGCAAGTACATCGTCAACCGGTGGGCCGTTGAGAGCCTTAATATCGGGACCAGCTATCACTATACGGACCGCCGGGTCTGGCGGCGCTGGCATTACTATGATGGTCAGGCCATTACAGCACCGCCAACCAAAGGCCTGAAGACCACGTTGTCCCAGTGGGATGGCGGTGCCAGGGAAGACAAGCTGGCCTTGAGCCGGAATAGCTATGACAGTCATGGCAATCTGGTAGAACAGAAGAATGCCCTTGGTGAGACGTAGAGTAAGATGTAGAAGTCTCGACTTGATCTTACACCGTCCCCTTTCAGTTGAACTAAAAGAGGACGGTGTATCTCTTGATAGAGA
>CANNAV010000362.1 GCA_947502585.1 uncultured Pseudovibrio sp.
ACAATCTCAAAAGTGCGGGTTCCAATTTCCCCTTATAATACAAGGGTTAGACCTCCTACACAATCACAGGAGAGCCATTAGCTTTACATAAAAGTTGTATGTTGCACTTCACGGGGGTGAATTTCAGCATCGTGTTTAAACGGAACAAAGAAATTATTCAGTAAAGTAAATTTCAGAAAATCAACACATCATCTGAGAATTATGCGAAGAAGCCTTCTACTGACAAATATACATCGCAGGTAAATACTAATCATGTACCTCATAACTCTAGGGAACCTGAATATATAGGGAAAGGTGTTAGAAGCAATATGGCACTAGCAGATTATAATGAAAATACATAGGCTTATATGGGTTGCATCGACATTGTTTTACTTGAGTTCGCCTGCTGCTGCCGTAAATCAATTTGGAAATTATTATGACAAGTTCATTATAAAACAAAAGCAGAGTTGTAAGAATATCGACGATGGTGAACTGGAAATTTCGGAAGGAGGGGTTCAATACTCAACTGACTTTAATGGGGATGGAATAACAGATCCAATTATCAATGAGAATGCCCTTACATGCTCGTCGTCGGCAACCCTTTTTTCCGGTGGTTCCGGGGGAGGTTACATCACTGTATTCACCTCGCAGAAGGCTGGCGGTTTCCTGAAGTTTGAGTTTCAGGCGCTGGACTATGCCGTGGTTGCTCTTGGCCCAAGGCCAACCCTTTTATTAGCCTTGCATGGCATCCGGTGTGGATTAACTGGTAGTCAACCCTGTCATATCGCCTATACCTTCGCAGGTGGAGAGTTTGTTACAGGTGGTCCAGACACTTTGCGCCCAACGAAATAGGGCATGGTTCAAAAACAGCAGTTTTTAGTGAACACTGGGCACAGGTTTCCCTACCAAGAAACGGCATAGAACTCGCAGCGTAATTTAGCTTGATCAGGCGGCCTGTTTGAAAGGCTTAACCCCCAGCATCTCCAGCCAATTTGGATGGGGTGTTCCGGTCAGAACCTCTGCCGGTGTCTTGCCTTGCATGTAGCTGTGCTCACTGCGAAGGAACACCTGGTGGTTCAGATAAAACCGCACCAGCTTCAGGCGCCTGGAGGTGATTTGTTTGCGGGGATCTAAGTAAGGGCGGAGCCTGCTGTTGAAGTTCTCCACTATCGAGCTGCACCGGGGTGTTGCAGCAATCGCGCTCAGCAGCTCCTCTTCGATTTCTTCAAACCGTGACCCCAGCTGTGATGTCAGTGCATCTGCCTTGTTGTGGTACTTTGGGGTTTGGATATCGTACCGGGTTACGTAGCACACATCCCAGACATCTTGAGCTGTGACACGGTAACGGGCCGCAATCTGCTGGAACTTCTGGTTCAGGACATGACTGGCAGCCAGGAGGTTTTCTTTTTGATGTTTCAGTGACGCTACAAATGCCGTGATGCGGGGTAAAGCATCAGCAACCGTGGACAGTTCTTCCAGTACGAAGTCGAAAAGCATCTCTCTATCAATAGGATTGTGACCTGGTAGCTGCAAAATGTCATATTGGAGCCAGGAGCTGAGTATGGAGACATGACGGTAGAGAGCCTCAGCCCTTGCCGCTTCTTTACTGGCTTGAACAAGCTTAACTGAGAAGGACTGTCCCTTACGTTTTTGCTTTGCTCGCTCCATTCGTTGAAGCAGCTTATTATATTGGGTGAGCGCTGATTTCTTCCTGTTTCTCAGATACCTGACCAATTCCTTACAGGATTTAATCAGGT
>CANNAV010000363.1 GCA_947502585.1 uncultured Pseudovibrio sp.
CCTCTCAGAGAAACTACTTTCGAATAGATGTTTTGAAAAGGTAAATTATCTCTTATGACGGGATACCGTTCCGCTCAGCCCTACGTCCCGTGCTCGCTGCACAACAGAGCTGAAAGTGGGGCCACGCCTTGAGTTTCAGCGTCCTACAGATATTCATGTCCGGGCTTGAAAAGCTCCAGTGCCAGACTGTTCAGCCCTGGTGGTTTGCGAAAGATCCAAACGGGCCGGACAACGTGAAGAAGGCCACCAGCTGATGGACTCGTGGGGGGCTTCCGATACTTGAGCGTACTGGTGTGCTGGATGGCTCTTGCGCACGGGATGAAGTCCACAAAATGGCTCCAACTGCGGACCCGGAAGAGAGGTGCATGGCGCGTTCAAAGTTTCATCCTGGTCACGCGGCTGCAATTGCAGATCAGTGGGGCGGGTTCGTTCAGCAGCAATTAGCGGAGAAGGCCGCATAGTCCAACAAAGTCCGGTAGGTAGAGGTGAAAATAATACGCAGATCGCGCATATTTTACTTTACAAATATAAGCAAATTGCGTATATTTGTTGCTGTAGCGAAGGGGAGGGATTGGCCCTCCCCGCTACGAACGGAAGGAACTGAAATGAAGCTTCAGGTAATTTCAATCCTTCTTCAGGCTACCGCTTTAATACTGTTCATTTTGAACATGTATCATAACTGGTAACCCGAAGCTTCCCGCTCTTGGTGTGACAAGAGCGGGTTGCCTCGCAATTTTAAAGGATTTCACTATGACAAGGCAAGATAAATTATCCATTACCTCAATCGTGCTTTCCGTGGTCCTCATTGGGCTGATCCTCTGGTCTTTCGGGTGGGTGTGATGACAGCTGAAGAATTCACTCGCATTCGCAAAAAACTCGGGTGGACACAGGCCGAAACCGCATCATTTTTGAAAGTAAGCCACTCCACGGTTGTCCGTTATGAGAGCGCCAGGGATAAAAAAAGTTCGGCTAAAATCCATGAAACGGTTGCGCTTGTGATGGGCTGGATCAGGGACGGGGTGAAGCTGCCGGGATTGCCTGAGTAGGTTTTGGAAATAAACACAACGCTACGCCCGCTTTGTGCGCTCGTGACTACTCCTCGTCCTTTAGGGCGAGGAGTAGTCACTTTCAATGGGACAAGCCCGTTTCAAGCAGCGCTTTGGTTTTCAAAAATAGGAATGGTCGACGCAAATATTTTGCTTGCATTCAGGTGTATTTTGTTCTCTATATGTTCTTATGGCGAATTACTGAAAACAACTTGCTAAGGTTGTGTTTGACAGGAATAAAAAACCAGAAATCGGAGGGTGGAAATGAAGGTGACAACAGACCCGGAAACAGACCGTCCTGTGGTGCGGATTTCGTACGGTGAGTTGGGCAAAAGTCCTGGCGGTAGTGGCGTCAGGTGCCCCTATTGTGGTTTTGGGGACGTGCCCAGCTATTACCATTCCGAGTTCCACGACTGCGCGGAATATCCGCTGCAGAAGGCAGCGGCAAAGCCCGGCTCCTGAGATAGTGTTGGCTGCATGTTGATGTGAGCGGGCTGGTGAGTTCAGACTTTCTGGTGGGCGATGTAGGCAGCACGCAGCTCTTCTGGCAGGTTGTCGAGGCGGTTCAGATAGGCGTTGTTGCAGTATTCGACTGACATGGTGTATCTTCTTCGAAATTTCCTATTCTGAAGATTATCTTTATGCCTT
>CANNAV010000364.1 GCA_947502585.1 uncultured Pseudovibrio sp.
CGGATCCACCTGAGCCAAGCAGCGTGCAGCCCAGCACCCGCTCCATCCGAATTTACACCACCTCTCGGGACACTATCCGGCCATCGCCTATACTCTCATTGAGACCGCCAAACTCAACAGCGCTGACCCGCAAGCCTGGCTCACCTGGGTTCTGGCTCAAACTGCCGCTTGTCGTCATCGCTCCAGCTTCGCTCATAACTCTTCTTCATCACCAATTTCCATGCAGACAAAACTACCCGCAGGATAGAGAAGAAAACCCAGCACTGTTAGGTCGCCCACACCGGGCGCTTACGATGAGCCAGACTTTAAGGACACGTTTCGCCACTACTTTGAGGCAACGCAATGGTTCCAACGCGACCTCAGTGGCACTGAGACGATAAAACCAGAAACTGTGTTGAGCTTCGTCAAGCGCTGACACCAACAACAGGTTAGAGCTACGTAAGCCGGTTGCTGTGCGCGCACTTACAGTACGCTCGTTCGTTCATTTTTATCAATGGAACCCAGCTCTCATGTGTCCGGATGGGATTGGCTTATATAGACATCAATGCCAGCGGGGCAACAATCGCAATTTGCTTCACTCGCCAGATAGGAATTTCGATTTGTAAGATACTCGAAATAAGCAGGGCTTGCCAAAGGCCTTACGTTCTCATTGCCTTGCAATCTGTCATTGCAGTGTGGGCCTATTCGGGTGGTCGTAGGCTGTTTCTGAGAAGAGTTCACAAATTTGCCGTTTCAGGCGCGTGTGTGCTGCAAGCAATGGCGCAGGTTTGGTTTTTGACGATGCTGCCGATGCTGCTTTTCGTCCCAAGAAGACAGCAATGCGTTCCGCGTTCGCACCACTCGGATGAGGTAGTCCTGAAAGTATGTGGTTCGGGTTGATAACCGAGCACTGGGGAAGGTAACTGAGCGCCTGATCTGCTTTGGGTCCGAGCGGAATCCATAAAGCATTAGGTAGCATGCGCGCTTCCTCGGCCAAATGTGTTTGTACCATTTTTGCCAGCAGCTGCTCACCAGGCATATTGGGCGTGCCGTTGTAGTTCTTCAAGCTCTTGAAGACCGGATACCGCAAGGCAGAGGTAAAGTGAATGCCAGTGGAATGATTTTCGAAGAGCTCCCTGGAGCTTTGAACGGCCAAAAACTGCGCCACCCCGATGCTATCCAACATCGCTACCAGGTTATTGCGCATTGCGCCGCTGAAACTGGCTGTATTCTTTGCAATCATTAAGGCGGTTTTGAGATCTGCTCCGCTGTTCATGGCGTTGGAGGCAGCAGCAATTGCAGTGTTGGCTTGCGACAAGCCTGGCGTGATGCCTACAAGGACGATCCTGGCTTCGCGCTCGATGTAGTCAAACGGTGCATAGCAAACCGATAACATCCCATGGCTTGCCATAAGCGCGTCCTTTGTTTGTAAAATATTCACGTCCGGCAGCTGAACCAGCTTTGGAAGATAATGTTGAGCGATTGAAAGGTCTTGTTCCTTGTAATTCCTTTGTGTCCACAGCAGCAACATCTAAGTTTGCGCCCTTTTTATCAAGTCCCAATTGACGTGCGACTAGTGGAATGTGCGAGACAAATGGCTCCTGATGTGGTATAGTCGGGCATGTGCACAAAAAACTCATTCAGCGTCTCGAGTGAAGACCGCAGCCGACTTGAGGCAATTGTCTCTCACCCGGCCTCCCCG
>CANNAV010000365.1 GCA_947502585.1 uncultured Pseudovibrio sp.
GACCGGTTCATCAAAACCCTGAGCAAGTACAAGGGGTCTATCGCCAACTATTTCAAGGCCAGAAAGAACAGTGGCTTTGTTGAGGGGCTCAACAACAAGATCAAAATCCTCAAGCGCAGATGCTATGGCTTGCTCAACACAAAGACCATATTTCAACGGCTGTTCCTGGACTTACAAGGCTACGAAAAATACGCCTAAGACCCTTCCTACAGAATGGAAGGAGAGCCATACGTTGCGGGTTTCCCGCGGCGGTTGCTCGCTGGTGCGAACCACGCATCAGCAACACTGTCATCAACCCAGACTGTGATGTCACCACGCCGGCGCAGGCTTTCATTATACGCCGACCAGTTCGTCACCTTATATTCGGCTTTATCGAACTTGTGACGACGCTCGGCATTGTGCTTAAACGGCATAAAGAAGGTCTTCAGTAAAAGGAATTTCAGAGAACCTACACATCATCAGGGGGTTCTGCAACAACGCCCCATAGATCATGCTTCGATTTGAAACAAATGCCGTATGTATCTGAATTAATGGTATAATTATGCAACCTGCCACAGCGACAGGTTGCACATATTTTACCCTTATACAAACGTAAAATCGTCTGCATTGATAAGGCTGGAACCACCATCATAACTGACGAGTGTGCCTGCACCAGAGTCCTGAATCCTAAGGCCTGCAAAGCTGTCAGCGTCGTTACCGATCAGCTCATCGTTACCAGAACCGGAATAAGCATTCTCAATCACTGTATCGCGCATAATGGTCATGTTACCGTTCAGACCATTCACATCAGAATAAGTTTCTGCCACCAGGGAGTTTTTCTGGTCAGAGTTGACTGAATTAAAGTCGATGCTGTCGTTGCCGCCATTGTCTGTGATGGTGAAAGAAACCGGGTTAAGGTTGGCGGTCTCGTCGACGGTTAGTCTGTATTCACCGACGAGATGCGATCTGGTAGCGCTGGCTTCAATGTAGTAGATGCCGCTGTACGTAGCCGTAAACGTGATTTCGGCGTTAAGTCCACTGCCGCTGTTGTTATCAGTTGCAACCGCTACATCTAGGTCGATATCGAAAAGGGCTAGATATGGATCGTAAAGGGCGTCACTTCCCACGCCTTCCATTGAAATAGTGTAAGTAACTCCGGACTCTACCTGAAGTTTCATTAAATCTGTATCGATAAAATCGCTATGTTCACTTATCTCTCCCTCAAATGTATCGCCTGCAGACATAGTGTATGGCGTATCTGGGCTGGCTGGCGCATCGTCCAATTCAACAATTATTGCCTGTTCTGCAGAATTATAACTCAACATTTTATATCTCCCTTAGTAATAGAGGTAGGAAATCATTTAAATCTATACCAGGTGCACTTAATGTCAATATTTACATTTATAGAATTCACTGAATAAAGTAATATTAAAATATATAATAATTTAATATTTGATCTATATTCATGGATACTTTATAATACACATATTATATTTAAGTATTTATAATATAGAAATTCAAATTGTTGGATTAAAACCTGTAGCTTTGCCGGAACGAACCCCACTTGAGAGGCTGTTCCGTGCAAGCGCGTTTCACACCCTTTACAACAGGCCTCCGCTATACGGCGTTGATGGATTGGATGCCCCGCCCGACGGCATAAAGATATACTATGATTGTGAGAGTGAGTTTCACACCCAA
>CANNAV010000366.1 GCA_947502585.1 uncultured Pseudovibrio sp.
AAACACCGCCAAATGCACAAACTTGACCAGATCAAAGGAGCTGCATAACCTATAAGCCCGCAACGTCTCTCAGGCGAGTTTCAACAAAGAGTGGGACATCCCCGGTTCTGGCCCAGATATAGGCTTCTTAAGGAACGGTGGTGCAAAAGTTCTGGTGGGAACCTGTTCAACTTGCAGTCTGTAAGCGCGATATCCGTCAGTTTCCTACCGGACTGGACTGCACAGGGGGTTCCGTCTTGCCGATGCCTGATGCTATTGATCTGTTGATACTGAATTGAAACCTGCGTAACCATTGGAGTCCTAAATGTGTTTAGTTGAGGTATTGCCGGTGTAACGTCGGAACGACCTGCTCTGAAAGCGTAGTTTTCAGGAGATCGATTGTGCCTGACGATAATACTGCATCATCTGGTGTTGCGGATTCTATCTGAGGCAGAACTTCATCGAGCGATGTTCCCACCTTCTGCAGCTCCGGGTCAACTGCCTGCCAGAAAGCGGCGCCTTTGATATAGAGGAGAGGATAATAGCTTGGGCTGCTCTCGCGTGTCACCTTGATGTGGTTTTCATAAAGGCCTGTTGCGGCATGAAGGTAGCGCTCTTTAAAGCTTTGCCATTGCTCCACTGGAGTTTTTGTTTGCAAGTCTGCTTTCTCCAGTGACTTATTGCCCCGGTACTGAGCAAGGCTTTCAGATATCCGGGGCGGGTAAGGTTGGGATGCCAGCAAGTGAAACAGTTTGTGAGCGGAGACCCGGTGTAGTTTTGGATGCTGTCGTCTGTGGCTGTGCCATCGGTTACAGCAAAGTTGGCCAGAAACGCTTGCGTGCCAGCCGCTCCGGCTATTTGGCCCGGTTTTTTATCGATTGCGATCCAGGCGAGGTCGAATTTATTTGGTGCGTTCTTCTAAGATTTAAGCACTTCCTGCAGGTACTCAAATTGTCATTGATCTGGGGGCAGGATTTCCGTTTTAACGCTGCAGCGGGGGCATCTTTGAGGAGGCAGAGCGTTGTATGTCCGTTTTTCAGGGTCTTGGTGGACTTCCACTATGTGAGGATCCGAGGTGGTTCGTTTTGGGTAGGTAGAAAGCTGCACTTGACTGAATGTGCAGTGCCATGGGCTTTGTCGCAGATCTCTATTGTAGAGATACCTTCGAAGCGAGGAATGTACCCCCACTCTGTCAGGCTCCACCACCCGGCGGGGAACGGAGATTTTTCTGCCTGGCAATGGTGTTAGATGCGGTCTGCACATTCTGGAAGGCGATGGTCTACTTTAGCTTAGGGCAATAGAACCGCTCTCCATAACCAGCGGATGGCTCCTGAACTCCTACACAGAGAAACGGAACTGAGGAAGTCCCGGTCTCATTTCGAAGAGTGCGAGACTTCAGCAACCCTATGTTTTGAAGAGTGTTAAACGTGACAGTTGGAGTTCCACTCATCGAGGTCGCGGTATCAGCTTCACTTATGATCTGAAATGACGGAGTTTCCGCGAGAGCGGACGTTGCGAGTAAGGACGCGATAAGCGAGAGAAAGGGGAGGTACATTCCGGTGTTTGTCAAGTAAGTTGTCCGCTTGTTTCATGCACTCTCTCTGATTTCAGTGATACCGGTTTCGCGTTCCGGGTTTAACCAGACCGGGCCTTGCGGTTGCCAGTTACGGGTTTTGCCTGACCAGCGCTGCGG
>CANNAV010000367.1 GCA_947502585.1 uncultured Pseudovibrio sp.
CCCCCCCCCCCTAAGCTATTGATTTTATTGAACTTCATTTTTGCCCCTTCTAATGATCTAAAGGGGATGGAATTTTCCACGCTTCGGGCGCAGCGCGATCACCCAAAGATCGCTGTAGCAAGCCCGATAGGGTGGTAAAACCAGACCCGCAGGCGAACGGAGTGAGCCAAGCGAGCGTTTGAGCGAGCTGGAAGGGGGGTGCGGGGGGGAACCATCTATCCACAAGCGCAGGTGTCTGTAGGCCCCTCAGGAGGCTTTGGAGTGGGTTCTAGAGCAGCTTTGGGAGTGGTAGAGGATGGCTTGTAACTTGGAGAGTAGGAGAAGCCTAGGAATGCCTAAGAGTAAAAAACGCCGGAAGAACGGAACTGTAGTTTCAGGGAAGATGAAAAATCATGCGGCGGTGTCAGAGGGTAGTTTTTCATCTTCTAGTCCTTCCTTAGGCGATGATACCCTCGCTCTAGAGGTTTGGCTTTGGGTAGAATCTCAAGGCTATGGAGATGAGCTGAGTTACTTCGCAGGCAGCAGCGCTACGGATGACGCATACAGGGCCTACCTAGATCATCTGCGCGAAGGTTATCGCTGTTTCCAAATTGGTGAGCCTTGGACCTACATACCCCCATTTGAGAGTTAATCTCCCTGACGACTAACAAGAAGGAAGGGCGCACTTATGCAAACTAAAGTTTGCGTGCTGTTTTCTTAAGCCAGCATACTCTCGTCATGACACTAACGTGTCTGGACTTCGCGCTGGCGAGGGGGGCTCTGCCCTCCCTTCAAACCCTCCCAATGGGGCGACATGGAAAAGAGAAATAGGCCGCGGCGAAGATCGGAGGCCTAGGTTTGTTTTTTTGGTATGCGCTAGTCACCTTTGGGCTGAACCGGTTTGCCTGTGAAGTCCTCCAGGTCGGTTTGTATTGCTGGAAGATTCGGCTCTAATCCGTTCAGGCTGGGCTGTGACGGAGGTTCTAGGCCCTCGCCTGATGGAAGCTGTACCTCACTTACTCCTAAGCTGGGTAGTTTCCTAAGTTCCGGTTGATTTTCGATTGCGCCTAGAGCTTCGTCTTGCTCTTCTTCAGAGACGATGACATTCGCTGAAAAGAGAGCAAATCTTTTATTTTCAAGCTTGCCGGTCCATGCCACTCGGGAATTGAGGACATATGCATTTACAGAGTTAGTTGCTCCGACTTTGCGAACCTCAAGCCAGTTATTTTCCCGTAAGACTTTGATATTCCGCGTCACCGTAGCTGTACTTATTCCAACCAGATCGGCAATCGTCTTGTGGCTCATGACTACGGCGTTATGCTGCCCAACTCGACCAGCTAAAAAATGTAAAATTGCCCCAGCTTTTGGGTGCTTCAAAATCAGGCGCCCCCAATCCTCGTGAGCTTTTAGCTCGGTTTGTACGTAGGTAACCGATTTGCTTTTCTGGGCTACTGGTAAAGTTTTATCTGTCATGCTCCCCGCCACATCTCTGGATGATCAAGCGCTTGATCATATATGTTCAATTTCTTAGCATAGCAGTTAAAAAATTGAACATATATGTATAAAAAATTAACGTCAAATTTGATCAACCGGTTGATCATAGCTATGATCAACCCCCCCCCCCTAAGCTATTGATTTTATTGAACTTCATTTTTGCCCCTTCTAATGATCTAAAGGGGATGGAATTTTC